>JAEEYU010000028.1 GCA_016288315.1 Clostridiaceae bacterium | reverse complement strand
TGCTTTTTCCTTAATCTCAATCACGGGGTGCAGGCCGTATTTTTTGCATACATCAAGGTATTCCTCAAGTCTTGCGACCTTGAGACCTGGGTAGTTTTCAATATTGTTACCGCTGTCAACATTGAATTCCATAATCTCGGCATAAGTCAGCTCTGAGATTTCTCCTGTTCCGTCTGTCATGGCATCAACGGTGTCGTTGTGCATAAGAATCCACACGCCGTCTTTTGTGCGCTGAATGTCACACTCGGCTCCCCAGAAATCCGATTTGCCTGCCGCCTCATAAGCGGGCAGCGTGTTGCCGGGAGCGATGGCGGAATACCCCTGATGCGCTATCATACGCACTGCTCCTGACGGAATACTGTACGTCGAATAGACTGACATTGTTTCTCCTGCTGCAAATGTATAAACGGCACAGCTTATCATTATTGCAAAAGCGAGAAAAGCTGAAAGAGTTTTTTTCATTTCAATTCACCCCGTCAAATCCCGATTTGTTTTCTATTATATCATAAATTTACAGATAATTAAATATGTATTCTGCATTATCAGTCGGAACGGTAAACTTTTTATCTTTGCCTCTTCTCCATTCTTTTCCAGCTGTTTTCATAATCGTTCCTCAAAAAAAAAGCACCCGCATTCACATGGGTCGGTAATTTCAGCGCCAAGATGATTATAAAGATCAAGTTTTTTATGTTTTTGCAGTCAATATAGAGAGAGTCTGTATAGAGCTCGCTTTTGTAAAGAAATTAAAGCCCGTATCACTGCGATACGGGCTTTAATTATTAGTGCTGTCAAACTGCCTTGAGAGGCATCGGGATATTTATAAAAATATTTGGTCGCCAAATCGTCGCCTTTTTTGCAGAAAAACTATATTTTTGAGATAAAAAAAGCAGACAAGGAATTGTAAAAACTCCTTGTCTGTCATGGCGGAGAGCAAGGGATTCGAACCCTCGAACCGCTTTTAACGGTTACACGATTTCCAATCGTGCTCCTTCGACCAGCTCGGACAACTCTCCGTGTTGTGTCAAATTGACATCTCTGTTAAATTGCAAGCGATATTATATATGACTTCTTTGTAAAAATCAAGTGTTTTATTGAATTTTTCACCCTTGCGTGATAATGTATTATAAATTAGACTGTATTATCCGATTAATAATCAGAAGGTTTATCAAACAGATATTTCGGGATACCGGGGGTGACGATTTATTGAACGACATATTATACAATATGATTTTCAAAAGAAAGTCATTTCATGTTTTCAGGGATGTCCCGGACGAAAAAATCACGGATAATGAGATTGATGATATAAAAAGCGTTTATCGGGAATTCAAACCTCTGCATCCCGATATAAAAACCGCAATAAAAATTGTGCCGGCTGAAAAAACGACCTGCAGCCGCGGGCAGGAATACTGTATTCTTATGTTCAGCGAAATCAAAGACGGCTATTTGCAAAACACAGGTTATTTAGGCGAACAGCTTGATTTATATCTGGTTTCAAGAAATATCGGAACGCTCTGGTTCGGCATAGGAAAAACGCTGGAGAAATCATATAACGGTATGGATTTTGTTATTATGATTGCAATCCGTAAAATCAAGGATGATAAAGCGTTCCGCAGGGATATGTTTAAAAGCAAAAGAAAGCCGATAAGCGAAATATGGAAAGGCAAAGAGCTTCCGGGAGTAACGGATATTGTCAGATTTGCCCCGAGTGCGTGCAATACCCAGCCGTGGTTTGTAAACAACAGAGGCGGTAAACTGTCGGTTTTCAGATACAAAAAAGAGGGCAAAAGAGGCATAATGCCGGCTGATAAAGTTTCATATTACAACAGAATAGATATCGGAATATTCCTCTGTTTTCTGGATATCTGCCTTGATCACAGTAAAATAAGTTATGAGAAAAAGCTGTATTCCGACAGCGGCGCAGACAGCGAGCTGACGCTGAACGCTGAATACATATTTGACTGATTTTTCGGAGGTGCGGTATGGAAATAAACTGGCGCGACGGTTTTACAATCAAAGTAAGCATCAATGATGGAACGGCGGTAATTTCCGCAAACAGAGAGGGCTTGCTCTCTCTTGCGGCTCAGCTTACCGACCTTGCAGATGGAGAGGCAGGCAGCCATATTCATTACGATGAATACAATTCGCTTGAGAGCGACTCCGCGGAGCTGATTGTTGAAAAAACAGAGGATTAAATAATATAAATACCAAAAATACACGAATATTTACCGAATCTTAATAATTTTGTTTCCCGTTTCTTTACTTAAGGGTGTTTTAATTAACACAACGGGCAAACGGTGTTTCGGTTTTCCTGTTGAATATGAACGGAGGTTTTTCAGATGTTCCGCATTCTTGTTTGCGATGATGACAAGCCGATACTGGACTCCATTGAAGTTTATCTCAAGCTGGAGGGCTACGAGGTTCTCAAGGCGCATAACGGTAAAGAGGCGCTCTCTCTTGCCGAAAACAATGAGATTCACTGCATCATAATGGATATTATGATGCCCGAAATGGACGGTATGGCGGCTACTCTGAAAATCCGCGAAAAAATGAACATACCTATAATTATGCTCTCGGCAAAGGGCGAGGATACCGACAAGATTTCGGGTCTCAACTTTGGAGCGGATGACTACATCACAAAGCCGTTCAATCCGCTTGAACTGACAGCGCGCGTCAGGTCACAGATAAGGCGATATGTGGCGCTCGGAAGCATGGAACAAAAAAACACTCAGCTTGTAACGGGCGGTCTTGTGCTTGACCGCGAAACAAAGGAGGTAACTGTTGACGGCGAGCCCGTCCGGCTCACTGCGACGGAATACGGAATTCTTGAGTTCCTTATGGAAAACGCAGGCAGGGTGTTTTCAACCGACCGGATATATGAAGCGGTGTGGAATGAACCGACCGTGCCGGGCGAAAAAACAGTTACCGTTCATATTCGCAAAATCAGGGAGAAAATCGAAATCGATCCCAAAAACCCGAAATATTTAAAGGTGGTGTGGGGAATTGGATACAAAATTGAAAAACAGTAAATCAAGACCTTTAATTAAGGCGGTATGTGTTCTTTTAAGTTTAATCTGCATCTTTTTCAGCGCCTGCTTCACTGTGCTGACTGCGCAGAGAATTCACATCGGCGGCAAATATGACATAACGGCGATTGACACGCTCGATTATACCGAAACGGGATATTTAAACGAAAGATTCATGCGCGCCGTCTCCTACGCGCAGGGCATATCACGCGTGCTCGGCAGCGGTAAAGTGCAGGCAAAATTCAAAGCCGAAAAAGATAAAAACGTGCAGAAAGTTCTGGATGAATACCTTGACAGGCAGGCGTTTATTATAACAGAAGAGCTCAGAGGCGCCGTGCGCGAATATTATTCTGACGACGAATACGCCCTCTACAGCGAAGAAAACATAAAAACCGCAAAAAAGGCGCTGACCTCGGCTGCGGGCAGAGAGATTCTCAAATACAAATATCTTGTCCGAGATGAGGCGTTTGACCATAGCTTTGACATTATGGTTGACGGTCTCGGCACAAACGGCGAGGGCTATTATCTCGACTACCTCGGCTACGATGAAAATGTCGCAAAGCAGCAGATTTCCGATTATTACGACAGAATGGTGAATGCGCTTTCGGGCGAAAACTACAGCTGGATGCTCAACGGACTTAATGACCTTGAAGAGTTTGATTATTACATCGCCTGCAAAGACAGCAAAAAGGTAGTTACCAATCTCGAAAAACCGGAAGATTTCCTTAAATCCGTTGCAAAGGGCGCAGAGGCATATTTCAGCAAAGCGGCACAGTCCGGCGGCTCTTCAGAAACCGGAGTTACACTTTACAAAGCGGTGCCGGGGGCAAAAGTCGTTGCAAAAAGCTCACCCTGTGCAAAATATATAGCGGTTACGGAAAAAGGCGTTGAAAGTCAGGGCGTTGAGGGAATAACAGACGGAGATTTTTTCTACAACTATGACCCCGTCAGCAATCCGCTGGAGAAGCAATCCTGGGTTGACGGAGCAACCGTTTATATTTACTACAACGGTCTCAATACACCCGTTAAATCCTTCTGGGAACACAGCAGTTTTCCTACCGTTCAGGCGGCTGTTATCGCCCTGGTTTTTCTTGCGGCGGCTGTAATACTGCTTATTGCGGGCGCATTACTCACCGGGCATAAAGACGAAGAGGGCGGAATTGTTCTTCATCCGAACGATAAAATCCCGACCGACATAAGTCTGCTTCTCGCCCTGTTCTTCTTCATCGGTTTTGCAGGCGGAGCAATCGGCTTTGCGGCTGCCTTCATTCTCGGTGGCGATATAACGGGATTAGACAACAGCGGCCTTCAGTGCAGCACAACGGCGCTTGCCGCAGCGGGATTGCTTTGCTCATTTGCGTTGGGTGCGTTTGAGTGCTGGCTGTATTCGGTTATCAGAATAAAAAAATCCGGTCAGAAGTGGTTCGGCAGGTTCTTTATTTTCAGACCGCTCTTATGGTTCTTTGCAAAAATCCGCAAACTTTTCTCTCTGCTCGCCTACAAGCCGAAACATCTCGGCAGAAATGTGATGCTCTTCTGCGCGGGAACGCTCTTAACAGATATGCTGCTCGCCTGCGCAATAATCAACTTCGGCCGTCATGAGCCGGTTGTCTGTGTGCTTTTCGTTATTCTGTTTGCGGCGTTCAATGCGTTCATACTGATAAAAACACTCAGCTACTTCAAAAAACTTGACACAGTTATTGAGGCGGCGCAGAGCGGAGAATACTCCCTTGACACAACCGGATACCCGTCATCGCTCAGAACGCTGTGCGACAGTATGCAGGTAACGGGCGAAAAGCTTCAGAACGCAGTCGATGCGGCGGTCAGAGATGAGCGTATGCGCGCCGAGCTCATTACAAATGTTTCTCACGATTTAAAAACTCCTCTTACTTCAATTATCAATTACACCGACCTGCTCGGCAAATGCGAGATTGAGGATGAAACGGCAAAGGGATATATTGAGGTGCTTTCGGAGCGCTCCGGGCGGCTCAAGGTGCTTATTGAAGATCTTGTTGAAGCGTCAAAGGCGTCGTCGGGCGCAATCAACCTCAATTTTGAGACACTCGATTTAAATGAACTCGCAAAACAGACGGCGGGTGAAATGCAGGAGAATTTTGATAAAAATCAGCTTGAAATAAAGCAGAATCTTCCCGACTCTCCCGTGATGATAAAGGCCGACGGGCTCAGAATGTGCCGCATTCTCGAAAACCTTATGGGCAACGCCGCAAAATATTCCGCGACCGGCTCAAGGGTATATATTACAGTTAAAGACGACGGCAAAAACGGCGTGTTTGAAATAAAGAACATTTCAAGAAGCGAGCTCAACATAAGCACGGAAGAGCTAATGGAGCGCTTTGTCAGGGGCGATATGTCGCGCACGGACGGCGGCAACGGGCTTGGGCTTTCAATAGCACGCGACCTCGCCGCTCTTCAGGGGGGCGGACTGGACATCGAAATTGACGGCGACCTCTTCAAAGCGACGGTTAAAATACCGCTGAGCGAATAAGAAACCATACCAAACCCGAAAGGGCAAATGAAAAGGCGAATAGTATAACGGAGAATCCACCTTGCATAAAGCGGGGTGGATTTTTCCGCATCGGGAAAAAGAAGCGGTAAATAATATTGAAAAGAATCCTCAGCAGTGATATTATTAAAAAGATAACTGTAATATAACCTGCTCAAACGGAGGGCTTTAAATGAGGTTTAAAACAAAAATCAGAAAAATCACGGCTGTTCTGCTGTGCGCTGCTCTGCTCTTTACGGCAATCTCTGTTCCGTCTTATGCCGCTCAAGAGAAGAAATACACGGCGGACTGCCCTTATATCAAGGTGCTCGGGCTTATGTCAACCGATATTCACGTTGATAAAGATGACCCCGCATCCGACACGGTATGGCCGCCTCAGGCGGGGCTTGTGATTAAAGATGTTTTAAAGCTTCTGCCGTCGCTTTTCTCACTTGCAGTCACAAAGAATTACAGCCGGTTCGGCGAAAAGCTCTATGCCGGAGTCTATGACATTTTTGCCCCGCTTTATATGTATGGAACAGGGGAGGTGCAGGACAATTCAGGCACGGTTTTCAAATACCCCGAACCCGGGAAAATCAAAAAAGACAGCTATCTGATTTTTGAATACGACTGGCGGCTCGACCCTGTTGAACTTGCCTCTCAGCTCAACGATTTTATAAACTATGTTCTTGAATGCTCCGGCAGCAAAGAGGTTGTGCTGGAGTGCCACAGCTACGGCGGAGTGGTTACATACACATATTTGAATAACTACGGAACGCAAAAGGTGCGCAGCGTTGCTTTCAATGCGGCGGCGGTTTACGGCACAACATTTGTCGGTGAAATCTGCAAGGGGAACATTGTTCTCAATGATGAAGGCGCAGTCGAATATTTAAAGAGTGTCTGGGCTTACAGCGATGCGGAAAAACTACTCAACGGTCTTACGGGAGTGCTTTACAAAACAGGTGTTCTCAGGTGGCTTTGCAACTCCGTCAACAATATTGCAAAAGGGCTCGGCAGCGATGCCATGGCAAACTGCCTTCTGCCGATGTTCGGCAGCTGGCCGAGCATCTGGTCAATGGTAAGTGACGAGTGTTATGAAGATGCGTATAATCACATATTCAACGAAATCTGCCCCGCATACAAGCTTGATTACTCCGCCCTGCAGAAAAAGGTTGACAATTACACAAATACCATCAGGGTCAACAGGCAGAGTATTCTCGAAAACATAAATGAGAACTGCAACCTCTATGTGCTTGCCCGTTACGGCTTCTGCACAGTGTTTATTGTTGAGGACTGGAAGATTCAGGGAGATATGGCGGTTGACCTCAGATATTCCTCGTTCGGCGCAGATGCCGCCCCCTACGGCGGAACACTCGGAAGAAGCGGAAAGCATATCTCTCCAAGGGGCGATATTGATGCGTCAACCTGTCTTTTCCCCGAACAGACCTGGTTCCTGAACAACGCCACGCACATTCCGACCTTCCGCTGTATGCACGACTGGTTTGCGCGTCTCTTATATTTTGACGGGCAGGCGACTGTCGGAACATTCGGCGATTCACCGCAGTTCCTCATCTATGATGAAAACGCAGTTGTATTTGCCGCAGACAAATAAACAAACAGAACAGAGCGCTCTTTGAGGCATTACTGTTTTACGAGTGACTGCCCAAAAGGGGCTCTTTTTAAATCTTTCCATCGTGTTTTTAAAATAAAACTTGATAAATTACCGTTTTTCTGTAATAATAAAAAATAATGCTATTTTATAATGGGAGGGTATAGGCGTGACACAGCAGGAAAATCTGAAGCTTGCGGAGCTTTTGTTCCCCTCTGTTGACAAAACACCACAATATTATGAAGAAATGTATCCCGAACGAGGTCTGAAGGAGGGAGCCAGAGTTACACGTTTTGCCCCTTCGCCCACGGGCTACCTTCACATAGGAGGTCTTTTCGGCGCCCTTGTTGATGTGCTTACGGCAAAGGTTTCGGGCGGCGTTTCATACCTGAGAATTGAAGACACAGACAAAAAACGTGAAATAGATGACGGCGTTTCCGCAATAACAAACGGATTGAAGGCGTTCGGTGTCGAATTTGACGAGGGCGTAACGGGCTTCGGCACTGAAAAGGGAGAATACGGTCCCTACACACAGAGCAACAGGGTTGAAATATATCAGACAATAGCAAAATCACTTGTTGAGCAGGGTCTTGCCTACCCCTGCTTCTGCTCGGCGGAGGATCTCTCCGCCCTGCGTGAAAAGCAGGAGGCGGACGGAGCTGCAATTACCGGTTACTTCGGCAGATATGCAAAGTGCAGAGATCTCACCTTTGAAGAGATAAAAGCAAATATCGACGCGGGCAAAACCTGGGTTCTGCGTTTTCGCTCCGACGGCAGCGAGGAGAAAAGAATCACTTTTGAGGATATGATAAGGGGCAAAATCGAAATGCCCGAAAACATCATTGATGAGGTGCTTCTCAAATCCGACGGCGTTCCGACCTACCATTTTGCGCACGTTTGCGATGACCATTTTATGAGAACAACCCACGTCATAAGGGGAGAGGAGTGGATATCCTCCGTTCCCAAGCATATAGCCCTGTTCAGGGCGTGCGGCTATAAAGTGCCTAAATATGCGCACACTCCGCAGGTTATGAAGTTTGATGACGAAACGGGCGACAAGCGCAAGCTTTCAAAGCGCAAGGACCCCGAAGCGGCTGTCAGTTATTTCGTTGTTGAGGGCTTCCCGAAGGAGAGTCTTATTGAGTATCTTCTTACCCTCATAAGCTCGGGCTTTGAAGACTGGCGCAGGGCAAACCCCGGCGTGCCGGCGACGGATTACCCGTTCAATCTCAAAAAAATGAGCTCGAGCGGCTGCCTGTTTGACCTCGTTAAGCTTACCGACGTCAGCAAAAACGTCATTTCAACAATGAAGGCGGACGATGTTGCGGGCAGAGTAGCCGGCTGGGCAAAGGAATATGCCCCCGATTTTTATGCTCTTGTTGAAAAGAATCCGGGTTATCTCAGGGATGCGCTCAACATTGACCGCGAAAATCCGAAGCCGCGAAAAGATATTTCAAAGTGGAGCGAGGTTCCGTCATATATTGAATATTTCTATGATGAAATCTACTCTCCCGATTTCACGTTGCCGCAGAATATCGCCCCTGCAGATGCAAAGGCGATTCTCGAAGAATACATAAAAGTCTTTGATGTTGACGATGACAAAGACACCTGGTTTGCAAAAATCAAGGGTTTATGCGAGCCGCTCGGTTTCACCCCCAACGTCAAGGAATACAAGGCAAATCCCGATGCCTTCAAGGGTCACGTCGGCGATGTCTCAACGGTAATAAGAATTGCCGTGACATCACGCAGCCAGACTCCCGACCTCTGGTCGGTAATGAAGGTGCTCGGCGGCGAAAAAGTCCGCACAAGACTTGAAAGTGCCGCTGCCGCTTACGGAAAGGAATGATTATTATGAGTTCACCGGTTATCGGTAACAATTTTATATGGGACTTTATTGATGAGGATCTTGAAAACGGAGTAAACTCCCGTGTTCAAACAAGATTCCCTCCCGAGCCCAACGGATACCTTCACATAGGTCACGCGAAGGCAATCTGCATTGACTTTATGACTGCCGAAAAATACAACGGTATCTGCAACCTCCGCCTTGACGACACAAACCCGTCAAAGGAGGACACCGAGTATGTCGATGCCATAAAAGAGGATATTGAGTGGCTCGGTTTCAGATGGAATAAATGCCTTTACGCCTCGGGTTATTTCGATTTTATCTATGAGTGCGCAATCAAACTCATCAAAGAGGGCAAGGCGTATGTGTGCGACCTCAACGCCGATGAAATCCGCGAATACAGGGGCACGCTCACCGAGCCCGGCAAAAACAGCCCTTACCGCGACAGAAGCGTTGAAGAGAATCTCGACCTCTTCCGCCGTATGACCGCAGGCGAGTTTGCAAACGGCGAAAAAACCCTGCGCGCAAAAATAGATATGGCATCGCCCAACATCAATATGAGGGACCCCGTCATATACAGAATCAGCCACACTCCGCACCACCAGCTCGGCGACAAATGGTGCGTATATCCGATGTATGATTTTGCTCATCCTCTCTCGGATGCCGCCGAAAAGGTCACCTATTCACTCTGCTCGCTGGAGTTTGAAAACCACAGACCGCTTTATAACTGGTTTATTGAGAATATCGGTTTCGAGGAGCCGCCGCGCCAGATTGAATTTGCCCGCCTTAACATAAACTACTGCGTCACAAGCAAACGCAAGCTTCTGACACTTGTAGAGAAGGGTATTGTTTCCGGCTGGGACGACCCGCGAATGATTACTCTGTGCGGTCTTCGCAGAAGGGGATACCCCGCGGATGCAATCAAAGACTTTGTAGTCAGGGCAGGCGTTGCCAAGGCAGACAGTATTGTTGACTTCGGTCTGCTGGAGGCATGCTGCAGAGATGCACTCAATGCCTCCGCACCCAGAGCCATGGCGGTTCTCAGACCGCTCAGGGTTGTAATCGACAACTACCCCGACGGTCTTGTTGAAGAAATTGAGGTTGACGTTCATCCCGACAGACCGGAACTCGGCAAGAGAACTGTTAAATTCTCAAAAGAGATATATGTTGAGCGTGATGACTTTATGGCGGAGCCCGTCAAAAAGTATTTCCGCCTCTACCCCGGAAATGAAGTCCGCCTCAAGAGCGCTTACTATGTAACCTGCACGGGCTATGATACCGATGAAAACGGAGAGGTAACCTGCCTGCACTGCACCTATGACCCGGCAACAAAGGGCGGCGATTCACCCGACGGCAGAAAAGTCAGGGGCACTCTTCACTGGGTCAGCGCGGCTGACAGCGTAAAGTGCGAAATCCGCCTTTACGACCGCCTGTTCAATGTTGAAAACCCCTCGGAAAACGGCGGTGACGCTTATCTCAACCACATCAATCCCGACTCCCTCACAGTGCTTGAAAACTGCCTTGTTGAGGGTGGTCTTGCGGACGTAAAGGCAGGGGACACCTTCCAGTTTATGCGCCAGGGCTATTTCTGTGCGGATAAGGATTCAACACCCGAAAAACCTGTTTTCAACCGCACCGTTGCTCTCAACTCATCCTGGGGCAAGTAATACGAAAGGAAGCTATTATTATGAACATTGTTTACAGAATTGTGCACGCAATACTTGCAATAGCGGTTTTTCCCGCAGTAATCTTTCTTCAGCTGTTCTATATGGAGGTCTCTCCCAGTTTCCTTGACTACGGCATAAGCTTTGAATTCAGTCTCTACAAGATTTTCGACCTCTTCGGCGGCGGCTCGTCAACACAGTCGCTCAGAGATGCTTTTTCATCCGAGAGTCTGTCAAACATCTGGAACCTTCTGACAACGGCAAAGGCAAGCTTTGTGCTTATGATAATCTGCGGAGCAATCACCCTTGTTCTTACGGTTGTCATTATTGTTGCCTGCATAGTCAAAGGTAAACGCAAGGTGCTCCTTACGGCAAGCTCTGTTGGTCTGGTAACGTCGATTCTTTTCAAGGTGTTCTCAAGCCATGTGTGCAGAACGGTTGTTGAGAGCAAGGTAAACGTAGTCAGTCTTTTCTCAAAGTCATATATCGCCGGCTTTTTCGGTGACCTGATAAACGTTGACACCCTTCGCATAGGCGCATTTTCAAACGCAGTTCTTATGCTGTTTATGGGCATGGTAATCTGGAGCGTCGTCTATATCGTTACCGACATCGGCCTTGATGAAGAAAAACCCGCCGCAATTAAGAAAAAATAATATATATTTAATAATTTTTATACGAAATAAATAAAATTACTTGACTTTATATGTTTATACTGCTATAATGCGAAATTACTGAAAGTGCGCCCTTAAACAAAACGGGCAATTTCAGAAGAATCTTTAAATTTATCAATAAAGATCCTTGCCGCTTCAAAAGGGGCGGCCAAAAGACCAGAAGGAGGTGCTTTTAAATGGCAGCAAACAGCTACGAGACCACAATGGTTTTCTCTGTCAAGAACGGTGACGAAGCAGCTATCGCTCTCAAAGAGAAATTCCAGAAGATGATCGAGGACGCAGCCACACTTGAAAGTATTGATGAATGGGGAAAGCGTAAGCTTGCTTATCTCATCAATTACGAGGCAGAAGGTTACTATGTAATCTACACCTACACGGCTGAACCCGATTTCCCGGCTGAGCTTGAGCGTGTTGCGAACATCACTGACGGTGTTCTTCGTTCGCTCAACATCAGAAAGTAAGGAGGGAATGTAATGCTTAACTGTGCAGTAATAATGGGCAGATTAGCTGCAGATCCCGAACTCAGAACCACAGGAACAGGCAGAAGCGTAACTTCATTTTCAGTTGCAGTTGACCGCGCATACGTCCGTCAGGGCGAAGAGCGTCAGACTGACTGGATTGACTGCGTTGTATGGGGTCAGACTGCGGAATTCGTCACAAAGTATTTCCGCAAGGGCTCATGGATTGCAGTCCAGGGTCATATTCAGACCAGAAGTTATGATGACAAAAACGGCAACCGCCGCAAAGCGGTTGAACTTGTTGCAGACAATGTAAGCTTCTGCGGCTCCAAAAACGAAGGTTCAAGCCCTGTTGAAGAAAATATCAGAGCAGCGGTTCAGCCCGCTCCCTCATACTCAACAGGCGACACAGACGACTTCAAAGAAATCCCCACGGAGGACGACCTTCCTTTCTGATTGACCGTCCCCGCTTCATTATGTGAAAGGAGAAAACTGTTATGGCATACGATAAGGCAGACAGAAAGCCCATGAGAAAAGGGCACAAAAAGGTTTGCTCATTCTGCGTTGATAAGGTAGAGTTTATCGATTACAAAGATATCGACAAGCTTCGCAAATACACATCCGAAAGAGCCAAGATTCTTCCCCGCCGCGTAACAGGCACCTGCGCAGCTCATCAGAGAGAGCTCACAACAGCCATTAAGCGTGCCCGTCACCTTGCTCTTCTTCCCTACACGGCAGACTGATAAGCAAAGATCAATCAGACCCGCAGTTTTTCTGCGGGTTGTTTTTTGCGGCTTTTAAAAATTTAGTATAATGATATTTACAATCCCGATATGAACCGCTATACTGTTTATAATTATTTATCAGAAAAAAGGAGGTGCCTTCGTGTTCGGAGATTTCAGGATATTTGACGCTCACTGCCATATTTATCCCGACGCAATCGCAGGCAGGGCCGTTGACGGTATTGACACATTTTACGGAGTTCTCGCACACGGGAAGGGCACCGTAAATGATCTGATTGAAAAAGGAACTGCTGCGGGAGTTGACCGTTTTCTCGTTCACTCGGTTGCAACAAGCGAACATCAGGTGCAGTCGATAAACGAATTTATTGCAGGCGAAACGGCAAAGCACCCGGACCGTCTGATCGGCTTCGGCACGCTTTTTCCGGACAGTGAAGCTGTTGAGGAAGATTATGAACATCTTCGCTCGCTCGGCTTGAAAGGAGTTAAACTTCACCCTGATTTTCAGCGCTCGCCGGTTGACGGCAACGGCTGCAACAAGATTTTTGATTTGTGCGAGCGCGACGGCATCCCGGTGCTTGTGCATTTCGGCGATATCAGGCAGGATTATTCCAACCCCGAAAGGGCGGCAAAAGCGCTCGTAAAGCATCCGTCGCTTAAAATAATCGGCGCCCATCTCGGCGGCTGGAGCATCTGGAAAGAGGCGGCGGAAAAGCTTACCGAATTTGAAAACCTCTGGGTTGACTGCTGCTCTTCAACCGCCTATCTGTCAGACAGCGAGTTTTACCGTTACGTTGAAAAATACGGAACAAAGCGTGTGATTTTCGGAAGTGATTACCCTATGTGGAGCTGCAAAACCGAGATAAAATCGGTTATGAGAGCGGGCTTTTCGGATGATGAACTGAGAGATATTTTTTATAATAACATAACCCGCCTGCTTGGTATTGATTAACGCATATACCTTTATTTGACTATTATTCTTATATGTGTTAAAATATTTTTTGTTATACAGTTATATGCCGTATATTTTTCTTACGGCAAAACAAGGAGGAAAAAGAGATGAGCAGAAAAACCGCTTCGGCAGTTCTTGCCGCTTTAATGGCGTTCCTTATTGCGTTCTCGGTTGCAACCGCAGGTGCGGCAGCGGCGCTTGAGGGCTACTCTGTAAAACTCGACGCACCGAGAAGATATGTTCACGTCGGCACCAATCTGCAGCTGACGGCTGAAATCACCGTTCCAGAAGGCAGCGAACTCAAACCGGAGGATTTCACAATAGAGTGGTCATCCGACAATGAGCATTGCTCTGTTGACAAAAAAGGTCTTGTTCACGGTGTTACGCCCGGCAACTCAATAATTACCGCAACTGTCACCGAACCCGAAAGCGGAGAGACCTTTAAAGGCACTATTAAAATTGCGTGTTCAACCGCAGTCGATGCTGCCAACGACTACCTTCGCAACAACACCGTTATGGGCTACCGTTTCAACGGCAGCGAAAAATTCTATTATTATGACCAGGACGTTGCATGGCAGAAAACAACGGGCTTTATGAACGCATTTGACTACGTTTCCCCTTATCTTACAATCAACTATGACTATGTGCGCGTAAACTACAATTACGGCGGCAAAGCACGTATGGTTCAGCTTTGGAAAGGTCAATACGGCATTGCCTTCTACGGCAGCGAAATCGGCTATTACTACCGTGACGGCGAGCTTAAGGAAGGCGAAGAGGTGAACGCTTTTACACCTTACAAATGCGCCGATAATGACAGACTCAAAATGCAGACAACCCTTTACTGGGATAAAGACCGCAACGGCGATTATCAGTATCAGTTCACCGTTCCCTATGATGATTACTGGTGGTGCACCGGCTTCAGAGGAGGCCATCTCTACAATACTGAGCCCTGCGACGAGCTCAGACTTGAGGGCTTTGTCGATTTCCACAATGAAGAAGAGGCAAATGCAGTCGCAAAAGGTCTTGAAGAATGCGGCTTCAAAAAGGCGGAGTCTTCATCTGCACTCGAACTTGACACCTACACGCAGGAAGGCAACCGCATAAGTATCTGCTGGCAGAACATCTCCGAAGCGCAGAACACCGTTGTTGTCAAATCAACAATAAATGCGCTTATCGCAACCGGCTCCATAGCCGCAGTATTTATGCCGCTCGGTTTCTTCTTTATGACGTTTATCACCATGCCGGTTATTTTCCTTCTTATGCTCTTCTGATAAAGATTTGTTTTTAAATGCCGCACTGCCGTAAAAAGGCGCTGCGGCATTGTTATAAACAAAGGAGTTTTTTTATGATGAAATATGTTTCGTTAATCGGCAAACCCTTCTGTATTATTCTCTACATAGCAGGCATAATTCTTGCCGTGAAAAAGAAGTTCGTTCCTCTGGCGGCTCTTTTCACAATGCATCTCACCGAGTATTTCATTATCGGCAGAAAGACCGCAAAGCAGTCGGGCATAAGTGCGGGCAAAGGGCTTGCAAACTGCCTTGCCTTCGGTTTCACCTGGTGGCTCCCGCTTCGCAGTGCAGATAAAAAAACGGAAGAATAAAATATTATATATAATACATTAATATATTGTCGCAAGATATACACATAGAACGGCAGAACTGAACAATATGTTGTGATGATTTTACAAAACGAAAAATCACCTGTTTTTTTAAGCAAAAAAATGCTTGACGAAGCAGGTGACTTGTGATATTATATCTACACCTCTGCGGGAGGGCTTTATTTTTGTGCCCTTTTTCCGGTAGTCACAGAGGGAGGCTAAAAATTCCTAAAAGATGGAGGTGCCGCAAATGGCTGCTAACGGTAAAAGAGTGAAAATCACACTTTCATGCACCGAATGCAAACAGCGCAACTACAACACAATGAAAAACAAGCAGAATTCACCCGACAGGTTGGAGATGAACAAGTACTGCCGTTTCTGCAGGAAGCATACTCTCCACAAAGAAACAAAATAACACAGGAGGAGAACCAATGGCTAAAAAGGAAGTTTCCGAGGCCGCCGAAAAGGTCGCAAGAGCCGAAAAAGAGGCGAAAAAAGCGAACAGGCAGTCTAACCCTAACGGCAACATCTTTAAGCGTGCAGGCAAGGCCATAAAGAAGTTCGTCAAAGATCTCAAGGGCGAAATCAAAAAGATCGTTTGGCCTGACAAAATGACAGTTCTCAAATCCAGCGGCGTAGTTCTTGTCGTGGTTGTTATCTGCGGAGTTGTAATTTTCGGTATTGACCAGTTGCTTTCCTTCCTTCTCTCACTTCTCAAGAGAGCAGCGGAGCACATAAGCGAATCTGGCGCCGCCGAAGAGACAACAAAGGCGATGATGTCTGCCGTAAGCAAATTCTTCACTATCTGAGAATAGGGAGGATTTACAATGGCTACAGACGCAAGATGGTATGTTGTTCATACCTACTCAGGTTACGAGAACAAGGTTGCGGGCAATATCGAAAAGGTTGTTGAAAACCGTAAGATGCAGGACGCAATCCTCGACGTAAAAGTTCCCGTTGAAATCGTTGAAGATGAAAAGGGTAAGCAGACAGAACGCAAGCTTTTCCCCGGCTATGTTTTTGTCAAGGTTGCCGTTCAGGCAGACAAAAACAACAGACCCGTCATGAGCGACGACACATGGGTTGTCATCCGTAACACAAGAGGCGTTACGGGCTTTGTAGGCCCGGAAAGCAAAGCAATGCCCCTGACTGAAGATGAGGTTTACAACCTCGGCATCGAAACAAGAGTCGTCGAAGTTTCCTACAAGGTCGGCGACACGGTCGATATCATCGACGAAATGTTCGAAGGCACGCAGGGCGTTGTTCAGGAGATTGACGTTGACAATGATCTGGTCCGCGTCACAATTTCGTTCTTCGGCAGAGAAACATCGGTTGAGCTCAAGCTTGACCAAGTAGAACTCGCTGAAGATTAATCACGGTAATTTGAAGACTTGACTGTCTTTTCAAATTAAGCGCCCCTGGGCGCGGCTGTGCTTAAGGCACGGTTTCGTGGGAGGAGTTCATAAAACTCCGCAATTCACCACATTTTATTGGAGGTTAACAAAAATGGCACAAAAAGTTGTTGGCTTAATCAAACTTCAGATTCCCGCAGGTAAAGCAACTCCTGCACCCCCCGTCGGCCCCGCACTCGGCCAGCACGGCGTTAACATCATGGCGTTCACAAAAGAATTCAACGAGCGCACAAAGAACGATATGGGTCTCATTATTCCCGTAGTTATCACGGTATTTGCAGACCACACCTTCTCGTTCATCACAAAGACTCCCCCCGCAGCAGTCCTTATCAAAAAGGCATGCGGAATTGAAAGCGGTTCAGGCGTTCCCAACAAAACAAAGGTTGCTACAATCACACAGGAACAGATCCGTAAAATTGCAGAGCAGAAAATGCCCGACCTCAATGCGGCTACAATCGAGACCGCAATGAGCATGATAGCCGGCACGGCGCGCAGCATGGGCGTTACAGTGGCAGACTGAGGGGAGGTAAAACAAGATGAAACACGGTAAAAAATATGTAGACAGCTCCAAGCTTGTCGATAAAGCAAATCTCTATGACCCTTCGGAAGCACTCGGTCTTGCAATCAAAACCGCAACCGCAAAGTTTGACGAAACGGTAGAAGTTCACGTCCGTCTCGGCGTTGACTCCCGTCACGCAGACCAGCAGGTCCGCGGCGCCGTAGTTCTTCCCAACGGCACAGGTAAACAGGTCAGAGTCGCAGTTTTCGCAAAAGGCCCCGATGCCGATGCGGCAACAGCGGCAGGCGCTGAAATCGTAGGCGCTGAAGATCTCGTGGCAAAGATTCAGGGCGAAGGTTTCCTTGATTTCGACGTTGCTATCGCAGCACCCAATATGATGGGTCTCGTCGGCCGTCTCGGTAAGGTTCTCGGCCCCCGCGGTCTTATGCCCAGCCCCAAGGCAGGCACGGTTACTCCCGATGTTGCAAAGGCAGTTACCGAAGCAAAAGCCGGTAAAATCGAATACCGCCTTGACAAAACAAACATCATTCACTGCCCCATCGGCAAGGCGTCCTTCGGCCCCGAGAAGCTCAGTGAGAACTTCAACACTCTTCTCGATGCCATAATCAAGGCAAAGCCCGCTGCCAGCAAAGGTCAGTATATCCGCTCATGCGTTGTTGCAACAACAATGGGCCCCGGCATCAAAGTCAACCCCCTCAAGCTCGTTGCTGAATAATTTTCAAAAACCTGCTTGACACAGGCAAAAAAGTGTGTTATTATACACAAGCTGTTCTTTTCAGAGACAGCAGGTGCAGTTTATGCATAAGGTTTTTACCGCCTGCCGAGAGAGGAATACACAAAACAGAAATGTAGTGTGTTATTGCCCTTTCCGCGCAGTCGGGAAGGGCTTTTTAAATGTAAATCCGGAGGTGAAATCAAATTGCCAAGCGCAAAGGTATTGGAACAGAAGAAACAAATGGTTGCAGATCTTGTTGATTCTCTGAACAACTCCGTTGCAGGTGTTATTGTTGACTACAAAGGTATCACCGTTGCTGATGACACCAAGCTCCGCAAAGAGCTTCGCGAAGCAGGCGTTAAATACTCGGTAGTTAAGAATACACTTCTCGGTCTTGCGGCAAAAAGCGCAGGTCTTGACGATATCACAAACGTTCTCGAAGGCACAACGGCTATAGCCATCAGCCCCGAAGACCAGACCGCAGCAGCAAGAATACTTCAGAAGTATGCAGACGCATCCAAGGGCAAGTTCACAATCAAGAGCGGTTACCTTGAGGGTAAAGTCATTGACACCGCTATGATAGAATCACTTGCAAAGCTTCCTTCAAGAGACATCCTTCTTGCAACAGTATGCAACGCATTCAATGCTCCCATCGCAGCATTCGCACGCGTTATTCAGGCTGTTGTTGACAAGGGCGGCGCTCCCGAAGAGGAGGCAGCACCCGCAGAAGAAGCGGCTCCCGTTGAGGAAGCAGCTCCTGCAGAAGAGGCAGCTCCCGCTGAGGAAGCAGCTCCCGCAGAAGAAGCAGCGGCTCCCGCTGAGGAAGCTCCTGCAGAAACACCCGCAGAATAATTTATTGACATCTTACATTTAGGAGGAAATTATAATGGCATCAGAGAAAATCGCTGCTATGATCGAAGAAATCAAAGCACTTTCAGTTCTTGAGCTTTCAGAGCTCGTTCACGCAGTAGAAGAAGAGTTCGGCGTTTCAGCCGCAGCAGCAGTTGCAGTAGCAGGCCCCGTAGCAGGCGGCGCAGCAGCAGCTGAAGAAGAGAAAACAGAGTTCGACGTTATCCTTGCAGAAGTCGGCGCAGAAAAAATCAAGGTTATCAAGGCAGTCCGCGAGATCACCGGTCTCGGCCTTGCAGAAGCAAAAGCAGTTGTTGACGGCGCTCCCAAGGCCGTTAAAGAAGGCGCTTCCAAAGAAGACGCTGAAGCTGCAAAAGCAAAGCTTGAAGAAGTCGGCGCAAAGGTTGAACTTAAATAATTTAATCTTTACAAATAAAATGCCCTGTCAATCGACAGGGCGTTTTTGTTTGCAATTATTCGGTTTTTATATTTTCAGTATTCCGAGACTCTGAAGAATACCCGAAACAAGAATTGCAAAAATAAGAATCGGGGCAATCCATTTAACCATAGCCGTATAAAAATGCTTCATTTTAAACGGACCGTTCAGCTCGACCTCGCTTATTATGGCATCCGGCTTGATGACAAAGCCGACGACTATGCAGGTCAGCATACCTACGAGCGGCAGGAAAATGCTGTTTGAGATAAAGTCCATAAAGTCGAGTATCGACATACCGATTATGGTGAAATCGCTCCAGATGCCGAAGCCGAGCGAGCAGATGATTCCGAGAACAAGGCCGTAAACCGAAACAAGAACGGTAGCCGTCCCGCGCTTCATTTTAAAGGTGTCAATAAGTCCCGAAACAATCGCCTCAAGAATAGAGACGGAGCTTGTAAGTGCGGCAAACAGCACAAGGAAAAAGAACAGCGCACCTATTATCTTGCCTGCCGGCATGGCGTTGAACACCTTGGGAAGGGTAACAAACATAAGCGAGGGTCCGGAGCCGAGAGCCTCTTTGTCGCCGCCAGAGAACTCAAAAACAGCGGGGATAATCATAAGACCTGCAAGGAAGGCGATTGCCGTGTCAAAAACTTCAATCTGACGGGTCGATTTTTCAATCTTTTCTTCTTTTGAGAGGTAGGAGCCGTAGGTTATCATAATACCCATGGCAAGCGACATTGAATAGAAAAGCTGACCTAATGCCGCAAGCACGGTTTTGAAGCTGAGAGATGCAAAATCGGGCATAAGATAATAACGGATGCCCGCCTTTGAACCGGGTCGTGTAACAATATAGGCTGAAAGAGCAAGCGTGATAATAAGAAGCAGGGGCATAAGAATCTTGCTGAGCTTTTCAATGCCCTTGTTTACGCCGAATATGACGACCAGCGTTGTTATAAGCAAAAACACAAAAAACCAGATTATCGGTTCGGTTGTTGCCGAAACATAGGCGCCGAAATACGAGTCTGCAGCCGTTGCCTGCTCTTCGGCTATCATGGCGTAGGTGTATTTGGTAACCCAGCCGCCGATTAAGCAGTAGTAAGGGAAGATAAGAACGGGCACAAAGGTTGCAAGCTTGCCGACCCAGCCCCATTTTGAACTCAGAGCGCCGAACGCCGCAAGCGGACTTAACTGAGTTTTTCTGCCTATGGCGATTTCGGTTACCATAAGAATAAAACCGAAGGTTACCGCAAGAATAAGGTAAACAAACAGGAATATTCCACCGCCGTATTTGGCTGCAAGGTAGGGGAACCTCCACAGGTTGCCGAGACCCACCGCAGAACCGGCGGCAGCCAGCACAAAGCCGATTTTGCCCGAAAAAGTGTTTCTTTTTTCCATAAGTCAATTCAATCCTTTTCTTTCTGACACAAAGTATTTATCAGTATAACATAAAAGATTCCTTAATTAAATCATTTTATGAAATATAATAAACCAAAATAAAACATAATAACAGTCTGCCCGGCGGCGGGCTGTTTTATTTTGCGGTTATTCCCAGCTCCTTCGCTATAGCGGCGGCTATCGCCTGAACATAAGCGTCGCGGTTTGTGAGAATATTTGCAAGGTCCGTTTCGTTGCAGATGTATCCGATTTCAATAAGGTAGCTTTCAAGCCCCGTTACGGAATTCCGGCTTTCATTTTCGTTAAAGCCGAATTCCCTGCTGCGCCCGTCAATATATGCGCCCGTGGCGACTCCGCCCGTTTCACGTATCATATAATAAAAAGTGGTGTTTTCTTTTATTGCGTCGTATGGTTCATAGCCGTAGGATTTTGCAATTTTTTTCGAGTTTTCAACCCCGTTTTTGCCGAATGTGCGTATATAAACTCCGGGTGCAACCCTCGAAAACTCCTGCGGAGAATAATCCGTGCCCGCAGTTTTAACAACATTGTCGGCTACGGATTTCGCAAATGAAATATCGGAGCCGCACGGGCAGTAAATCTGAAAGCCGTGCGCCGTTGTTTTCTTATTGCCGCTTATGCTGTTGAAATGGATTGAAAAACAGTATTTCGCTCCCGAAAGGCACGCCTTTTCAACCCTTCCGCCTTTACTGTATGCCGCCGAACCGGTCATCGTTCCGTTTTTCTCGTTCCCTTCGCGCGTCATTTTCACCTTGAGACCGAGCGATTCAAGTTCTTTTTTCAGAGCTTTTGCGTAGTCGATTGTCAGGTCCGATTCATTGTGCCCGTTATAAACCGCACCGGAATCTCCGCTTCCGTGACCCGCATCGAGCACAATGTCATAAACATCGCCGGGAAGCGCCGCTTTTTCGATTTTAATTGCAAGGCAGGGCAGAATACCGCTGCCGGTGCTGTATGCCGTAAAACCGAGGTTTACAAGGCGGTTTTCGCCGTTTTTTGTTACTGTGTAGTAGTTGACCGCTTCAAAATCATAAAGGGCAGCCGCCGAAGTGTAAACCTTTCTGCCGCCGTCAACGATTTTAAAAAGCACGCAGAAATCGCCTTCTGCAAGCTCGTCAAGGCAGATTCCGCCGTTTATATATTCCGAGGATCTGAAAAACACAGTGCCGAAATCATTACGGCTGCAGTCGAGAGTTATCTCCTTTTCACTGCCGTCGTCCTTTCGCAGAATCAGACCCATTCTTGAAAAGTCCGGGTATTCTGCGCCGTCAACCTCGCCTTCAAGGTGAAGGTGGTTGCCATAGACATAGTATTTTGTAATCATTACATCGGAGGATGAAACATCGGTAAGAAGCGAGAGCTGAACGGCGAGGTCGGCAGTAGGAGCAGTGGCTGGCTTTTCTGAACGCCTGCCGAAGAATATGCCTGCCGCAACAGCCGCAGCGGTGACAACTGCAACGGCGGCAATTATTACCGCAAGCAGCAGTTTTTTATCTTTTTTATTTACAAAATCTGCAAACTTACCGTTCATACTTAACATACCTCTGAAACGCCCGAAAAACGCCCTTGAGGGCGCCGAAACGGGCGAAAAAGATGTTTTCGGTCAAATTATATCAAAAAGCGAAAAGAACGCAGAACGCCCTGTATAAAGCAGTTATACCGTCGGAACGCCGGCGCTGTCAGCAATAATCCTCCGGCTGTTTAAAGAAAACCGGAGGATTTGTCTGTTCTTATTATTCTGCGTCGGAATCTTTCTCCATATACTCCGGAACGGTGATTTTGAACATTGTGAGCACGTTTGCGAGCACCGTTTTTACGCAGATGCAAAGGGCAAGTCTTGCCTGAGTCAGGTCTTCCTCACCGCAGTTTACTCTGCAGGCATTGTAGAACTTATGGAACAGAGCCGAGAGATTGACGGCATAGCGCGTGATTTTTGCGGGGTCATAATTCTTTGCCGCCGAAACGATTTCGTCTGTAAGCGAGGAGAGGTGGAGTATAAGCTCACGCTCTTCGGGTGCCGTGAGAAGCGAGAGAACTTCGGGGCTGCAGGGTTTTGAAACGATGCCTTCACTCTCAAGCTTTTTGAGAATACTGCAGATTCTTGCGTGAGCATACTGACAGTAGTAAACGGGATTTTCGGAGCTCTGTTCGACAGCGAGGTCGAGGTCAAAATCCATCTGTGAGCCGGGCTCTCTCATATTGAAGAGAAAACGGACGGCGTCAATGGGAATTTCTTCAAGCAGGTCTGTAAGGGTGATTGCCTTGCCGGTTCTTTTGCTCATCTTGACTACTCCGCCGTCTTTGATGAGGTTGACAAGCTGCATGAGAACAATG
Source organism: Clostridiaceae bacterium (assembly GCA_016288315.1). Taxonomy (GTDB): domain Bacteria; phylum Bacillota; class Clostridia; order Oscillospirales; family Acutalibacteraceae; genus CAG-177. The sequence goes on along the minus strand of JAEEYU010000028.1, from coordinate 23,593 downwards.
TCAAGCTTGTCGCCGTCAAGTCCGATGGCGTCAAGAGCACCCTTCATACGCGCAACGTGACCGTGATGGTCAGCTCCCCATATATCAATGGCTCTGTCAAACCCTCTTGCAAATTTGTTGCGGTGGTAGGCAATGTCGGCCGCAAAGTAGGTCGGGTTGCCGTTCTGACGGATAAGCACCTCATCCTTTAAACCGAGTTTTTCAATGTCGGCGGGCGATTTGCCTTCCCTGAGAAGTCTCTCGTTGAGAATCTCTGCATTTTTATACCAGAGTGCGCCGTCCTTTTCATAGGCAAGGTTTTTGCTTTTCAGAATGTCGATAATCTCGTTTATCTCGCCGCTGTTGTGCAGAACGCTTTCGTGAAACCAGGTGTCATATTCAATGCGGTATTTTGTCAGGTTCTCTTTCATTGCCTGAATATTCTTCGGCAGAGCAAAGTCAACAAGGGCTTTTCTGCGATCTTCTTCGGGCTTTGAAATGTAAGTGTCGCCGTAAATGTCCGCAAATTCCTTCGCCCTCCCGGTGATATCTGCACCGTGATAGGAATCCTCGGGCAGTTCGGGAGCATTTTCGCCTTCAAAAATCTGACGATAGCGGATATCAAGCGACAGTGCGAATTTGTCAATCTGATTGCCCGCATCGTTTATGTAGAACTCGCGGCTGACTTCGTAGCCGGCAAAATCGAGCACTGCGGCAAGGCAGTCGCCCAGAGCTCCGCCCCTGGCATTGCCCATATGCATAGGTCCCGTCGGATTTGCGCTTACAAATTCAACGTTGATTTTTTTGCCTTTGCCGAAATCAGAACGTCCGTAGTTGTTGCCTTTTTCAAGAATATCATCAATAACGGCGCAGTAAAAAGAAGCGCCGTAATAGAAGTTTATAAAACCGGGTCCTGCAACCTCGGCTTTCTCAAAAAATGTGCCGTCAAGCTGTATGTTTTCAACGATTGTTTCGGCTATTTTACGCGGAGGCATATGAAGGGCTCTTGCCCATACCATTGCAGCGTTTGATGAAATATCGCCGTTTTTTCTGTCAGCGGGAACCTCGGTGTTGAAGCCGGGCAGGGGCTCCTCGGGAAATATTCCGTTTGCTACCGCCGCGCCTGCCGCTTCCGTTATTGCGGTGCGTGCATCGGTATGTGTTTTTTTAACAAGCAGTGACATTGTCAGCCGCCTCCTTAACCGTAATTATCATAGTGTTTGTTGAGATTAATCCCGAATTGAAATCGAGCGTGTAGCGGAGCCTCAGACTGACTCCGCTTTCTGTAATCTCAGATTGAACAGTTTCGGCGTAAACGCCCATTGAAAGCTCGCCGAACGGGGTGTTGTATATACAGATATGTCTGCGCCCCTTTTCAAGCGTCAGACGCGTGTTGTATTCGCCCAGGCGTGTGATTTCAACCGTGTTTTCGTCAACGGTGCGTATCGTGACAACACTGCCGTTCAGTTCTCCGCCCTTTTCGGTGTATGTGACGGAGTATTTGCCGCCGTTGCAAGCGTAATCGCAGGCGCAGGTGAACTCGGCGGTAAAACTCTCGCCGTCCTGTTCGTGGGTGTCTTTTATAGTAACGTTGTAGTTTTGCATATCATCTTTCTTCGGCTAACTGCAAAAGTCGGTCAAGCAGCTCGGAATACGCAACGCCCGATGCGGCAAACAGCTTGGGATACATACTGATTGAAGTGAACCCGGGTATTGTGTTCGGCTCGTTGAGCATAACCGCTCCGTCGCTTTTGCGAACAAAGAAATCAACTCTTGTAAGACCGGTGCAGCCGAACGCCTTGTATGCTCTGCACGCCGCCTCGCGCACTGCCTGAATGGTTTCATCCGGCAGGTTTGCGGGTATGTTGAGCTCAGACTTGTTTGCGTAGTATTTGGCGTCATAATCGTAAAATTCGTTGCAGGGGACTATCTCACCGACGGTTGATGCAACCGGCTCATCGTTGCCCATAACGGCGCACTCAACCTCGTGACCGTCAACGCCTTCTTCAAGCACAACCTTTTTGTCAAATTCAAATGCGGTTTTTATTGCTTCCTCAAGACCTGCGGCATCAGCTGCCTTTGTGATTCCCACAGAGGAGCCGGAATTTGCGGGCTTTACAAATATCGGGAAGCCGAGATAATCCTGCGCCTTTTTCAGCAATTCTGCGCGGTCTTTTGAATAGGCGTAGCTGTCGAACGCCAGCCATTTTGCCTGTTTTATGCCTGCGTAATCGGCTATGGCGTTTGTCATTGCCTTATCCATACATACGGCGGATGCCAGCATATCGCAGCCGACAAATGGGATTCCCGCAAGCGCAAGAAGGCCCTGAACGGTGCCGTCTTCGCCGTTTCTGCCGTGAAGAACGGGGAAACATATATCAAACGGAATAACGGAACCGCGCTCCGTGATAACACCGTGATGGCTTCTGTCGGGCGAAATAACCGCACGAACAAGGTTCGGTTTGTCCTCCAGCCATTTGTCACCGGGCAGGTTGGCAGTGTCACCCTTATAGATGAACCAGCTGCCGTCCTTTGTTATTCCGAGTTTTGTAACCTCGTATTTGTCTGAGGGGATGTTTTCAATTACCGATTTTGCGGAGATGAGTGAAACATCGTGCTCGCTTGAAACGCCGCCGAAAAGAACAAGAACTTTTTTCATATGCCACCTCAAAAAGGATTTAAACAATAAGTTTTTATATCATATCACACAGATGATATTAAGTCAAATATTTCTTGTTATTCAAAGTTCACTATATATCTATCAAATTATATCTAAATTTATATAATATTATATAATAATTTACTTTACAAATATATATATAGGTAGTATAATATAGAAGTCAAATTTTGTTCTGCAAGGAGTAAAAAAATGGAAAATATCTATGACATTCTCGGTCGTATTTACAAAGACCTTACACTTGTGCTTGCGGGCTGCGGCTTTGTTCCCGTAATACCCGAAGGCACCGAGAAGGGCGCACTGCCCGCAAAGACCGAGGGCGACAAAATCACAATAGCGTTCAAAGGTGAAAACAAGGCGCTCAAAATCGAGCATTTCGACAAACGCCTCACCGTTTCGGGAGTGCTTAAAGAGGGCGAGATTTCCGAAGGCGACTACGCCGTTATTTCAAACTCAATACTCGACCCGGAAGATATAAACGACAAACAGATAAAATATTTTGTAAACGAGATTTCGGAGTCTGTGACAGAGCGTTTCAGCCCCGCCGCAGAGAAGAAAATCAAAAGGCAGAGAGCGCCGCAGACAGTGTCTAAAGACAAGGTCGAAAACGGCGGAATGTCATACGACGAGGTTACACTTGTCAGCAGAATAGTCGGTATTTACCCGCAGCTCAAACCCGCTTATAAAGAGAATTATGAGGGCTACGGTGAACTGCTTGCCGACAGATTCTTCCGCGAAAATGCAAATGCCGTAATAACCGAAACAATAAAAAATAACAGACCGGCGGAGATGAAAAAGCTTTTCAACATTCTGAACGATCTTTATCTTGACGGCACAAACAACACGCAGAGCATGATTACCGTAACGATTCTCGGCAACCTCGGCGATGAGCTTCTTGCAAACTGCACTGATTATATGGCTCCCGAACTGCTGACACCTGTCATTCAGGTCAACAAGCAGCTCGCAAAGAGCAGAAGCGCAAGGATGAGACTTGAGAATCCGCCCGCATATAAGCCCAGAAAGAACAAAAAAACGCCCGGCAGCCGCATAGGTTAAGGAGAGTAAAAAATGGATAATAACATCGAAAAAGAAGAAGTAATAAAGATTGAAGAAATCGGCGACGATATGAGCACAGCCGTCAGCGAAGAGTATGACGCGTCTCAGATTCAGGTTCTCGAAGGTCTTGAGGCGGTCAGAAAAAGGCCGGGTATGTATATCGGCTCAACGAGCGCATCTGGTCTTCACCACCTTGTTTATGAGATTGTAGACAACTCCATAGACGAGGCGCTCGCCGGCTACTGCACACATATTGAAGTGGCTATTGAGCCGGGCAACATCATCTCCGTTCGCGACAACGGCAGAGGCATTCCCGTTGACATCCAGGAGCAGACGGGCAAAAGCGCCCTCGAAGTCGTTTTCACAGTCCTTCACGCCGGCGGTAAGTTCGGCGGCGGCGGATACAAAGTTTCCGGCGGTCTTCACGGCGTCGGCGCATCCGTTGTCAACGCCCTTTCGGAGTGGCTTGAGGTTGAGGTTTACAAAAACGGCAAAATTCACCGTATGGAGTTCTCGCGCGGCTATATTACCAAGGAACTCACAATAACGGGCGACACCGAAGAGACGGGCACATTTGTCCGCTTCAAGCCCGACCCCGAAATGTTTACCGATACCACTGTTTACAATTATGAAACCCTTCATAAGCGTATGCAGGAGGAGGCGTTCCTCAACGCAGGGCTTAAAATCACAATAGAAGACAGACGCCCCGAGAGTGAGCATCTTGATGAGAGCGAGCGCAAAGACGTTCTGTGCTACGAGGGCGGTATCCGCGAGTTTGTCACCTTCCTTAATAAGAACAAAACGCCCGTTCATGAAGATGTCATTTATATGTCAGGCAAATCGGGCGATACAATGGCGGAACTCGCCATGCAATATACCGACACCTACACGGAAGTGATTGTTTCGTTTGCAAACAACGTTCACACTCCCGAAGGCGGTATGCACGAGGACGGATTCAAGAGAGCGCTCACAAATGCGCTCAACAAATACGGCAAAAAGATGAATATTCTCAAAGGCGACGACAAGGTTTCCGGCGAGGACTGCCGCGAAGGTCTCACCTGCGTTATCTCGGTCAAGCTTACAGATGCACAGTTTGAAGGTCAGACCAAGGCGAAGCTCGGCAACAGCGAAGTGCGCACACTTGTCAATGCAATGGTGGGCGAAGCGCTTGAAAACTATCTTGAAGAGAATCCAGCCGCAGGCAAAGCAATTCTTGACAAGGCGCTTACCGCAAACCGTGCGCGCGAGGCGGCAAGAAAAGCCCGTGAAACCGTCCGCCGCAGCAACGGTCTTGAATCAGGTCAGATGCCCGACAAGCTTCAGGACTGCAACGAGAGAGACCCGAGCCTGTGTGAAATCTACATTGTCGAGGGCGACTCGGCTGCCGGCTCCGCAATCCAGGGCAGAGACTCCCGCTTCCAGGCGATTCTTGCCATGTGGGGCAAAATGCTCAACGTTGAAAAGGCAAGACTTGACAAGGTCTATGACAATGACAAGCTCAAGCCGCTTATTGTCGCACTCGGCTGCGGTATCGGCGATGAGTTCAGCACGGAAAAACTCCGCTACCACAAGATTATCATTATGTCGGATGCCGACGTTGACGGCGCCCACATCCGCACACTGCTTCTCACTTTCTTCTTCCGCTATATGCGTCCTCTCATTGAGAACGGATATGTCTATTCCGCCGTTCCTCCTCTTTATAAACTCACAAGGGGCAAAACAACAAGAGTTGCCTACTCCGATGATGAGCGCGACGCAATTTCAGCCGAAATGCGCGGCGAAAACAAGAACGCCGAAGTCGGCATAAGCCGCTTCAAAGGTCTCGGTGAAATGGACCCGCACGAGCTGTGGGACACCACCATGGACCCTGAACAGCGCACGCTTCGCAGAGTTACGCTTTCAGACGCTATTGCTGCGGATGCCGTTTTCAATCTGCTTATGGGCGAAGAGGTTGACCCCCGCCGCGAATGGATTGAAGACAACGCCAAATATGTTATGAATCTTGATGTTTAAGGAGGCGGCGTAAATGGCACACAGAAGAGATTACAAGCCTGAGGATATTCTTTTCCCCGATCAGGTTATAACCGAATCCGATATTATCCCCGAAATGAAAACGGCGCTGCTTGACTACGCGATGTCCGTCATTATCGACCGCGCCCTTCCCGACGTTCGCGACGGTCTCAAGCCCGTTCACAGAAGAATTCTCTACACTCTTCACGAGGATAAACTCTATTACGACAGACCCTTCAAAAAATCGGCTACCTGCGTAGGCGACGTTCTTGGTAAATACCACCCCCACGGCGATACATCCGTTTATGATGCGATGGTTCGTCTTGCACAGAATTTCTCAATGAGATATATGCTCGTTGAAGGTCACGGCAACTTCGGCTCCGTTGACGGAGACCCGCCTGCCGCCTACCGTTACACCGAGGCAAGGTTAAGCAAAATCAGTAACGAGATGATAAGGGATATTGACAAAGACACAGTCAACTGGAATCCCAACTTTGATGAGACCCGCAAGGAGCCCCGCGTTCTTCCGTCAAGATTCCCCAACCTGCTCGTAAACGGCTCACAGGGTATTGCCGTCGGTATGACAACAAACATCCCGCCCCATAATCTCACCGAGGTTATCAATGCCTGCATCTGCGTTCTCGACAACCCCGACGCAGGTCTTGAAGACCTTATGGAACATATTCAGGGCCCCGACTTCCCCACAAGAGGAATCATTATGGGCAGGGCGGGCATCCGTCAGGCATACGCAACGGGCAGAGGCAAAATCATTATCCGCGCACGCACCGAGTTTGAAGAATACGGCAGAGAGGGCAGAACGAGAATAATCGTAACAGAGCTGCCCTATATGGTAAAAAAACGCGCACTCATCAAAAAGATTGCCGACCAGGTCCGCGAAAAACGTCTTGACGGCATTTCAGACCTTCGCGATGAATCCGATAAAAACGGTATGAGAGTTGTCATTGAACTCAAGCGTGATGCCAACGCACAGGTTGTTCTCAACAAACTCTATGCCCAGACAGATATGCAGTCATCCTTCGGCGTCATTATGCGCGCCCTTGTCGACGACCAGAAGCAGCCCAAAATTCTCACACTGCGCGAAGTCATTGACGAATACCTTGCCTTCCAGGAAGAGGTAATCAGACGCAGAACGCAGTTCGACCTCAAAAAAGCACTCGAGAGAGCCCACCTTCTTGAAGGCCTTATTATCGCCCAGGACAACATCGATGAAGTAATCAAAATCATACGCGAAAGCTATGATGATGCCAAAGAAAACCTGATGAACCGCTTTGACCTTGATGATGTTCAGGCGCAGGCGATTCTCGATATGCGTCTCAAAGCTCTTCAGGGTCTCGACCGCGAAAAACTCATCGAAGAGCACAAGAACCTGCAGGAGAAAATCGAGTATTACAACAAGCTCCTGCGCGACGAAGAAATGCTTAAAGGCGTTCTCAAAGACGAGCTTACCGAAATCAGAGACAAATTCGGTGATGAGCGCTACACAGAGATTCAGGATGTCAGCGGCGAGGTCGATATGGAGGACCTTATCCCCGTTGAGGACTGTGTTTACACCCTGACGGATCTCGGCTATATAAAACGCCTTCCCGTGAGCGAATACAGCGTGCAGAACCGCGGCGGCAAGGGCATGAAGGGTATGACCTACCGCGACGAGGATGCTGTCAAAACAATGTTCACCTGCTCCACCCACGATTACCTTATGTTCTTTACCACAAGGGGCAGAACATACAGAATCAAGGGCTACGAGATTCCCGAGGGCTCAAGGGTCAGCAAGGGTATGAATATTGTCAACATCCTGCCCATCGAACAGGGCGAGAGAGTCTCCGCCATGATTCAGGTGCCCGATGTTGAAGGCGAGGGCTATCTGTGCATGGTAACGCGCAACGGTGTTATCAAGCGCACGCTCGCATCCGTTTACAAAAATATCCGCAAAACAGGTGTTTTCGCAATTAATCTTGATGATGACGACGAACTCATCTGTGTCAAATACACAACCGGTAATGAGGATCTTCTTATTGCCACACGCAACGGCAAGAGCATCCGCTTCAATGAAACCGATGCCCGCCCCATAGGCAGAACCGCCAGAGGCGTCAAGGCAATCACCCTCAAGGGCGATGACACCGTTATCGGTATGGACGTTCTCAAAGAGGGCAAAACAGTTCTCACAATCAGCGAGATAGGCAACGGCAAACGCTGCTCGGTAGATAAATACTCCGTTCAGCACCGTGGCGGTCAGGGTCTCAAAAACTATGACATCAAAAAATACGGTCACGTCTGCTCAATCGAGGTTGTAAACGAAGAGGATGACCTCATTGTTCTCTCCTCGGGCGGCAAAATCATCCGCCTTGCAATAGCGGATATCAAAGAGACGGGCGGCAGAGACTCCAAGGGCGTCAGAGCCATGAACCTCGGCGAAAACGAGAAGGTTATGATGGCTGTTTCCGTTCCCAAAATGGAGGAGGAAGACACTCCCGCCGATGAGTCCGAAACTCCTGCGGAGACTGAAAGCGAAAATAATTCCGAAGAATAATTTTTCAAAAACTCTTGTATAAAAACAAACAGTTTGTTATGATATTATAAATATTGTAAAACGGAGGTCAAAAGCATGAATATTGCTCTCATAGCGCACGACGCAAAAAAAGAACTGATGACAGAGTTCTGCATAGCTTACTGCGGAATCCTCAGCAGGCATAATCTCTGCGCCACGGGAACCACCGGCAAAATCGTTTCCGAGATGACGGGGCTTGAAATAAAGTGCTATTTAAGCGGCTCTCAGGGCGGCGACCAGCAGATTGGCGCCCGTATTGCCTGCAACGAAATAGACCTCCTTCTTTTCTTCCGCGACCCGCTTACGGCAAAGCCCGATGAACCCAGCGAGGAGAATCTTCTGCGTCTGTGCGACGTTCACACAATTCCCGTTGCCACTAATATTGCAACGGCGGAGGCGCTCATTCATTCGCTCTCAAGGGGCGACCTTGACTGGCGCGACATTGTCAACCCGAAGAACTGACGGGCGTATTATAGTTATAACCGTCAAGCGGGACACCTGCAAAACGGTGTCCCGCTTAGCACTTAATGAATGGAAAGGTGAAAAATGGCACTTATTACAAATGCGATTAAAGGCACGCAGGATATTCTGCCTTCAGTCAGCGGCAGCCGCAGGCGTGTTGAAGATTCAATATTTCAGATTGCGGAAAGGTTCGGCTTCAAAGAAATCCGCACACCCGTTTTCGAACATACCGAGCTTTTTGCAAGGGGAGTGGGCGACACCACCGATGTTGTGCAGAAGGAAATGTATACCTTTGATGACAAGGGCGGCCGCTCAATAACTCTGCGCCCCGAGGGCACCGCAGGCGCGGTCAGGGCTTTTCTGGAGCATGGGCTTTTCAATGAGGCACTGCCCCAAAAGCTTTTTTACCACGTCAACTGCTACCGCTACGAAAAACCCCAGGCGGGCAGATGGAGAGAATTTGACCAGTTCGGCGTTGAGGTGCTCGGCACTGCTTCACCCGCTGCAGACGCGGAGGTCATTTCACTCGCAAACGAGATTTTTGCTTTTTTCGGCGTAGAAGGGCTTAAATTACAGCTCAATTCAATCGGCTGCCCCGAGTGCCGCAAAAAGTATTCCGAAGCTTTAAAGGAGTATTTCACGGCAAAAAAAGACGATTTATGCGCCACCTGCCGCGACCGTCTTGAAAGAAACCCTATGCGCATACTTGACTGCAAAAGTCCGGTGTGCTCCGCAATAGCCGCCGATGCTCCCGTAATGCTCGACTATCTCTGCGATGAGTGCAAAGAGCATTTTGAAGGCGTCAAAAAATACCTCGACGCTATGAATATCGAATATACAATCAACCCCAGAATCGTGCGCGGGCTTGATTACTATACAAAAACCGTCTTTGAGTTTGTCTCCGGTTCCATCGGAGCGCAGGGCACCGTCTGCGGCGGCGGCAGATATGACGGCCTTGTTGAAACGCTCGGCGGTCCGCACACCCCGTCGCTCGGCTTCGGTCTCGGTCTCGGGCGTCTGCTTCTTCTGCTTGAAGCGCAGGGCATAAAAGTTCCCGATGAGTCCGGCTGCGATATTTATGTGGCTCCGATGGGTGAGAGGGCGTCCCTCGCTGCGGCAAAGCTTACCTCCGACCTGCGCTCATTCGGAATATTCGCACAAACCGATATCTCCGGCCGCTCACTCAAGGCACAAATGAAATACGCCGACAAAATCGGCGCACAATACACAGCCGTTCTCGGCGACAATGAACTCGACGAGGGCGAGGTAACCGTAAAGAACATGAACGACGGCTCAACCTCAAAGGTTAAGCTTGAGGGCTTTGAAGAGGAGTTTATGAACGCTCTTATAAAACACGAAACCGATGCTCTCGGCGAACAGCTCGGAATCGGAGACGACCTGAGCAACGTTGACCTCTCCGGACTTCTGAAAGGATGATTTTACTATGGATATGATGACAGGGCTTAAAAGAACAGATTACTGCGGCAACCTCAGAGCCGCGGATGAAGGCAGACAGGTTACGGTTGCCGGCTGGGTTCAGCGCAGGCGCGACCTCGGTTCGCTTATATTCATTGACTTACGCGACAGGAGCGGTATCGTTCAGCTCGCCTTTGATGAAGACACCGAAAAGGAGATTTTCGATAAAGCAAATTCAGTCAGAAGCGAGTATGTTCTTATGGCGCAGGGCACCGTGCGCGAAAGAAGCGCGAAAAACGCCGAACTTCCCACGGGCGACATAGAAATAACCGTCACAGACCTTCGCGTTATTTCAAAAAGCGAGACTCCTCCCTTTGAGATTGTTGACGGCTGCCAGACCTCAGAGCTTACGCGTCTCAAATACCGTTACCTCGATTTAAGGCGCCCCGAGCTGCAGAAGAATATATTTATGCGTCACAAAATCACCAAAATAACACGCGATTATTTTGATGAAAACGGCTTTATTGAGCTCGAAACCCCGATGCTTATAAAATCCACGCCCGAAGGCGCAAGAGACTTCCTTGTGCCATCAAGAATCCATAAAGGCACGTTTTATGCTCTTCCGCAGTCACCCCAGCTTTACAAACAGCTTTCAATGGTTGCGGGTTTTGACAGATATATGCAGATTGCCCGTTGCTTCCGCGATGAAGATTTAAGAGCCGACCGTCAGCCCGAATTCACTCAGGTTGACATTGAAATGTCCTTCGTTGATGTTGAGGATGTTCTTCAAATAGGCGAAGGCTATATGCAAAGAGTTTTCAAAGAGGCGCTCGGCATTGATATTCCTCTTCCGCTTCCGCGCCTCACCTACAAAGATGCAATGGAGCGCTACGGCAGCGACAAGCCCGATACCCGCTACGCAATGGAAATCTGCGACCTTACGGATATTGTTAAATCCTGCGGATTCGGTGTTTTCACCTCCGCTGTTGAAGGCGGCGGCAGCGTGCGCGCAATTACGGCAAAGAACGCCTACGAAACGCTTTCAAGAAAAGAGATTGACAAGCTCACCGAGATGGTCCGCGGAATCGGCGCAAAGGGCCTTGCTTTTGCCCGTATTGCCCCCGACGGCACTCTCGCATCATCCTTTGCCAAGTTTATGACGGATGATGAAATGAACGCAATAAAGGCAAAAACCGGAGCGGAAAACGGCGATGTAATTCTCATCATCGGCGACACCAAAAATTCGGTTGTTCTGCCTGTCCTCGGCGCCCTCCGTCAGGAGGTTGCGAAAAAACTCGGCATAATCCCTAAGGGTAAATTCAACCTGCTCTGGATTACCGAATTCCCGTTCTTTGACTGGGATGAAGACCTCGGCGCCTTCGTTGCAATGCACCATCCGTTCACTTCTCCCATGGATGAATGCCTTGAATACCTTGAAACCGACAAGGCAAAGGTCAGGGCAAAGGCGTATGACCTCGTTCTCAACGGCATTGAGCTCTGCAGCGGCTCAATCAGAATCACAAACCCCGACCTGCAAAAAAGAATGTTTGCCCTTCTCGGTCTCAGCGATGAAGAGGCAAATCTCAAATTCGGCTTCCTGACAAATGCGTTCAAATACGGTGCACCTCCGCACGGCGGAATGGGTATAGGTCTTGACCGTCTTGTTATGCAGATGCTGGAGTGTGACTCCCTGCGTGACGTTATTGCCTTCCCGAAGGTGCAAAACGCAAGCGAGCCGATGACGGAGTGCCCCTCCGTTGTTGATACAGCCCAGCTTGACGACCTCGGAATTTCTGTTACCGCCGCTGAAAATGAATAAAAAAACAGTGCCATACGGTGTTTTGCCGTATGGCATTTTTCCTGTTTGGAACACAGTTTTTCCGCATCACAAATTTCTCGTTTTCAACCTCTGAATATTGTGCTTTTTTTATTGATTTTTAAAAATCAATATGCTATATTGAAAACATAATTGAGTTTATTATAATAAAGCAGGTGTAATATGTATTACAACAGATTTCAGAACATCGAACTCTCTGCGCTCGGTCTCGGCTGTATGCGTCTGCCCGTGATTGACGGCGACGACTCAAGACCCGATGAGGCAGCGGTTGAAGAGATGGTTGCATACGCAATGCAAAACGGCGTCAACTACTATGACACTGCCTGGGGCTATCACTCGGGCAACAGCGAGAAGGTAATCGGCAAAGCGCTCGCAAAATACCCGAGGGAGAGCTTTTATCTCGCTTCAAAATTCCCCGGCTATGACCTTTCCAATATGGATAAGGTCGAAGAAATATTTGAAAAACAGCTTGAAAAATGCGGGGTTGAATATTTCGATTTCTATCTTTTTCACAATGTCTGCGAGATGAATATCAACCAGTATCTCGACCCGGAATACGGCATTTTCGATTATCTTGTAAAACAGAAAAAGAACGGCAGAATCAGACATCTCGGATTTTCCGCCCACGGCAGTTATGAGGTAGTCGAGCGCTTTTTAAAAGCATACGGTTCGGAGATGGAATTCTGCCAGCTCCAAATAAACTATATCGACTGGGAGTTTCAAAACGCAGTCAAAAAGGTCGAACTTGTCAAAAGCTACGGTCTGCCCGTGTTTGTTATGGAGCCCGTGCGCGGCGGCAAGCTTGCAAAACTCGATGCGCATTATGAAGCAAAGCTCAGAGAAATGCGTCCCGATGAGAGCACTGTTGCCTGGGCGTTCAGATTTTTGCAGACCATAGATGCCTGCGTAGTCCTTTCGGGTATGTCCGATTTTGAACAGCTCAGACAGAATGTTGAAATATTCAGCGAAAAAAAGCCGCTTTCCGACAGTGAAATGAACACCCTTCTCGGCATTGCGCGCGATATGGTCAACCCCAAGACAGTGCCCTGCACGGCCTGCAGATACTGCACAACGCACTGCCCGATGGAACTTGACATACCGTTCCTTCTCAATCTCTACAACGAGCATTTCTACTCCGACGGCGGCTTTATAGCGCCTATGGCTCTTATGTCGCTTGCAGATGACAAACAGCCCTCCGCCTGTATCGGCTGCAGAAGCTGTGAAGCGGTATGCCCGCAGCAGATAAAAATCTCAGAAGCACTTGCGTCGTTCAGCGAGATGCTTGCATAAAGGATTAAAAGTATGAAAAAAACAGTTGTATTCGCTTCAATTATTCTTGCATTTTGTCTGGCTCTCGGCGGCTGTTCTGCCGTTGACAGGATGGCGTCGGGTGCCTACACCGAAGGCGATGCGGTCATTACGGAAGAGATTTACAAAATAGACATTGAATGGCCGCAGGGCGGCGTAATTGTCAGGGGCAGCGAGAGCGCAAAAGATATATCAATCAGAGAAACCTCAACAGAAGGCGCAGAGCTCGCAACCCGCATTATCGGCTCGGTGCTCTATATCAGATCCGCCATGCCCGGCAAAGAAGATGAAGCGGGCGAAAAAACGCTGATGGTAATCGTGCCGTCGGATTATAATTACAGAGAAATTGAAATCCGCACGCAGTCGGCAAATGCGGGGCTGCGCATGCTTAAAGCTTCAAGAGCGGATATTGAAACGGTCAGCGGCAAAATATCCGTTATTGCCTGCGATATCGATGACGAGGCGGAGCTTGAAAGCATCAGCGGCAGTATTACCGTAAAGGGCAATGTGGCGGATTACGATATACAGACCGAGTCCGGCAGCGTGGAGATAACGGCGGACAGCATCCCCGATGACATTGACATTGAAACGCAGAAGGGCATAATAATAGCATACCTTCCCGCCGAAACTCCCGCCGGTTCAATAAAGGCAAAGACCGAAGGCAGTTTCTCAAATGATCTTACTAACACAGCAAAAGGCAAACATTACGCCTTCGAATCCGAAACCGGTTCTGTATTCATTCTCAAAAACTTAAACAAACAGTAAATTACGGGATGGCAATCCCGAAAATATAAGGAGATAAACGCTATGGAAAAACTCAAGGTAGGTATTATCGGCTGCGGCGGAATAGCAAACGGCAAGCATATGCCGGCTCTTTCAAAAATCAAAGAGGTGGAACTCGTTGCCTTCTGCGATATTATTGAAGAGAGAGCAGTTGAGGCGGCAAAAAAATACGGCACCGAAGATGCAAAGGTTTACACCGACTACAAAGAACTGCTGGCTGATGAAAGCATTGTAACCGTTCACGTCTGCACACCCAACCGTTCACACAGTTTTATCACCATTGATGCCCTTGAGGCAGGCAAGCACGTAATGTGCGAAAAGCCGATGGCAAAAACCTATGCCGAGGCAAAGGCAATGTATGAGGCAAGCGTGCGCACGGGCAAAAAACTCACAATCGGCTACCAGTCACGCTGGAGAGGCGACTCCCTCTACCTCAAGCAGTGCTGTGAAGACGGTATGTTCGGCGAAATCTATTATGCAAGAGCACTCGCTTTAAGACGCAGAGCTGTTCCCACCTGGGGCGTTTTCCTTAATGAATACGAGCAGGGCGGCGGTCCGCTTATCGACATAGGCACACACGCTCTCGACCTCACGCTCTGGCTTATGGATAACTACAAGCCCAAAATGGTTGTAGGCACAAAATACAAAAAACTCGGCGACCAGAAAAACGCAGGCAATGCCTGGGGCGACTGGGATCCCGAAAAATACACGGTTGAAGATTCCGCTTTCGGTTTTGTTGTTATGGAGAATGGCGCGACCGTCAGCGTTGAGAGCAGCTGGGCGCTCAACATTGCAGACCCATGCGAAGCAAGCACGCTCATCTGCGGCGTGAACGGCGGTGCGGATATGCTTCATGACCTTCGTCTCAACTATGTCCGCAACGGCAGGCAGGTAATTGAAAAACCGAGCTTCGACGCAGGCGGAGTTGCCTTCTTCGAGGGCACAAGCAGCGACCCCTCAGACCTTGAGTGCCGCGCTTTCTATGATGCCGTCATCAACGACAAACCCGTCAGAACAAAGCCCGAACAGGCAATGGTTGTAACACAGATTCTTGAAGCTATTTATGAATCGGCTGCAATCGGCAAGCCCGTTTATATCAACAACGACTGAGCGGAGGAAAAACAGATGAAAATCGGCGTTCAGCTTTATTCCATACGCGATTGTATAAAAAACGGCGACGACCTGCTTGAACTTCTCGGCAAGGTCAAAGAACTCGGTTATGACGGCGTTGAATTTGCCGGCTACCACGGTGTTGATGCCGCAACGCTCAAAGCAAGACTTGATGAGGTCGGTCTTGTATGCGCAGGCAGCCATCTCGGCCTTGACGATTTCAAAGACGAAAATCTTGAAAAAACCTATGAGTTTGCCAAAACTCTCGGCACGCCTCAGATTGGTGTAGGCGGAGCTCCGCACTCAACACTTGCGGAGTGCGAAGCAACCGGCTCCGTTCTCGGCAGGGCGGATGAAATACTCGGCGCAAGAGGAATGAACGTTTATTATCACAACCACTGCGAAGAGTTCAAGCCCCTTGAAGACGGAACTTTACCGATTGACGTTCTCAAAAGCTACTGCCACCTGCAGATAGACACCTACTGGAGCTATTACGCCGGAGCAGACAATTACAAGCTCATAACTGAAAACAAAAACAGAATAGTAACCCTGCATCTCAAAGACGGCGTTGACGGCAAGCCCGTTGCGCTTGGTGAAGGCACAAACGACATTCCCCTTGTTCTCAAAGCGGCAGAGGATGCAGGAATTGAATGGCTGATTGTTGAGAACGACGACCCCGTTCCCGACGGCATCAGCGACATTGAAAGAAGCATAAAATATCTTAAATCAATCATCTGAGGAGACATATTATGAAATTAGGCGTTTTTACGACTCTGCTTTCAAACCTGCCCTTTGAAGAGGCACTCAAATACTTCAAATCACTTGGTATTGAGATGGTTGAAATCGGCTGCGGCGGCTACCCCGGCAACGCTCACGCAAACCCCGACGAGCTGCTTGAAAACAGCGCAAAGCTCGAGGATTTCAAGGCGCTTATAAAGAACTATGACGTTGAAATAAGCGCTCTCTCCTGCCACGGCAACCCCATCCATCCAAACAAACAGATTGCTTCGGAATTTGACCGCACAATCCGTCAGACAATCCTGCTTGCTGAAAAACTCGGACTGCATCAGATAAACACCTTCTCGGGCTGCCCCGGCGATTATGAGGGCGCAAAATATCCCAACTGGGTTACTTGCCCCTGGCCCGATGACTTCGGCACAATTCTCGACTGGCAGTGGAATGAGGTTCTTATTCCCTACTGGAAAGATATGGCTGCCTTTGCAAAGAATCACGGCGTTGATAAAATCGCGTTTGAGCTTCACCCCGGATTCTGCGTTTACAACACGGAGAGCATGCTTAAAATCCGCAATGCGGTAGGTCCCGAAATCGGAGCAAACCTTGACCCGAGCCACCTTATCTGGCAGGGTATGGAGCCCGTTGCGGTTATTCGCGAGCTCGGCGACGCCATCTTCCACTTCCACGCAAAAGACACAAAGGTTGACAAATACAACACAGCCAGAAACGGCGTGCTTGACAACAAACCCTACTCGGATGAAATTCACCGCTCGTGGATTTTCCGCTCGCTCGGCTACGGCAACGACTATTCCTACTGGAAAGACATCATCTCCAACCTTCGTATGGTCGGCTACGATTATGCGCTGAGCATCGAGCATGAGGATTCGCTTATGAGCCAGAATGAAGGTCTCGAAAAAGCGGTTGAATTCCTCAAGAGCGTTCTTATCAAAGAAAACCCCGCAGAAATGTGGTGGGCATAACATTACTATTTTTTAAAAAAGGGCGGCACCGCTTGATGCGGTGCCGTTAAGGCGATAATTATGGTTGACGGAAAATTCGGATTCGCAGTTATAGGTTACGGCGGAATGGGCAGCTGGCACATAAGGCAGATGCTTGAAAAATTCGGCGGCAGGGCAAAGGTGCTCGGTATATACGACATAGACCCCGACGCCGCAAAAAGGGCGGAGGCAGACGGCATTCACGCCTATGCAAGCCGCGAAGAACTGCTTGCCGATGAAAGAATTGATCTTGTTACAATAGCGACGCCCAACGACGTGCACAAGGAGATAGCCATAGCAGCTCTCAATGCAGGCAAAAACGTTATCTCCGAAAAGCCGGTTACACTCAGCGTGCCGGATTATGAAGAAATGGTTGCGGCGGCAAAAAAGAACGGCAGACTGTTTACCACCCATCAGAACAGACGCTGGGATGAGGATTACCTCATCGTGCGCAAGCTGATTGAAGAGAACACCCTTGGCAAGGTGTTCCGCATTGAACACAGGGTTCAGGGCTCAAGGGGAGTGCCGGGTGACTGGCGCAACCGGAAGGAGCACGGCGGCGGAATGGTGCTAGACTGGGGCATTCACCTGCTCGACCAGGTTCTGCAGATGACATATCCGAATAAGCTCATAAGCGTTTATAACGAGCTTACCTATGTTACAAATGAGAACTGCGATGACGGTTTCAGAGCAACGCTCATTTTTGAAAACGGACTCTCGTTCTATGTTGAGGTTACCACCAGCAACTTCATTGAACTGCCACTGTGGTATGTTCTCGGTGAAAACGGCTCTGCCGCAATAGATAACTGGGACTATGACGGTGAAATCGTCAAGGTCTCCGACTGGGAGAACAGAGACGCCGTGCCGATTCAGGCGGGCGCAGGCATAACAAAAACGATGGCTCCCAGAACGGATGAAACAATAAAACGCTACCCGCTTCCGCGCGTAAAAGCCGACTGGAGTGAGTATTACACAAACATCTTCGACACCCTTGAGGGCAAGGCACAGCAGATTGTAACCCACGACCAGCAGAGAAGACTCTTGAAACTCGTTGACGCCCTTTTCCTCTCCGCAAAAGAGAACAGGGTAGTGGAGTTTGAATAAAATGCAATAAATTCAAAACCACCGGTTGAATTTAACCGGTGGTTTTTATGATGCAAACAGTTTTTATTTCTTTGTTTCAAGATAGTTCTTTATTCTGTCAAGCTGATTGCAACAGTCATTGAATCCGAGCTGATACAAGTCTCCGAGCTTTTCAAGGTCTCTTTCTATCATAATCACGGCAGGTTTCTGCGACGGAGCGCATTGCAAGAGTCTGCCCGATGAATCAAGCCGTTCAAGGTCGGCGCACTGACGGTTGTAGTCTATGTCGCTGTTCGCAAGTTTTTCGGCAAATTCGGGGTGCTTGCGGTATATTCTCAGCGCGGCGGGGTTACGCCTCTCCGCATTTCTGAAAGAAGCTTCCCTTGTGCGTATTACAATGATTTTGTCATAGCCCTCTTCAACTGCCCACACGTATGGGATTTTGCAGGAGCACCCGCCGTCAAGGTAAGGCACGCCGTCAATTTCATAAGCGGGAGAAACAAACGGCAGTGTGGCGGAGGCGCGCACGCCTGCCATTATGTCGGCGCATTTACCCTTTTCAAAATATGCCGTCTCACCGTTGAGAACGTTTGTCGCAACGGCAATAAATCTCTGCTCAGGTCTTGAAAATCTTTCTTCATCGAGAGTCTCCGGAATAACGCCTCTGTCCTCGGTCAGAAAACCGACGTCAAGAATGCTGTGGCTGTTCTCCGCCGCTTTTTTGCCGATATATCTGCTGTCGCTGCGAAAACCGAGGTTTACTCTTGCGGAGCGGCCTATCTGACCCGACACATAGTTTACTCCGCTGAGAGCTCCAGCCGAAACACCTATAACGCACGACAGGTTAATGTCGTTCATCATCAGAGCGTCAAGAAAGCCCTGCGTGTAAAGCCCCCTGAAAGCGCCGCCTTCAAGAACAAGACAGCCCTCAATCAGCTCTTCGGATGCTCTGCCGTCGGGAATTCCGTCAATTCCGGAGTATGTTTTCTCAAACAGATTTTTTCCGTCTTCGAGCAGGTTCTTGCCGCCCTCAAGCAGATTCTTGCCGTCTTCTATTATTTTTTTAACATTTTCTTTGTTCATAATGAATTTATTATACCACAAACAACCTTCAAAATCAACCGGAACAAAAACCGGCAAATACTTATATGATTATTTGTTGAAAAATCGTATTGAGCGTTTTATAATTATTATCGTAAAGAATAAATAACAGGGGAGAAAACAATGGACTTTTCAAAAAAACCGAACTATGATTATTCACAGACTCTGTGGATGAAGATGTTTCTGGCAAAGCCCGATTTTGAACACAACCGCTCCGAAGTGCTTATCACCTTCAAACAGGCGCTTGAAATAATAAAAGCAGTTGACAACCTGACGCAGGGAATCCGCAAAATAGTTTACCTTGTCGGCTGGCAGGGGCTCGGTCATGACGACTGCTACCCCGAAATGGAGGAGGTAAACGAGTTCCTTAAAGAGCCCGGCGACGCTTCCGCCCGTGATGCGCTTTGGAATCTTTTTGAAGCGGCAAAAAAATACAACACCGTTGTAAGCTTTCACGGCAACCTTGCCGATGCTTACGGCGCCACTCCCTGTGCTCCCGAGCTTGTCAGAACAGATTCCGTTCTTAAAAACAAAGACGGCAGCCCTGCCGTTATCGAAGTTTTCAACGGCAGAGACGCCTACAAGGTGTCATATAAGGGATATTATGAGAGCGGTCATTTCAAAAAGAACTGGGACAGGTTCTGCGAGGTTACTCCCGTGCGTGAGGCAGGCACCGTTCACCTTGACAATTTCTGCATAGCGCAGAATATGAACCCTTATACCTCTGCCGAAGAAGAAAGTGAAGCACGCAACAAGATGCTTGATTATATTATCTCTCTCGGCATTGACGTCACAACGGAATACACCTACCGCGAGCTTGAACTGCGCGCCGAGTCACCCGAGCACCCGATAAATATTTATTACCGTGCCCAGGGCAAAGAGCCGCCCGCAGGCGACTGGCGTGACGCTCCGTTTCATACTCTCGGCAGAATTCCCGCCTCCTGGTGGACTAACAATATCACTGCGGAAGAATGTATGAAAATTCCTCCCGAAATATACAGCGGCCACCTGACAGAACCGAAGCAGCTCGCTGTTTTTTACGGTGCAATGCACGGCGAAGATATCTGGATGAACAAGGGCGTTGACCCGAAAGACTGGAAGGATGATTTCCTTTACCAGTTCTGCACCCTTCAGCTGCCGTATTTTTATCTCAACAGGCATAAGCGCCTTGAGTTGGTAACCGAAAACGACGGCTATATTGTCAGATTTTCCGACGGTGTTGTCAGCAACGGTGTCAAATCCGAAATCACAAAAGACGGAATTATCCTTAAATCCGGCGATGATGTGATTCTTCCGCTTGACAAAGAAAACACAACATTTATCGCTTATTCAAAGAACGGCAGAAGCGGCGTGTGGAATGTTCCAGATGCCGCATTTGAAAAAGCGGAAATTGCCGAAATCACCGTTGACGGCAATATCCTCATCGGCGAGGCACCTGTCTGTTCGGGAAAAATCAACCTTGATTTAAAACCGGGTCAGGCGCTTGTAATAAAAGAGAAAAAGCAACAGTCTTAAAAACAGCGAACCGGGCTGACATTAAACGTCAGCCCGGCCTTTTTATTTATTAAGTTCAATTTCTTCTCCGGGGGCAATGATAAGACGGCCCTCCGCCCTGAATTTTTCCGCACGGCTTAAATCAAAAAGCTTACCGGGCGCCATGTGGTAGGGGGTGCTGTGCTTTGCGTTTACAAGCGCCGCACACCGTGAAGCTTCATCAATATCCATGTTGTAGATTCCGTCACAGCAGAAAAAAGCGTAATCAATACTCTTCCCCGCAAGCTCGGGCATCTGCTTTGTCGTGCTCGTGTCTCCCGAAACATAAACAGTTACACCGTCTGTAAGAGAAAGAACAAAGCCCACGCACTGCGTAACATCGTGGTTTCTGTTATACCCCGCCTCAACAGCTTCAACCTTAACAAAATCAAAGTCGAATGCCTGATGTTTTCCGTCTTTAAGGGCGTCCTCCCACGTTACGGTGCGGCAGCCGGGATTACGTCCTTTGATTAAATGTGTTCCCGTGTGGTCGCCGTGACCGTGTGTTATCAGTATTAAATCTGCGGCGGGCTCGTAACCGGCGCCTGCATAAGGGTCAATGTAAATTACTCTGCCTTCGCAGGTTGTTATTCTTAAACTGCCGTGACCCTGATAAAGAAGACTGCTTTTTTTCATTATAAACGCACTCCCGGAATAATCTTTTTTTATATTATATCCTTTGTGCAAATATAAATCAATAACAACCGTCTGCGGTGGATTAACTTCTGCTTTTTGAATTATTTTAAAATTTTTCAAAAAATTCTGTTTTCGGGTGGGAATTTTCGGCTTTTTACGTATCTTATATAGTGAAGGGGTTTTTTCTGTTGCAATTTAACATGGTAATATGTTAAAATAATATTGTTATGTTCTTATTTCTCAAAACAAGGAGGAAAAACAATGAAAACAGGCAAAAGAATTTTATCAATTCTGCTCTCGCTTATGCTTATGCTCGGTATGGTGGCAACGGGAGCCGCAGGGGCGGATGCAACTGACTTTTCCGTCTCAACGCAGGCCGAGTTTGCAGAAGCAATTCAAAGCATCAATTCGGGTGAGGGCGGCGACTACACCATAACGCTTGCGGATGATATAACACTTGAAAGCTCAATTACCCTGAATAACACCGCAGAGGTTTCTCTCACGGTTTACGGCGAAAACCACACGCTGTATCTTGTAAAATCCTGCATTATCGTCAAGAGCGGCGCAGTGCTTAATCTCGGAGACGAGGATTATGATAAAACATTATCTGTTGTTGACAAACCGCCTCAGACAGGCAATCCCGACATGCCGCTTGTGTTCGCAGATTCTTCAACCGTCAATATGTATGACGGTGTTACCCTTAGCGGGCGCAACGGTATGGATACCGCAGGCGGAGTTCAGGCTGAGAAAGCAACGTTCAATATGTTCGGCGGCGAAATAACCGGTTGCCGTTCCGATACATACGGAGGCGGAGTTATAGTTTATAATTCAGCTTTCAATATGACCGGCGGAATTATAAACGACTGCACATCAAATAACGGCGGCGGCGTTTGTGTGTTAAGTAACGGCACTTTTGAAATGTCAGACGGTACAATTCAGAACTGCAGCGCCTCATTAAGCGGCGGCGGTGTTTATTTGAATAACAGCACGTTTGAATTATCCGGCGGCACAATTCAGAACTGCGAGAGTGTAAATTACGGCGGCGGTGTTTACAGCAATTCCTCATTCACAATGACAGGCGGAACAATCAAAAACTGTTCAAACACCAAATACGGCGGCGGAGGAGTCTGCGTAAGAACGCCGAGCAACACCGATATTGTCGGCTTTGAAATGAGCGGCGGAGAAATAACGGATTGTGATGTTCAGTCAAACATCAATTACGGCTTCGGCGGCGGCGTTTTGCTTATTAACGGAACAGCCGAAATTAATGGCGGAAGCAAAATATATAATAACTCTGCCGTAAGAGTCGGGGACGATATTTTCTCATTCGGCACAAGCACAAAATTAAAACTCTGCGAAGTCCCCGACGGTCTCATCCTTTCCGAAACCAACAAAACGATTGACGGCTGGTATGCAGACGGTATTCTTGACGGCGAAGAAACGGAAAGATGGAGCGAAGAATCTGCACTTGAATACACGCCGTCTCCCGATGAGTTTATTGTCACTCAGATTGCTCTGAAAGCTGCCCACGCAGCGAAAGAGACCCCCGAAATATCACTTTCGGTTTCACCCGAATCGCCGGTTTACGGCAATGCGGTTGCCATAACGGCGGCCCTCCCCGCTGATGCCGGGGGAACTGTAACATTCTCTTTTGATCCGGATTCAGAAGGGGAGCAAATAGATGTTGAAAACGGCACGGCGGTTTATACGGTTGAAAATCTATCAATCGGCACTTACAGCGTAACGGCGGTTTTCTCAGGAGACAGCAACTATTTAAGCGTTACCGATACGGTCGAAATCACGGTAAACCCCCTTGATCTCCGGCTGAAAATCGGCGAAGACAACTACTGGTATGTCAGTTATGACGGCGGTGCAACATGGACTTCGCTCGGTGTTAAGGCAACGGGCGAAAACGGCGCGGACGGACAGAACGGTCAGGACGGTCAGAATGGCGCGGACGGAATCACTCCTCAGTTGAGGATAAACAGCGAAACAAATTACTGGGAAGTCTCCTGTGATAACGGTGCAACATGGACTTCGCTCGGCGTCAAAGCAACGGGCGAAAACGGCGCGGACGGACAGAACGGTCAGAATGGTCAGGACGGACAGGATGGTCAGAATGGCGCGGACGGAATCACTCCTCAGTTGAGGATAAACAGCGAAACGAATTACTGGGAAGTCTCCTATGACAACGGCGCAACGTGGACTTCGCTCGGCGTCAAAGCGACAGGTGAAAACGGCGCAGACGGACAGAACGGACAGAACGGTCAGGACGGTCAGAATGGCGCAGACGGCATTACTCC
>JAEEYU010000027.1 GCA_016288315.1 Clostridiaceae bacterium | reverse complement strand
TAACGCCCGTGCCCCTGAGGTCAACAAGCATAAGGTGGTTGTCCGTTCCGCCCGACACGCAGTTTATGCCTCTCTTTTTAAGACCTT
The DNA here is from genome assembly GCA_016288315.1 of Clostridiaceae bacterium. Classification (GTDB taxonomy): domain Bacteria; phylum Bacillota; class Clostridia; order Oscillospirales; family Acutalibacteraceae; genus CAG-177. Next base: position 33,188 of record JAEEYU010000027.1, on the reverse strand, counting down.
CGGCAAGAGCCGCCGCGTTCTTGACGATGTTCTTCTGATATTCTTTGAATTCGGGCTTTAACGCTTCGCCGAAGCAGACCGCCTTTGCGGCTATTACGTGCATGAGCGGACCGCCCTGGTTGCCGGGGAATATCGCCTTGTTGACCGCCTTTGCAATCTCCTCGTCGTTCGTCATGATAAGACCGCCTCTCGGTCCGCGCAGCGTCTTGTGAGTTGTTGTCGTCACAATGTCCGCGCAGCCAACGGGCGAGGGGTGAAGCCCCGCGGCAACAAGGCCTGCTATGTGGGCTATGTCAACCATGAAATATGCGCCCACCGACTTCGCCGTCTCTGAAATGCGCTCAAAATCAATTATTCTCGGGTAGGCGGAAGCGCCCGCCACAATAAGCTTCGGTTTTACTTCCTTTGCAATTCTGTCAAGCTCGTCATAGTCAATGAACCCGTCGTCGTTTACGCCGTAGGGCACAATGTTGTAGAGCTTGCCGCTCATGTTTACGGGCGAGCCGTGCGAGAGATGCCCGCCGTGGGCAAGGTTCATGCCCATTACCGTGTCGCCCGGCGCAATAAGCGCTGAGTAGGCGGCAAGGTTCGCCTGCGAGCCCGAATGCGCCTGAACGTTTGCGAATTTACATCCGAAAAGCTCCTTCGCGCGCTCAATGGCAATGTTCTCTACCACGTCAACGCATTCACAGCCGCCGTAATATCTTTTGCCGGGGTAGCCCTCGGCATATTTGTTTGTAAGCACGCTTCCCATAGCCGCCATAACCGCGGGGGAAACAATGTTCTCCGATGCGATGAGCTCAATGTTGCGTCTCTGCCTTGAAAGCTCGTCCTGCATAGCTTTGCCAACTTCGGGGTCCGCCTTTGAAACAAAACCTATTGTGTCAAGATAATCTGCGAACAACAGCAATCACTCCTTTGTGATATTATAAGTTTACCATCCCTTAATATATCATATAAATACAAGCCGTGTCAAACCGCAAAATAACTAAATATACTCTCCTTATCCGCCGCCCCGGTATGCACATTAAAAACCTCTTGTATTTTTTTTCGCTTTAATATATAATTTAATGGATATTACTCGACAGGAGCTGAAACAATGGATCCCATCAAAGTAGATTTTTCAAAGGAACGCGCAACAAAAAAGAAAGAAATCGTCATCCCGCCCGAAAAAGGCGCGCTTAAAATCATTTTAAGCATAATCGGCGCCCTCATCGTCGCGGTTGTCGCGTTTTATGTAATGGTTCCCGCCATCAACCCGAAATCCTATGATTTCTATCTCTATATCGGCATTGTCGCGGCCGCCTTCATCGCCTGCCTCACTATCCTCACAGGCGCTTCAAAAAGGCCCGAATATATGCCCTACGTCAAGCGCAAATCAATCGTTCCAGCAATAATCATCGGCATTCTCGCCCTCACCGTCGGCATCGGCTGGGTCGTTTCCAGCGTGTTCTTCCACGCGGGCAGATACAGCGAGCTCATCTCCAACACAAGACCGCTCTACGCTCAGGAGAAGCTTGACGCCAACAGCGCCTTCAACGGTTCAACCGGCATCCAGAAGGGCAGTCTCAGGGACGAACTCAACGAAGAAACGGCGGAGAGCTTTTCTTCAATCCCCAAGCTCGACGAAGACGCCGCCTCCTCCCTCGCCACAAGAGCCCTCTCGGAGCTTGCATCCTTAGGCAAGGTCTCGCAGTTCACCGTCTACCCCGAATACACGCAGATAAACTACCGCGAACAGCCCGTGCGTGTTGTTCCCCTTCAGTATTCCAACATAATCAAATGGATAACCAACACAGGCGAAGGTCTCCCCGGCTACATCATAGTCGATATGGCGGATGAAAGCACCTCCTTTGTAGAGTGCACCGATGACAAGGGCGGCTACGTCCGCTACTCCCCCGCGGAGCACTTCAACGAGCTCTTAAAACGCCACCTGCGTTTTGAATACCCGACCTATATGTTCGGCGACTCCACCTTCGAGATTGATGACAGCGGCAAGCCCTTCTGGGTAACCCCCGTCATTGACAAAACCATCGGTCTTTTCGGCGGCGAAGATGTCAAGGGCATCATCCTGTGCGAGGCGGACGGCACCTGTCACGAATACACAATAAAAGAGATAATCGACGGCAGCAAGGACGGCTACGATTTAACCTGGCTCGACAGAATCTACAACTCCGACATGCTCGTCTCACAGTATAATTATTTCGGCAAATTCAACGGCGGCTTCTGGAACTCCCTGCTCGGTCAGAAAAACGTCTATGTTTCAACCAGCGGCTACAACTACATCGCAAAAGACGACGATGTTTATATGTATACCGGCATAACCTCAATAACCAGCGACGATTCAATCACCGGCTTCATCCTTATCAACCAGAGAACAAAACAGTCGATTTACTATGAGGTCCCCGGCGGCACCGAGACCTCCGCGCAGGAGGCGGCTGAAGGCAGAGTCAAGGAGAAGGGCTACACAGCAACCTTCCCGCTCCTTCTCAACATAGGCGGCGAGCCCACCTACTTCCTCTCGCTCAAGGACGCATCGAGCATCGTTCAGCAGTATGCTCTCATAAACGTCCGCCAATATAACAAAATCGGCGCAACGGGCGACAATATGTCCTCCTGCCTCAAGGAGTATATAGACGACCTCGAAGGCAACGGCATCAAAACAAACATTGACGCCGAGGATGTCGAAGACCAGATTGAAAACGAGGCAAACGGCACCGCCCCCGACAAGACACAGCCCGGCACCGACGCAAACACCAAGCCCGAAGGCGCAACACCCGAAAAGCCCGCAGCCCCCGAAGGCGCAATTACGGGCACAGTTGCCGACATCCGCGAGGCGGTCATCGGCGGCAACACCGTCTATTATGTCAAGCTCGCGCAAGGCAGCACCTATTATTCAATCTCCGCCTCCGACTGTGAAGACGCAATCATCCTCTCAAAGGGCGACAGCGTCGCAATAACCGTCAACGGCTCCCCCGACGGCGCAATAGTCAAAGCGGACGACCTTAAAATTCAATAAAAACCAGGGCGGGCGGTTTACAATCGCCCGCCCGCTTTTCAATATCACCGCAATCCCCCCGCAACCCGTAGGGGCGATTATCAATCGCCCGCCGTTTTAATTGCATTTTCCCAAAAAAACTGTCATTCTGAGCCGCAGGCGAAGAATCTCTTGCATCGGCGATTATCAATCGCCCGCCGTTTTAATTGCAATTCCCCCAAGAGCCCCAATCTCCCGTAAAAGAGGTAACTCCCATGAAAAACAACCCGACCGCACAGCAAAAAGGTCTCAACCCCTTCCTGCCTTTCGGCACCTATATCGCCGACGGCGAGCCCAAGGTTTTCGGCGGCAGAGTCTGGCTCTACGGCTCTTATGACCTTTTTGACGGCGGCTACTGCAGCAGGGAATATCACGTTTACTCCGCCCCCGACGACGACCTCACCGACTGGACGGAGCACGGCGTGAGCTTCACCGTTGACGATGTCCCCTGGTCCGACGCCGTTCTCTACGCCCCCGACGCCCTTTATCACAACGGCAGATATTATCTCTTCTTCTGCCTCTCCGACGGCAGCGAGGGCGTGGCGGAAAGCGACCGTCCCGAAGGCCCCTTCACAAACGCCCGCCGGATAACTCTTGACGGCAGACCGATTGAGGGCATCGACCCCTCCGTCCTTGAATACGACGGCAGAATCTTCTACACCTGGGGGCAGTTCAACCTTAAAATCGGCGAGCTTGCCGACGACCTCTGCTCATTGAAGCCCGGCACCGTGCGTGACCGCATACTCACCAACGAAGACGGAGCGCAGGGCTTTCACGAGGGCTCGTCCCTGCGCAGAGTCGGCGACAGCTTCTGTATGATTTACGCCTCCGAGTATTCGCCCGAATACCCCCATAACGGCGCCCGCCCGACAAAACTCGACTACGCCGTCAGTTCATCGCCCTACGGCCCTTATGAGCGGCGCGGCACCGTCATTGACAACGACGGCTGCGACCCCTCAACCTGGAACAATCACGGCTCAATCATAAAAATCAACGGCGAATGGTTCGTCTTTTACCACGCCTCCTCAAACAATTCCCAATTCTCGCGCAGGGCGAGAGCCGAGCGCATCGAGGTCGATGAGGCAAACTGCATAATCTGTCAGGCTCAGCCCTCTTCGCGCGGATTTCTGAGCGCCCTTACGCCCTCTCTGTTAAAATCCCCCGTCAACGCCTGCCGCTTTTACGGCGGCGCTTACGTCACACAAAAGGCAGGCAGCTTCCCCGCAACGGGCATAAAAAACGGCTCGGGCTTCGTTTTCAGCCCCGTTCAATTTGAGAACGGCGATTATTCCCTCACCCTTGATTATAAAGCGGAAGCTCCGGCAAATCTGTCCGTTTATATCGGCAAAAACCCCGCCGCAGATGTCCGTCTTTCCGAAGATTCCGCTGAAATCTCATTTGATTTTACCGCGCCCTCCTGCCTCGATGAACTCCGCTTTGAGTTTTCGGGCACAGAAGGCGTCAGCCTGTGCGAAATCTTTTCGCTCAACCTCGAAAAAATCCGTAACAAGCAGGAGTGATAATATGAAAATCCTGAATCAGGGCGTCGTTTTCCGCCTTGAAAAAAGCTTTTTCGCCTATCAGGCGTGGCCCTCCGCCTGCGTTGACGAGAACGGCACCGTATATGTCGTCTGCTCGGGGCTTCGCGCAGGTCACCTCTGCCCCTTCGGCAGGGTGGTTCTTTTAAAAAGCCGCGACGGCGGCGAAAGCTGGTCGCTCCCATCGGTTGTCGGCGGCGGTTATCTCGACGAACGCGACCCCGGCATATTGTATCTCGGCGGCGGCAGAATGCTCCTTACAAGAGCGTCCCACCCCGCGCGCAATTACGAAAACGATTATCTCGACTGGATTCACGGCGACAGCGGAGACAAGGGCGTCGCCCTCGTCAGAGAGTATTCCTCTCTGCCCGAAAGCGACAGGGCAGGCGGCTGTTTTTACCGCTTTTTATATGATTACGGCGAAAAGGCGGGTGATGAAAAGCGCATCCCCGTTCATACCCCGCACGGTCCCGTCCTGCTTTCCGACGGCACTGTTTTCTATTTCGGCAAAGAGCTTTACAACGCCGACACCTTCTCCGCCTTTGTCAGCTCCGACGGCGGCAAAACCTTTTCAAAGGCGGGCAGTTTTCCATATCCCGACGGCTTCAATGCGGATATGCTCCACGAAGTGCACTGCGCCGAACTCCCCGACGGCAGAATAATGGCTGTCTTCCGCGCCCACCTCGAAGAAAATGACGATTATTTCACAATGCTTTGCTCTTTTTCATCCGATAAAGGCAGGTCGTGGAGCGCACTCGAGCCCACCGGCATCTGCGGCTCTCCCCCTCACCTTTGCAACGCAAACGGCAGAATCATCCTGAGCTACGGCAGGCGCGTGCCTCAATACGGCATCTACGCCCGCGAGGTCTTCCCCGACGGCAGTATCTCCAAAGAGGAATACAAGCTCTTCGACGGCGCCGATGACGACCTCGGCTACCCCGCGACGGTTATGCTTCCCGACCAAACCCTGCTGACCGTCTTTTACGCAAAATACCCCGGTGATGAAAAAACCTCAATTCTCTATACAAAATGGACTCTTGAATAAAAGAGTAAAAAAGCAGACCGCAGGATTTATCCTGCGGGTCGTAAACCAGTATTATTGGATTTTTCTAGATAATACTGAAAAGTCAATATTACCAAGAGATTCGGCGTGATTTCGGTCACGCCGATATTTCTTTGTCCTGGGCATTTTTTGATTCTTCGGCATATTGCAGAAGCTTGTTGACGGGTATGAAACCAACAAAATCATATTTGATATGAATTTTGCGGATTCGGTATTTCTTTGAAGTAGACAATTTCGGCTTCTTTGAATAAATAATGCACTCGCCGTCGTCATCATCAATCTCGATATTCCCATCTGTGTCATTAGGCACATCTGCGTTTTCGATGTATATGCCCTGAATCAGTTCGTGAAGATTGTAGCCGTTCAGGCCGTCATCTTCAAAGTGAGCCTTGATAAGTGAAACAAACTTGTCAACGCTCTCTGTATTCTGTTCCTGTGTTTCAATGCGCTTCTTTAACTGTATTGCTTTTGCTTTGAGATCTTCCTGCTCAGAATCATATTGCTCGGATAACATCTGAAATCTCTTATCGGACAGTTTGCCGTTTGCGTTATCCTCATAGGTCTTAATATAAAGCCTGTCAATTTCAGATATGCGCGCCTCAGTCTGAGCGAGATGCTTTTGCATAACTTTTAATTCCTGTTTGCTGACGATTTCATTCGCCTGCTTCATATATTCCCTGAAGAAAGCTTCATGATAATATACATAAGAGATGACTTCCTTAAGATGACGCCAGACCAACGATTCAAGAATCTCCGCCCTAATAAAGTGGGTTTTACATTTTTGATGGTCCTTATGGTGACCTGAGCATTCAAAAAAATCCTGCTTTGATTCGAAATTGTTCGCTGTGCAGTAATACATATTACTGCCGCAATCATAGCAATATAGCAAGCCCGAAAACATATGACTTTTGCCCGTCTTTGTTTTACGGTGGCGCTTTTCGCGGATAATCTGAACCTTGTCAAAAGTATCTTGATCTATGATTGCTTCATGGGTTCCGGGAGTGATAATCTGATTCTCTAAAGGATTTCGCCTCTGCTTTTTATCCCATAATGAATTGGTATAGGTCTTGAAGGCAACAGTACAACCGGTGTAATCACGTCGCTCAAGTATATGAACGACTGTGTTTTTGTTCCACTTGAAAGGACTATCTTTAACAGCATTATGAACCGGTAACCCTTTTGATATTTTATATGCGGTCGGATTTAATATCTTTTCAGCTGTCAGCTGATTGGCAATCTGGCTCGGGCCTCTCCCTTCAAGGCAAAGCTTGAATATATGCTTTATCACTTCTGCCGCCTCTTCATCAACTATCCAGTGATTGGGATCTTCAGGATCTTTGATATAGCCGTAAGGGATTATTGTCGTAAGAGTTTTGCCGCTTTCGCCTTTCATACGGTTTACAGCACGAATCTTTCTGCTGGTATCAAGCGGATAAAACTCATTGAACAGATTCTTGAATAATGCCATATCATTGTCGGTGCTGCCGGGATTGGCAGAGTCATAATTGTCGTTTACGGCTATGTATCGGACTTCCAACTGCGGAAACACATATTTCTGATAATAGCCAACCATTGTAGAGTCTCTGCCGAGTCTGCTCAGGTCCTTGGTTACAAGAGCTGATATCTTACCGTTCTGCATATCTGAAAGCATCTGCTGAAAACCGGGTCTGTCGAAATTGGTGCCGGTATATCCGTCATCAACATAGAAAACGGGATTTGAAAATCTGTTCTCTTTGGCATAGTTCAGAAGCATTTCCTTCTGATTTTGAATACTCATTGATTCGCCGAGGCGTTCATCTTCCTGGGACAATCTGCAATACAGTGCTGTGATTTTGTTTGTTGCCGTATTCACGTTTTCCTCCTTTTCTGCGGCAACTGTCATTGATACAGGGTTGGTTACTTTATCATTACGGTCAGAGAGTTTATTCATTGCTTTCACTCTCCTGACCGGTAATGTCGCTGTCGATTTTATTCATATTGTCTATTACATTATCGATAATCCGTTTCAGTTTATTATGAAGAAAAGTTTCACCTTCATAGGTTCCGTCAACAACATATTTTACGCTTTTCTCTTCATCATCAATTCTGAATTCAGGCAGCCAGAAAGCGGCAACATTATTGACAGTCATATTGCCGTTTTCATCAAAGGAAGCAAGATTGTTTTCGTGCGGCGGCGACGGAGCTTTTTCTTCATCGGGATTCTTGTAGTAGTATTCAATTATCTCGTCTGCCAATGCTATTGTATCATCAAATTCATTTTTCTTCAATTGTCACTCACCAACTGTTCTTTAAAAAAATCACATAAAACCAATAACAATTATACTTAAAAACTTCTAAGGTGAGTGTATTATACAGCAAACAAATGTTCGAGTCAATAGATTTTTTGTAGAAATATATTTGCTGTCGCTTTTAAGTGACTACAAATTTTTTCAGCATTAAAAATGCGCTTATCTAAAAACTTGAAACATTTAATTTAACAACTGTTTCCGAAATAATCACCATTCAATTTCAAACCATCAACAAAAATGCCTCCGGCAGATTCAGAACAATTACTCTGAATTTTATCGCCGAGGGCATAACTGTTTTTATTTTCGGCTCATTGATTTTATCAATGATGTGTGAGGGTGTTAGGGATGCTTCCCTGACAAGTTTGTGTTTGTGGGAACAGACACATTGCTTGCTAAGAAACGTTTTTGATAAATTGTAATCTAGATATTTTTATATAATTTCGGCAGCGCTTTTTGCGCTGCCGTTTTTCATTTCGAAAAATAATTTCAAAAATTATTCAACTTTTTTCAAAAAATTTCAAACTATTTTCAATTTTGTTTCGCCTTAAAAGTGAAAAGAGCGAAAAACGCTCAAATAATTGGCTTAATGCCGGGAGGAATAATAATGAACGAACAGTTACACAAAGAAAATATCAATGACATTATCACGGAATACGGAGAAATGCTGAAAGAGGCAAAGTCCAAGCAAATCGCGGCAATGATATCGTTCGGTATTACAATTATAAGCACAATCGCATTTTTTATCAGCGGATTTGGTGACAGCGATCTGGCTGCCGTTGTTTTTCTCATATCCATCGCTGTCGGACTTATTTCCGCAATAACAGCCGCTGTTCTGGCGGTTAAAGCAGATAATCATATAAAGAACATTCAATATGAAAAAGAAGAAGAATTCTATTCGATTGTTTATGCGGGGATGATCAGCGATGAAATCAACGGAGAGCATCTCGGGACATATATTCAGAAGCAAAAAAAGCAAATCAATAAAAACCTGGGTGAAATAATCGAAGGGCGTTCCGATACTTTTCAAGGTGTTTTTGAAGGAAAAAAATATACCCTGTCTTCCGATTATGCCAAAATCATTTCTCAAATTAAAACGAAAGACGGGTCCGCTTACGACTATAAAACAGACGATGTGTTCAGCGGAACGGATTTATCGATTGACTCACGAAGAGAAACATCCGCAAATATATTGCTGAAAACTTCATTTTCTGCCGGAAGCGAAAATCCGACAATGAAAGCGGTCAGGATGGATGACAAAAGATTCAAGTATCAGGTTTATTCCAACGATGAAATTGCCGCATTTAAATATCTGACACCGGGTGTTATGTCCGATCTGAATGATATTAAAAACACTTTCAATGTTACGGAAATCAAAGCTAACGGCAACGACTTTATAATAAATGTTTCCGATAGGTTAATACAGCAATGCATAAGATTCAATTTTAAAGGCAGCGCAAAAAGAATGCAGAAAAAATACACATATGAAAACATTTATCAACTGACACATCCGCAAGCACTTAATGTCATAAAACTTATTAGATGCACATTGCCCGTAACAGGCAGTGTAAATGAATAATAAAAGGAGATAAACACAATGGAAAAGACTTTGCTGATTATTGCCGGATTATTTGCTTTTTCAATTCTGATTTATATTATCAAAACCCGCAATTATTTCAAATTCCAGCGGCAGGAGGTCGAAGCTGCCCGTTCGGGAATTGAAATTGCGCTTACAAACCGTTATGACACTCTTGTGAAACTGAACGCGACAGTGAAGGGATACGCCGGCCATGAATCTTCCGTTCTGGAAAATGTTACAAAGCTCAGAAAAGGTATGAGCGGCGAGGAACTTTCAGCAGTAAACAATGAACTCGGAGCAGCTCTGTCTCAGATAAATGCTCTTGCCGAAAACTATCCCGAACTCAAAGCAAACGAGAATTTTATGCATCTGCAGGATGCCATTTATGATCTTGAAAACACTCTTCAGGCAACAAGGCGAAAATACAACCTTGAAGTCTCGGAGCTCAACAAAAAAATACAGGGTTTTCCCAGCAACATTATCGCAAACTTTATGAATGAGAAAACCGAGAGTTATTTTGAAGCGGAAGAACATAAAAAACAGGATTACAGCATCGAATTTTAACTTTGAATACGAGACGGCGCCCCTACTTGTCAATTGATTTTCGGTTTATTTCGTTGTCAACTTAAAAACATTAAGGAGTGATGCTTATTGACTCTGGATGATCTTATCCGCATCAGTTTAAAACTCGCAGCAGAAGAAACGGAGATGACGGACAAGAAAAAAGTTGAGCTCCTGTTGAGGATTCTTACTGCGTTTCTGAGCAAAAGCCTTCAGTAAGCGGTTACGGCCGTCCTTTCCTTCCGGCGGCGTCGTTGTCAGAAATATATTGTTAAGCCAATCCGTGCATGTCTCAATGCAAAGCGATGACGGCGCTGTCGGCAGGAGAGGACGGCTTTGCCCCGGAACAATTTAATCAGGTGATATTTAAATGTTGACTTATTTACTTGAAATAGTATATAATTATTACGCTGGATTGGCTTACAGCGAAAGGATTTTAATATTGATTAATAATGCCTGACTTGTCACTTTTTCCGGAAGACACTTTTCGGAAACAAATCTATCTGACGGGTTGGGTTTTTGCGTTTGTTAAGGTGATTTAATGGGTATTGACAAAACCGCTCTTTCCAAATTGATAATAAAACTGCAGCAGGGCGACGGTATGGTGTTTGAGGATATTTACAACGCCACCCGTGAGTCGGCTTATTTCACTGCGCTCAAAATATCAAAAAGCGAAGATAACGCCGAAGATATCTTGCAGGAATCATACATTTATATGCTTGAAAACATCGGAGCGGTTGAAAATCCCGATTCTTTTCAAAGCTGGTTCAATCGTGTTGTAGCAAACAAGGCAAAGGATTTGCTGCGTAAGAATCACCCTGAGCGTTTTGCCGACGCTTATTTTTCAAATGATGAAGGTGAAGAAGCCTCGATAATGGATTTCGTCGAAAATGAGGACGAAAGCTTTATTCCTGAGGCAAGTCTTGACAATGCCGAACTTGCCCACGAGGTTATGAAAATGATAGATTCGCTCGGTGACGATAAAAGAACGGCAGTTGTTCTTTATTATTATAATGATATGACAACTAAAGAGATTGCCGAGTCTCTGTACGTAAATGAAAACACGGTGAAAAGCCGCCTGGTGCAAGCAAAAAAGGATCTCGTCAGGGCAATCTCCGAATATGAGAAAAAGCACGGCAAACTTCTCGGAGTTGCTCCGATATCTGTCGTCAGATGGGCTCTCAGACATTCAGGAACGGATTCTTTCCGAAAAGAATATTCTGACTTTGCTCCTTTACTTGAAAAAGTTCAGGAGCTTGAGTCACAGGGCTTTTCAGTGCTTGAAAAATTCAAGTTCCATATTGCTGATTTCTTCTCGCATTTCGGTTCTGCGGGCTCCTCTCACGACAAAGGAGCGGGTTTGAAACCGGTTGCGGCGATAATCGCCACCGCAGGTGTTATCGGCGGCGCGGTCGCGGGCACAAACGCAATCAGAAGCAGGAACAGCGAGAAAAACGCCGAAACCACAACGACTGTTGTTGAGCAGATTGACGAGCAGAAACTCAACACGGCGGAAACAACAATAAAACGCTCCGATGAGGATTCAAACTTCCTCGGCGAAACGCTGGAGGTGCCGGAGGGCGAAATGATTGAGGTGCGCTCCAATCTCGTAACAGGCAGATACGGCGTGCGCTTTTCGTCACAGGATTATGCGCGCAACACGCGAAACGGCGTTGAAACATATTACGGCAAGCCCGTTGCCGACAGATCGGGCTTCTCGGCAACCTACGATGAAATGCTGCCGTATGCCAAGCAGAATATGCAGACTTACTCGGGCGAAATAACATCGGTTTTAAACAAAATCAATGATATACGGTCGGGCTCAGGTTCGAGTTCGCTCACTCAGGATGAAAAGCTTTCCGAGCAGGCGGGGGTCCGGGCTGAGGAGATAGCGTGGTCGGGCAGGCAGAATTCCATCCGTCCCGACGGCACGAGCTACACCACGGTTTTTGACCAGAACGGCTACACCTCGGGCACACGGCTTGAGGTGAGGGCATACGGCAAAACGGCTGCCGATATTTTCGACACGCTCTCGTCGGATGAAAGTATAAAGAACCGCGATATAAGTAAAATCGGCGTGGGCGTTTCCGAAAACCCCGAAACGGGGGTGCTGACCTTTGTTGTTCATCTCTACTCGGAAAGAGGCAGTCTGGAGAACATTATCGGTATAGGCGAAATTTTCAGAGACAGGAAAGATGACATTTCCGATATAGGAACGGAATTTGCCGGTGACAGAATTGAAAATCTCAATAATTTTGCAGAAGAAATAAAAGATGTTCCCGTTATCGGTCCTCTTCTTACAAGCGACACTCCTCTTGATGTTGTAACTATGAAAATAAATGAATGGATTGAGAGCATCCGTGAACAGCGAACAGAAAAAAAAGAAATGGGGAATTAAGGTGAAGAGTATGACAACGGTAAAAAAACTTATTTGTGTTATATGCTCGGTCGCATTGTTTTTGCCGTTTGCGGTTGTCGGATCCGCTTATGACAGCGCATATAACAATGATATTGACAATCTCGGCTGTGTCACAAAAGTTGAAGATCAGGGCAGCCGCGAAGCATGTCTTACTTACGCCCTTGCATCAACCGCCGGCAGTTTTTACTGCAAAGCTTATAACAACGGCAAATCGACAAACAAAGCGATTTTTAAGGGCGCGGTCCTGGCTGACAAAGTAGGCGACTCAACAAATTTCGGCACCGTGCTTTATTCATCTGTCAAATATGATCTCGGTAATAATTGCTATATCACGGGAATTGAAAACCTTACAGGCAGAGGTGACAGATACTTAAAGCAGAAAATCAAAGAGAACGGAGCAATTTTCGCCGCGATTCCTCTGCCCGAAAACGGATTTGAAAACGATACATTTTACAACAGACAAAATGCTTCGCTGAATTGTTATAAGGACAAAAGCAGACAGTTGGAAGGCTTCACGAAAAACCACGCTGTTTCCATAGTCGGATGGGATGACAGTTACAACCGTGACAATTATAACGGTTCACAGAAAAACGGCGCTTGGATATGCAAAAACAGTTACGGTGAAAACTTCGGAAAAAACGGTTATTTTTATCTTTCATATAACTACACAAAGCATTTTCTTTATGCCGCCTCGGTTGAAGTTACTCAATATCCCGAAATTCTGTCTGCCGAAACCGCTGATAGCTTCTGGCTCGGCTTATTCAGGGCAGGCGCGGTCGGCTTCAGAAGCGGCAGTTATATTGACGCCGCCGAAATAAAGATTGCCGGCAAAAACAAAGCGGAGCAAACCGTTAAAACGGATGTAGTAAACGGCTATAATTTTATTGCACTTGAAAATCCTATGAGATACTCCGATATAAAAGTAACAGTTGACGGTCGTGAGATTGATTCTGACAGTTTAATCCGATATATTGTAAAACCGGGTAAACAATTATCCGTTCCCGCAAAGCCAGTCAAAACGGAAAACTGGCTTACGGATGTTGACAGACTTAAAGTTGATTTGACGGAGAATCTGCTTCTGGCTTACAGCTATGATGAAAACGACAACTCTGTAAATCACAAAGTTGCTCTTCGTTCCGTTGACAACAGGTTTGTGATATCTCCGCGCGACGGCTACCGTTTTACGGAAGATACCATTGTAAATATAGAAATGACGCAGGTAGACAGAGTTGATCCCGTAACATACAGCGGAACCGTATCGGAACTTGTAAACAATCCAGATGTGGATTTTGTCTTTTCCGAAGACAGAATAATTATAAGGAGCAAAGACATCGGCGGAGCGTTTGTCTCGGGTGTTCGGCTGGAACTCGATGAAAACAGCAAAATAAAAGATGTTTATCTTCTTGAAGACAACGGCTCGTCACATAAACTCGATAAAGCGTCTTACAGTATCAGCCCTGAAGAAATTCCCGACAAAGGTTATTACTATGCCTCTATTATAATTGACGGTTTTTACGCGGCGGATGATTTCAAAGTTGTTATAACGCGCGCTGACGACACGGATGAAACATATCAGGCGGATGTTGCTTCCGACGGTGATAAAATATCCGTCGGCATTATAATAGAAATACCGGAAATTGAAAGCATCATTGACACGCTGATATCTTTCTGGCTCTTAATAATGAGATTGTTCGCCGATTTATAACAGTGCATCAGCTTTGTATAATTATTTATGGCAAGGGGGAAATGTTTGTGAAAGCAAGCAAAAGATTGTTAAAAAGAGCGCTGGCTTTTCTGCTATGCTTTGTTATGCTGTTCGGCACCGCACCGCTTGACGGCATAGCTCAGCTTGACTTTTCACATATCGGTGCGCTGAATATTGACTTCTCTCCCGTAAAAACTCTCCTGAACCGCATTTTAGACATCCACTTGCCCGAAATAAAACTGCTCGGTTTCGGTTTTTTCGGCACAAAAGCGAGCGCAGATGAGGATACACCGACATATTCGGGTTACTGCGGCTATGACAGCAATGAAGACGGAGAAGCGGACAATAATTTAACATGGGAGTATTATGACAGCAGCAAAACGCTCTATATTAAGGGCGTAGGTGCGATGATGAATTACACGGCAACCGCCCCGGCACCGTGGTATTCGGCAACAACGCAAAATCAGTGGACCGTTTGCCCGATAACAACCATTGAAATTGAAAACACCGTTAGAACAATAGGTAATTATGCTTTCGCAGGGATGCTTAATGCGTTAAACTTTTATATACCGGACGGTGTTCAGTCCATTGGTTCATACGCTTTTTACCGTGGGTCAATTATAACAATCGGCGGAATTACAATTCCTGCTTCGGCTTCAAATATATTTAATAACAATAATTCTCCGCTTGATTCAAGCATAATAATACCGTCAAGCGTAAAAAGCATCAGCCAAACCGCTTTAAGCGGTGCTTTTACGGCATATTATTTCGGCGAAGATTGTTGCATAGCTGACAATGTTCCGGTTGAACAGAATATAAGTTCTTTGAATATAACTCCTTCTAACAGTGTAAAATGCTTTTTCGGCTGCATTACAGGCAACTGCGGTGATGTATCCTGGGCAGCGATTCCGTTCAGTTCCGCTTTGTCGGAAAATTATATCAACGACAAACTGATTGTTAGAGGCAACGGTGTCTGCGGTGACGGTCAGCAATTGGTTAACAAAGCCGCGGACGAATTAAACAACATAGTATCTGTTGATTTTTCAGACGGTATTACGGAAATCGCAGATAACGCGTTCGCAAATTTCAACCGTTTAATTTATCTGGATTCACCGGGCGGCATTAAAAAAATCGGTGAAAAAGCTTTCGGCACAAACAATCCCTCACGTGGCGAGAACGATGATTACACCCTGTCTTATTCAACGCTGAAAAATAACATATATATTTCCGTAAAATGGCTCATCAAGAGCGGAACAGGTTTAAATGTTCCATACGGCACAACCCTAATCGCCGGCGGCGCGGGTTTCTCTTCCAGTCTGACATCTGTGGAAATACCTTTAGGCGTTGAATACATCGGTAAAAACGCGTTCAAAAACTGTGTGAATCTCTCGGCCGCTTATTATATGGGGTATAATTCTGACTGGATATTGTTTAAAGAAAAAATCGAACCCGAAGGCAACGGGTATCTGCTTAATGCTACGCATCTTATTCCACCTTTAACATTTAATATCAATAATGGTTGTACCGGCGAATGGGTATGGGATGCGGATGACACGGCAACGCTTACAATAAGCGCCCAAGTCAATTATGCATCAATCAA
Source organism: Clostridiaceae bacterium (assembly GCA_016288315.1). Lineage (GTDB taxonomy): Bacteria > Bacillota > Clostridia > Oscillospirales > Acutalibacteraceae > CAG-177. The sequence continues at coordinate 17,401 of JAEEYU010000027.1, read as the reverse complement.
TGAAATTCCCGAATATTATAATAATATAGATTTAAAACAAAGAGTTACCTCTTTATTAATTGATGATGAAAACGGAGCGATAAAGGAAATCGGCGATTCCGTATTTCAGGGGTATACGCTTCTTGAAAATATTACTCTGACAAACACTGTTAAGCGTATCGGCGTGAATGTTTTTGCAGGTACGGCTTATTACGGGAACGCATCAAACTGGGAAAACGGCGTATTGTATATCGGTGACTGTCTTATTAAAGCCGCTTCCTCCGTCACCGAAACTTACACTGTAAAAAACGGCACAAGGCTGATTGCTGATTCCGCTTTTGAAAACTGTTCGGGGCTTACCGGAATTGTTATTCCGGACAGCGTTGAAATTATAGGCGGCTCCGCTTTTAAAAACTGCACGGGGCTTTCGGAGATTAGTCTTCCCGACGGCGCGGTTGATATCCGCCCCGACGCTTTCAGCAACACCGCGTATTATGACAACAACAGCAACTGGCTTTTGTCAGCCGCGGGTTTTAAAGAACTGTATTTGGCTAACATTCTTCTCAAAGTTCGGCGCGGTTATTCCGATTTACATTTTTATCAGACGAAAAACACGGTTGAGTATATTGCCGACGGTGCATTCTCCGACCTTGTTTCCGTTTGGGAATATTATATTATGAACAAAAACACCGTTTTGACACGAAACGCGTTTGAGGGAGTAAACAATTCATTTACCCTGTATTATTACGGCACGCAGAGTGAGTGGAACAGCACAAACGGCGGGTTTAATGATAACGGCATTACTCTGCAATTTCTATCGGATACGGACTTTTTTATCTATTCAAAACCAACCTCTTCGCCAACAACAATAATTATAAATGGCCTGAAACGCCCGTTAAGGGATCTTGTAATCCCGGAAACACTCGAAGGTAAAAATGTAACAGCAATAAGCCGCTCGGCCTTCGCCGACACGAATTACATCAACAATCTGATTGAATCGGTTTATATATCGCAGAATGTTACAAAAATCGGTGAAAACAGAACCGGTGTTTTCATCTGGCTTTTAGTCCCCGGTGCATTCAGAGGTTGCGGTAATGTTGAAACAATAACGGTCTCGGAAGACAACACGACTTACCGTTCAACCGACAACTGTCTTATTCAAATATCTGACAATTCAATATATTTCGGATGTAAAAACAGCGTTATACCCGATGACGGGAGCGTTGCGAAAATTAACGACTATGCTTTTTACGGCTGCACCGGAACGGCAAGCATAACCGTTCCGTCAGGCATAACAACAATTGGAACGGATGCGTTTTATGATGTTCCGAATATTTGTTATTCGGGAAGCGCAGACGGTTCACCGTGGGGAGCAAGAAATGTAAACGCTTATGTTGAAGGCAGTCTGATTTACCGAGACAGCACAAAAACCGAATTGCTCGCCTGCTCATCTGAAGCGGCAGAAGCAATAATTCTTCCGTCTTCGGTTGAAACAATTGCCGAAAAAACTTTTTATAACTGCAAAAGAATTACAGGCGTTGCAATACCTTACGGCGTGGAAAGTATTGCCGATGAGGTTTTTTACAGGTGCACCGGTCTAAAAAACATTGCAATTCCCAACAGTGTGGAAAGCATCGGATGCAGGGCTTTTTACGGTTGTTCAGCGCTTGAAAATGTTACAATTCCCAATAGCGTCGAAACTATCGGTTCCGAAGCTTTCAGTGGTTGCACTGGAGTTGAAACAATTGCCATCCCATATTCCGTGACCTCAATCGGGGTGAATGCGTTTTTTAATGTTCTTAACATAACCTACAATGAACAAATGAGTATTATTACCGCAATATTATCACCGTGGGGAGCCAAGTCGTTTAACACATATCAATATGTCGAAAACGGTCTTGTATACTTTGATGAAACAAAAACCGTTCTTACCGGTTGCACTTCAAATGCCGCGGATATTAACGGCAATGTCGCCGTGCCCGACACCGTTCTTGAAGTAGGAGACAAATGTTTCAGCGGCATAAGCAATGTCAAAAGCATTGAATTTGACTCGGAAGAACTGATAGATTTTTCCGAGACAAGTTTTGCAGAGTGTGAAAACCTTGAAACCGTGCTGTCGCCGAATACGTTTGACGGCATAACATTTATGCTTGACGAGCCGGTAAATCTTCTGAAACTGACAAAGACAGCGCAGGATGAAGAAGTTGGAATAAATGATATGAACGGCATTGTTTTCTGTAACAAAAACAAAAAGGGAACATATACTGTTCCCGATCACATTGAATATATCTGTGAAGCCGCGTTTGCAAATTGCATAGACCTTAGTGTCGAAATTCCGGAGAGTGTGACGCTCTTACGTATCTGCGAAAACGCGTTTTTAAACAGCAAAAAATATAATGACTGGAAAGCGCAGGGAGCTGCCAAACTGTTTAAAATCGGCAATTATATAATTTCCGGTAGTGAATCACTGAGTTCTATGACGAGCAGTGATTTTTCAAATATTAAATGTATTGCGGATGCCGCTTTTTCAAAAAGTCCGGAGCTCGCAACCGTTAATTTCGAAAATGCATCGGATATTTATATCGGCACGGGTGCTTTTGACGGCACCGCTTTTGCAAACGGTTTGCAGTGGCAAAACGGCGCAAAATATATCGGAAATCAGCTTTACAAGGTTGATGAAAGCTTCACGGGAAGTTTCAGTGTAAGCGAAGGTATGCTTACAATCAACAACGGAGCGTTCGCGAACTGCGTGAACGTTACGGATGTGATAATTCCGGACAGTGTCGCATACATAGGCAAAAACGCCTTTGAGAACTGTCTGAGCCTTGAAACCGTAACGCTCGGCAACGGACTCAGACAGATAGATACCTGCGCTTTCAAGGATTGTATTTCACTCACCGGCATAACAATTCCCAAAAGTGTTTACAAAATCGGAGACTTCGCATTTATGAACTGCGATTCTCTTGTCAGCTTTAATGTCAGTGCAGGTAACAGTGTCTATAAATCGTCAGAGGGAATTCTTTTCAAGACCGGCATTGAAGGAGACTCTCTTATTCAATACCCCGCGGGGAAAGCGACGGTTGATACCTATACATTGGACTGCGTCCGTGTTGAAAGCTTCGCGTTCAGGAACTGCCGCAACATCAACAATATTGACCCCGGGGAGAATAAAATAGAATTCGGATACAGAAATCCCTTCGCGAAAAGTTCCGCCCTTTATCATTCTGAAAACTATATTGTTTCAGGCGATACTCTTGTTCGCTGGACTGTTCCCAAAGGCGAAGAAGAGGCAACTCTTGATATTTCAAAGGATGAAAGACTGTGCAATATAACAATAATCGGGGCAAACGCTTTTGAAGGCGAGACAAAGCTTAAAAGCATTGTCTTCAACAGAAATCTTGAAGAAATCAAAGAAAGCGCCTTCGAGGGCTGCACAGGTCTAACCGGAATCAGTTTCAAAGGAAGCAAAAGATTATCAATAATCAAAGATCATGCCTTTGACGGTTGTGTCAATCTGAAATCGTTGGAATTTTATGTTGACCCAAGTAACAATGATTCAAATACGAATATGAAAATAATCGGTGATTTTGCTTTTACCGACACAAATGTTCCGGAAAGCGTAACCGAGTGTTTGTCGGACTGCAGTGTAAGCAGCTATGCGTTTCACCGGCATCATTACGAAACGGTCGGCGGATTACCCGCAACCTGCACGGTATCGGGATTAACGACAAAAACCTGTATCGATCCATACTGCGCAAAAACAATAAACATTACCTTGCCCGCTCTCGGTCATATGTTCTCCTTCACAGATAATTACGACGGCACAAAAACAGCAACCTGCAGCCGTAAAGGATGTAACGAATCAATAACATATCCGGTTATTGAAAACAAATCTCTTAAGGACGCAGTAATCAAAGCGGAAAAATCCATCAAAGCCACCCGCGCTTCAAAAGTTACTGTTAAAGCGACAGCAGAAAATGTTCCGTCGGATTATTACCTTGTTATTTATGAAGACGGCGTGTTCTGCGCTAAGGGAAACAATAAATCCGTAACTTATAATATAGATGAACTGACACAGAACAAAGTTTTAACCGTTAAAATCGTTGACAAATACGGTAATCCGGTGCAGGCGGAAAACACGCAGACAGATATTACGGTTGTCATCCGTTTGGGATTCTTTGAAAGACTCATCGAGGTTCTGAAAACTCTTTTATTCAGATTTTGTCAAACAATTATAAATACATAAACCATATAAAAAAGCCTGTTGCATTTTGCAACAGGCTTTTTTTCGCTTTTTCGGGGATTTTGAGTATTTTTAAAAAACCAAATTTTTTTCAAATATTTTCAAACTTTTTCGATTTTTATTTCGCCTTATAAGTGAAAAGAGCAGAAAACGCTCAAAACAATTTGCGGAGGTAAATATGAAAATGCACGGATTCAGTGGTTCCTATCCTTAGCGGAGACAGATAGGACATATTAAGACACAGACAGTAAAAAGTGATTATTAGTAAATATTCGGAGGAAATAAAAATGAAAAAAACATTCACAAAAGTAACGGCAATGGTTCTCGCGTTCATCCTTCTTTTCGGTTCAGCTGTTGCAGGCATCGGCGGCATAGCCGATGTGCTCGACACAATAAGCGTAAGAGCAAGCGCAGCGACGGTTGATGATCTGATTTACGAAACCAACAACGGCGAAATCACGATTACCGGTTACAACGAAAGCCTGAGCGGCGCATTGGTAATACCGAGCGAGATTAACGGTGTTCCGGTAACTGCTATCAAAAGTTATGCTTTTTCGAACAGCAAACTTACCCAGGTTGCTATCCCAAGCAGCATTAAGGAAATGGGCGATTATGCATTTGCAAACAGTAATTTGTTAAGAACGGTCAATTTCCCAAACAACTTAAAGAGCATAAGCAGCAATGCATTCATTAATTGCAGTGCTCTTTCAAATGTAACTATACCGGAAAGCGTCACAACTATCGGTTCATGGGCATTCAACAATTGCGATGCATTGACAAAAATCACCATTCCCGCATCTGTATCTGAAATACAAAGCAGAGCTTTTGAGGGATGTGACTCCCTAAAAGAGGTCGTATTCAGTGCAAGATCGGATGATCAGACCATTATCATCGGAAAAGCCGCTTTTAATGAATGCAAATCACTTTCAAAAATCAATCTGCAGGATTCAAACGCCTTGTCTATAGGTGACTATTCTTTTCAATATTGTGAAGATCTTTCCGACATAACGATCCCCGAAACTGCAGCAATTATAGGTTACTGTGCATTTGACAGATGTTATTCTTTGTCAAGCCTCTCAATATCGGAAGGCGTTTTGTCAATCGGTGACTTTGCATTTCAATATTGTGAATCTCTTACGACAGCAGTGATTCCTAACAGTGTCACAAACATCGGAATAGGTTCTTTCAGTTGCTGCGTTTCCCTTATCAATATTGATTTCGGCAGTATTAAAACAATAAGCGTTAAAGCTTTTGCCGGTTGCACAGGTCTTAAAAATCTTGTAATTCCCGAAGGCGTTACAAGCATAGAAAGCACTGCATTTTCAAATTGTTCCGGACTCATAACCGTTACAATTCCAGACAGTGTTACAAATATAGGCGGTGATGCATTCGGACATTGCTCTAAACTTACAAGTATAATCATACCGGACAGCGTTACAAATATAGGATACTCAGCATTTTATGGTTGTAATAATATTAAAAAAATATATCTGTCAAGAAATGTTGTTAATATCGGTCAGCTTGCCTTTAGTTTTACGGCCCTAACCGATGTTTATTACGGCGGTTCGAATGAAGCATACAGAGATGACAATATTACTTTCGGCGATTTTAATGACACTCTTTTAAATGCGGAATGGCACTATGGAGCAACGGGAATCCCTGAGACCTACACCCTCACCTACAACGCAAACGGCGGCAGCGGCGCTCCCTCTAATCAGACAAGCAACGGTAACATTACTCTTTCAACCGTGAAGCCCACAAGAAGCGGCTATGCCTTCCTCGGCTGGGCAACAAACAGCGACGCAACAACAGCGCAGTATCAGCCCGGCGCAACATATAACCTCACAGCGAACAGCACACTTTACGCGGTTTGGAAGCAGAACCCCGTAACCTACATCCTCACCTACAACGCCAACGGTGGCAGTGGCGCTCCCGCAAATCAGACAGGCAACGGTAACATCACACTTTCAGCTGTCAGCCCCAAAAGAAATGATTATACCTTCCTCGGCTGGGCAACAATCTCAAACGCAACAACAGCGCAGTATCAGCCCGGCGCAACATATAACCTCATCGCGAACAGCGCACTTTACGCGGTATGGCAGAAAAATGAAACTCCCGGCACGGATGATGTCTCAAAGGCAAAAATCACCGCTCCGACCGGCACAAAAGAAATAACCTGGAAATACAAAGCGCATATTACCGCAACGGCAACAGATCTCCCCAAAGGTTATAAAGTCGTTTGGTATGAAGGCGAAACAGCGGTTTGCGAAAACGGCGATTTTACAACCGACAGCCTTACTGCGAAGCACACCTATACGGCGAAAATCGTTGACGGCAGCGGTGAAATTTTCAGCACATCGGCACAGGAAAAAACCGTTACCATAAAAGTCAAAACCGACTTCTTCTCGAAACTCATTTCGTTTTTCGCCATCCTCTTCGGCGGCGGATTAACCGATATCAAGTAAAACATAATTATACCTTCCGCCCCGGCTTAATCGGTCGGGGCAGAGACAGCAAAACCTGATCTTCCCTTCATATTTGATCAAACATTCGATTTTCCAAATTAATAATAAAAGGAGATTTAAAAATGAAAACTGTCAGAAAAGGGATTTCAATTATTCTGGTAATATGTATGCTTATTTCAACATTCGCGTTTATCTGCGCATCAGCTGACACCGGCAGAGTCACCGTCAATGTCAGAGCTGACGCTCCGAAAGCCGGGTTGAAAGCGAATTATTCAATTGAAGTTGACACCGAATATTATGTTCCCGGTCTCTCAGGAATGCCCTTTATTACCGGAATGACCGACGCCGGATTTTACTGTGAAGAATTCGGCAAGGTCCCGACAATGGAAGAGTTTATTGATTATATGTCAGACAAACGCGTTGAAGGTGTTCCGGAAGCGGCAAAATACTATAAAGCATACTATTCGGCATTAAAACAGGCGATGACCGGCGGCATCGCATGGATTGAATATGACGAAAAAGACATTGAAAAGCTTTTTGAACTTGCTCCTGAGTATAAAGATATCGACAGAGCTGGTCTGATTGATATGCTGCTTTCATGCTCGGATGAATGCGGTGTTGAAGAATATGCGGAAATCGACTTTGCCTCCTCGGCAAGATATATGCAACCCGGTGATAAATTCAAAGAAGGCAAGTCTTACGCCTGCCGCGTTTATGCGAGTTATAACATAGAAAAAGAAGCGGATGCTCTGAAAGATGCGATAAACGCTCTTATGCCTTATTGCAGGAAAAAATCGGAAATTGACAATAAGCTCAAAACCGCATCGGAAGACGAAATCACCGCCCTGAACGGCGAACTTGAACAGTTGAAAACGCAGTATGACAAAGAATTGAGAGATTATGAAGCGGTGCGTGACACATTTGAAGAGTTAAGGCAAAAAACACAGTTGAGCGACACCATTCCGGTTATAACCGTAAACGGTGAAAAAACCGAAGAACAAACAAGCGGCGGAGGTTACGGCTACTTCTATGACTTCGGCAAAGCCGAAAAAGCCACGGTAATAGACCTCATTATTGAATTCTTTGAAAACATCGTCAATTTCTTTAAAAACCTGTTTAACTTTTAAAAACACCGTCCTGCCGGATATCCGGCAGGACGGTATTTTCTATCTTATTATGTTTTTACTAAATAATTTAAAGTAACCAACACTGTTCAACATGCCGCATCTGTATTTTTTGTCTGATAATACTGGTTTATGAACATCTGCCTTTTTCCTGCGGTCTTGTTTTTATATTCAGATTTTGTCCGTCATCTCAAAAATGAGCTCTCCTCCGCCCGCTATGTCGGCGTGGCTGATTTTAAAGCTGTCAACCGCCCGTCCGTTGAGAGTCACCGATTTAACATAAATATTCTTCTCGCCCTGATTGCTTACCGTGATTTTCAGCGTCTCACCGTTTTCAAGCGTGATTTGAGCGCCGTCAACCGCAGGCGAGCCGATAAAATAAAACTCCGTGCCCGCGTCGGGATAGAATCCGAGAGCCGAGAACACATACCAGCTGCTCAGCGTTCCGCCGTCGTCGTTGCCGTCAAGCCCGTCAATGTCGGTCGAGAACCTGTTTTTCAGCGTCCAGCGCACCCATTTCTGCGTCAGATCGGGTCTTCCCGCCTCACCGAAAAGGTAGGGCGTGTGTATGTCGTGCTGGTTGCCTATCCAGTATCCGCTGCCCGGGTCAAGCGCCGCCCTCTGCAGTGATGCGTCCTTCATAAAGCTTTCAAGCTCGCGCACAAAATATTCCTCCGTGCCGAACAGGTCCACAAGCCCCTTCACGTCCTGCTGAACGCTCCAGCGCCAGTGCCTCGCTCCGCCCTCGCAGTATGCCCTGAAAAACTGCGTTCCGAAAATATCATCAAAAAACGAGGTGATGTTCGGCGTGAACTTTCCGAAGCTGCCGTCCGAGTTTCTCGGCGCAAAATATTTGTTCTCATCATCCCAGATGTTCCTGTAATACTGCGCCCTTTCCGAGAATCTCTCATAATCCTCATCCTCGCCAAGCGCAAGGGCCATCCCCGCCACTGCCGCGCACTCCCAGGCATATTCCAGCGTTTTCGACACGGAGTATCTCCCGCAAAGGTCGTCGGGCAGGTAGCCGTATTCGTTAAACATGTTTATCTCGTTTTTCAGGTCGTTGTCACCGATTTTTCCGTCGGCGCAGTCCCTCATGTATTCATACGCCTTACGTGCGTCAAAATCAAAGCCCTTAAAAAAGCTTTCGGCAATCACAATGTCGGCGGGGTTGCCGAACATCGAACCCGAATATCCGCCGCCCATCGGCCAGCGCGGCAGAACTCCGCCCTGTTCCGCCATAAGCAGCAGACTTTCAAGGCAGTCCCGCTGAATGTCGGGCGCTATGAGCGAGTAAAGCGAGTGTGCGTTCCTGCAGGTGTCCCACAGCGACATGTCCGTTCTGTAGGTGAAACCGTCTGCAGTGTGAATCTTTTTGTCGAAGCCGAGGTATTCCCCGTTTACGTCCGTAAAAACCGTCGGCATAATCATCGAGTGGTAAAGCGCCGTGTAAAATATCTCTTTTGTATTCTCATCCGCTCCGATTTTAACGGCCGAGAGCCGCTTCTCCCACTCGTCAAGCGCCGATTTCCTGACCTCGTCAAAGCTCTTCCCGCCCGTTTCGGCGTCAAGATTCTCCCTCGCGTTTTCCGCGCTTACAAAGCTTATGCCCGATTTGAGCGTCATTTCTTTTCCGTCAAAGCTGAGTGTTGCGCCCGTCCCGTCTGTCTGCGCCCTTGTCAGCTGCGTGTCGGAGCGCGCAAAAAGGTAAACCTTAAGCCCCTGATATCTTCCGCTGAACGTGCCGAAAAGCGTCGCCTCTCCGCTCACCGTGTTCTCATTTTCGTTTACCGTAATATGAGCGTCCTCAACCCTGCCTCCGCTGAGAACGGAGGCGGCGTCGATATAAACCGCGTTGCCCTTATCCTTCGCAAACGTGTATTTCATAACTCCCGCGTGCGGTGTCGCCGTCATCTCGCACAGTGCGCCCGCCGCAGGCAGATAAACCGCGTAATAGCCGGGGCACGCCTGCTCGCTTTTGTGCGAGAACGCAAGGCAGGCGGGCTTTTCGCCCCTGACGCAGGGCACGGTGCGGAACATTCCGTAGTCCCTCGCCCCCGTGCCGGAGAGCCGCCCCAGACTGAAGCCGAGAATGTGCCTGTGCTCGTAGTAATAACCCGAGGTGTTCGTCTTTATCTGCGCTATACCCCCGACGGCGCAGGTGTCGGGTCCCACCCTCACGCAGCCGAAGGGCGTGCAGGCGGCGGGGCTGAGCATGGCGCACGCCCAGGGTATTCCGCCCGTGCCGATGAACGGGTTTACATACTGCGTCAGCTCCCCCGTTTTCATTTCCGGCATGTCCGTCCTTATTCCCGTTCCGTTCGCAAGCGAAGCGAAAATCATTTCGACCGACACAAACAAAGATATTACCGCCCTGATTATTTTCAGCATAGCAACGCCCCGTTTTCTTTCTGATATATTTCTACTTTAACACAGCTTTATTGTTCTTGCAACGAATTTATTATTATGATAATATAAAACCATATTATTATAGCGAAAGGGTTGCTTCTATGCTTAAAGCGATTATCTCTCTTATCGAGGTCATTGTTTTTTCACTCGGCATTGTTCCCGTCAACACCGCCGTCGATTACGGCGGCGCTCCATACACCCCACCCGCCGTCACAGGGCCGATGAACCTCGCACAAAACGGCTCCTCTCCCTTCACCGTCGTCATCCCCGACGGCGCATCCCCCTGCATTGAAAATGCGGCGGATGTCTTCACCTCCTATTTTAAAAAAATCTGCGGCGCGTCCCTCCCCGTCAAAACAGAGAGCGAAACGTCAGATTTTAAAAACACCGTTCTTCTCGGCGCAGCCGCTTATTCAGAACGCCTTAAACCCTCCGCCGATATTCAGGAGGACGGCTTCGTCCTTTATTCCGACGGCGCCCGCCTCGTCATAAGGGGCGGCTCCGACAGGGGCACCCTCTACGGCGTTTACACCTTCCTTGAAGAATATCTCGGCGTCCGCCGCCTTACCCCGACGCTTGAAAAAGTCCCCGAAAGCAAAGATATTGTCATAGATTCTCACATAAACCGCACCGTTGAGCCCTCATTCGCCATCCGCCGCAACGACTGCGCGGGCACAAACGACGAATACCGCGCCTCAACAAAAATGAACGTTTCCTTCTGGAGCGAAGCGGCAGATTACGGCGGAGCGCTCTCCTACGTTCTGTGGGATGTCACCCTCGACCGCCTTGTGCCCGACTCCCTTTTTGAGGAGCACCCGGACTATTTCGCCCTGGGCGAAGACGGCAAACGCACAACCGACCACGTCTGCCTTTCAAACCCCGCCGTTCTCCCTCTTGCCGTCGAAAACGCGCGGCAGGCGATTCTCGACTGCCCGAGAGAAGATTCAAAACATATCCACATCGGGCAGAAGGATAACGAAAACTACTGCCACTGCAAAACCTGCGAAGCGCTCTATGAAAAATACGGCAGCGTCTGCGCCCCCACCCTCATCTTCACAAACGCCTTCGCGGACGCCCTTGACGACGAGTTCCCCGATTTCACCTTCACCTTCTACGCCTATCAGGAGACGGACCGTCCCCCCGCCGACCTGTCTCTGCGCTGCAACGAAAATGTCGTTCCCGTCCTCTGCGGTCTTCACAAGGCGTGCAGGAGCCACCCGCTCACCGAGTGCGGAGCCGTTGACGGCGACGAAAGCTTTCAGAATCTCTTCGGCGAAAACGAACCTCTGACTGCGCAGGATTTCGCAAACTGGGTAAAGGTCGCCGACAGAACCTATATCTACGACTACACAATAAACTTCCTCAACACAGCCCAGTTCTTCTCAAACTTCGGCACCCTTCAGTCCACAATGAAATATATGCACGACCTCGGCATAACGGGCTATATCTACAACTGCGGCGACGGTCACGAGGCGGCGTTCAACGAGCTTCGCAACTACCTTCTTTGCAAGCTTCAGTGGGATGTCAACTGCGATGTCAGCTACTGGATGAACGAGTTTCTCAAGGGCTATTACGGCGAAGCGGCAGCCCCTTATATAAGAGAGATTTTAGACATCCAGACAGCGCAGATAAGCGCCACCGCCCACGCCTTCGATTTTGACTGGCACTATCAGTCGGGCTTCTACCCGCTTTATACCGTCGCAAAGCTCGACTCCCTCTGGCAAAAGGCGCTCTCAGCCGGCATCACAGAAGCGGAACGCTTCAATGTCGAGTGCGCAAACCTCAGCTGGGAATACTACAAGGCAAACCTCTTCATCGGCAAATACTTCTTCCTCAACCCCCTTCGTATGAAGGCAAACGAGGAGCTTTACGATTCCTTCAAATCCCACGGCTTCAACAGAGTCTGCTCCTTCGGGTTAATCCCCGAAAAAGAGAATCTCACCTTCATCGAGCGCCCCATTGAATGGCGCTGACCTCATATTGAATTATATTTGCGCGTATGCTAATATAAATATTGTTCACGGCAAAACATATTTAGGAGGAATTACATGGCGGATATCGGCAAAAAAGTAACCGGCTTTCTCCACGATGTAAAAACACACTGGAAAACGCCGCCGGAGGGCAAATACGTTCCCTACCGCGAATACAAGGATATTTTCCTTGCGGTCGGCTTCAACTACTCCGGCAACAAGACTCTCGAATACATCGTCTTCGCGGCGTCCTGCTACCTGATGATGTATCACTACAAGTTGCCCTACCTCACGTTCTCGGTCATCAACATCATCAATATGCCCCTGAACTATATCTGGACTATGATGACCTGGTATATCGCCGACAACCTCGGCTTTATGCCGAAAAAGAACGAGCGCAAATTCTACTTCGTCTATATGATGCTCATTGTCATCGGCGTTCTGCTGATTGTCTTTGACCCCTCCGTTCTCTTCAATCAGAGCGGCAGGTTCGTCACCTATATGAACTCCCTCGAGGGCATAAGCTGCTCCTCCGCCTTCAAGATTCTCGGCACGCACATCCTGTGGAACGGCTGGTTCGGCGCGCGCAACATCTTCTGGCGCAAAAAGCTCGTTCCCAAATACGGCAGATACAAATACAGTCTCTACTGCAACGCAATTCCCAAGTGCATAGCCGTAATCCTCATCGGCTGGCTCCCCTTCTACAACATCCCCGATGTCATCACAAGGGTATGGGTCGCAAACCTCATGTTCGCCATCTTCAACTTATTCCCGTTCGACAACTCCCTCGAAATGTGCGCCCAGAACATCAGCCCCGATGTCCGCGAACGCATCTGGGTGCGCACAATCCCCATAAAGCTCTCCCACTTCTTAAACTCCGTCGTGGCAATCCTTATGCCCGTCTTTATCGGTATGCTCCGTTATGAATGGGCGGATATCAACCTCTTCAAATACATAATTCCCGGCTTCTTCATCTTCTGCGTGGCGGTCACAATGATTTTCTCCGGCAGAATCAAGGAGCGCATCCCTCAGCCCCCGCTCGAAAGAAAGGTCTCCATCAGCTTCTGGGACGGTATGTTCGGCGTTATGCGCAACAAATACAAGTGGGTAAACACCGTCGTCAACCTCATCGACTCGCTCGGCAACGGTATGCTCCCCTTCGCCACCATCCTCTACCTCTACACCTTCCGCCTGAGCGGTCTCATCTACTCCCTTCTCGTCGCCCTCGTCTCCTTCGCGGGCACTCCCCCCGACTTCTTCGCGCCTTACTTCTTAAAGCGCTTTTCATACAAACAGTTAATGATTTTCTACCAGCTCTCAAGAGCAATCGGCAACGCGCTCATTGTTGTGGCTCTCCTCTTCCTGGGCGACCGCGTCAACCTCTGCGGCACAATCTGCGTTCTCGTCCTCATCTTTATGGAGATGACAAAAACAATACCCGTCACCGCCGGGCACGATATGGATATACGAATCAACGACTATCAGATGTATCTCTCCGGCGAACGCCTTGAAAATTTCTCAGGCGTCTTCGGCTGGTTCACGGGTCCCATAACCTCGTTTGTAGGTCTGATTATCCCGCTTATGCTCTTAAAATACGGCTTCAACAGCAACTGGGACGTCCTCTTCATCGACTCATCAAGAATAAACATCATCGTCGTTCCCATAATCATTGACATAATCGGCTACGTCCTTATGACAATTCCCTACCTCAAATGGGATTACGACGACCGCAAGCAGGCAATGGTCATGGAGGTCCTCAAAGCCCGCGAGGCGGCAACTCACGGCAGTCTCGACGGCTCCGAAGCGCAGGATGAACCCGCTGAGCCCGCCCCGGCAGATGAAACCCCGGCAGAAAGCGAGGTGACGGTATGAGCCGCAAAGAAAAGCAGAAAAGAGACACAACGGCGGTTTATAACGAGATAAAGCTCGACATCCCCGCCGATGAAGTGTGGACCTATCAGATAGAAGGTCTCAAAGCCCCCTCAATCGGCAAACCGGTTGAAAACGCGGGCAGAAAAAAGGTCATCGTCGTCATCTCCCTGCTCATCGCCATAGGCCTCTCGATTTTCTTCTCCGTTCGCGCCGTTCACAGCGAAACCTACAACTACGAGCAGCTCGAAGACGGCTGGCAGTTCTATAAGTTCAGCAACCCCGGCGACATCACCGAAATCACAATCGACTGCATCGACGGCGACCCCTCAAAGCCGATTACCGAAATCCGCGAATACGCCTTCAACTGCGACGACAAATTAACTGAAATAACCGTCGGCAAAAATGTTAAAAAGATTGACGGCAAATCATTTTACAGCGTGTGGAATCTCCGCAACATCCACGTTGACAAAGACAATCCCAACTACTGCGACCTCGACGGCGTCCTCTACAATAAAGATATGACCGAGGTTATATGCTACCCCATCGACCACGATGCATATCTCAGAGAAAAAGCCGGCATCAAAGAGGAGCTCTGGCCCTGGAGCGAGGGCGGCGGCTATGACGACGCCTACATCGAAAAGGTCCAGACCTATAAGATTCCCGAAACCGTCGTCAAGGTCGGCGAGCTCGCCTTCAACTACGCAAACCTCGTCACCGTCTGTCTCCCCGAAGGTCTCAGAACAATCGAAACGCTCGCGTTCTTCAAGTCAACCTCGCTTGCAAACATCATCACCTATAACGCAGGCGGCCGGTATCTCTCCCTGCCCGAAGGTCTTGAATATATCGGCTCCGACGCCTTCAGCTACGACCAGGCGCTCAGCTATATGTTCATCCCGTCGAGCGTTAAATATATCGGTCACCACGCCTTCTGGGACACCTGCTACAAAGAGGACGGCGAGGTCAGAGGCGTCAATGTAATGAATGTCGCCCTCGGCGAAGAGGAGTTCAGAACCCTCGTTGACTCAAACGACCACTGGCTCCCCAGCTACGACTGGAAACTCCTCAAAAAAACAATCGACACCAACTACTCCGCCACCCGCCAACCCCTCGAAAACAAATAATCGGAACACACATAAAACCCCAAAAATCTCAATCCCTCTGCAACCGGTAGGGGCGATTATCAATCGCCCGCCGTTTCATTTCAATCTTCCCAAGAACACATGTAGGGGCAATTATCAATCGCCCGCATCAACAAACACAGCCGCCCGCTCACCCGGGTGGCTGTTCTGCTCTATCCTCAAAAACACCTGTCATTCTGAGCCGCAGGCGAAGAATCTCCCAAACCCTCAACCAAAAAACATCCCCGCAGGTCAATCCTGCGGGGATTGCTATTTCCTTTTCACATCCCTGTAACTGCCGTCAGCAGAGTTCGGCGTTGATGAGGTGGTAGTAGGGCTGTGTGCCCTCCATATAGCGCTCGAAGGTGCCCTGCACGGTGAAGTCGGCGCCGATGTCGGGGTAGCCGTCGGGGTATTGCGTGTCTTTGAGGATGAACTCCAGACCCTGCTGGCAGCAGGCGGTTGCATCCTTTATTATGCAGAAATAGTAGATTTCGTTGTCATCGGTGGCAAAGGCGCCGTTCATCCTGATTGTTTTGCCGATGTAGTCGTCGGGTTTTGTCATAATGTTATAAACCTCAGAATAAACCATGGTGCCACTCATTTCTGACAGGTCGAGGTCAACGGGGGCGCTGTCCGTAAGGGCGACGGTCTCAAGCTCCTGCCCCGCGGCTGAGGAGGCGGGAACGGTTTTTTGCGCGCCGCACGAGCAAAGAGCAAGGGTGAAAACAAGAGTAAGAAGAACACAGACTGCTTTTTTCATATTTTTCTACCGCCTTTTATCATACTTATAATATGGAACACGGCAAAAACGGCTATATCGACGGCAACTATGGTTGAGCCGACGGGTGTGCCGAAAAGAATCGCCGTGAGGATTCCGAGAACGGAGCAGCAGACCGACAGCACAGCCGAGCAGACGGTGACGCTGCGGAAGCTTTTGAACACTCTCATCGCCGAGAGAGCGGGGAAGATTATGAGCGCCGAGATGAGCAGGGAGCCCACGAGATTCATCGCGAGCACGATTACGACCGCGACAATAACGGCTATTATAAAATTGGAGGCGTTCGTTTTTGTGCCTGCGGAGGCGGCAAAGTTCTCATCGAAGGTTACGGCGAAAACCCTGTTGTAGAACAGGATGAAAGCGGCCGCAACAACGGCGGAGAGAACAATGCACAGAACAACCTCGAAGCGGGTCAGCGTGAGTATTGAGGTCGAGCCGAAAAGCGTTGTGCACACGTCGCCCGAGAGGTTTGACGATTTTGAAAAAAGGTTCATCAGCAGGTAGCCGATTGCGAGTGCGCCTACCGATATCATAGCCACGGCGGCGTCGCCGTTTATTTTTGTGTTCTGACCCGTGCGCAAAAGCAGAACGGCGCAGATAACGGTGATGGCGAGCGTCAGAGGCATATCGTTTGTAAGCCCAACCACGGCAGAAACAGCCATTGCCCCGAACGCCACGTGCGAAAGTCCGTCGCCGATAAACGAGAAGCGCCGCAGAACGAGTGTAACGCCGAGCAGCGAGGAGCAGAAAGCAATAAGCGTGCCGGCAATCAGCGCATAGCGCACGAAGGGATACTGAAAATAATCGGCAAGCTTTGTCAGCAGCTCAGTCATTGCCGTCACCGCCCTTCGCCGTGAAATAATCCGCTTTGCCGCCCGACACATATTCTTCCTTTGTGCCGAAGAATATCTCTTTGCCGATGTGCAGTATGCGGTTTGCGTATCTGACCGCCGCCGCTATGTCGTGCGAGACGGTTATGACGGTGATGTTTTCATCTTTGTTGAGAGTGTAAATCAGGTTATACATCTCCGCCGTTACCTTCGGGTCAAGCCCCGAAACGGGCTCGTCGAGCAGAAGAACCCTGCGGGTGGCGCAAAGGGCGCGGGCGAGCAGAACTCTCTGCTGCTGCCCTCCCGACAGCTCGCGGTAGCATCTGCCCGAAAGGGCGGTTATGCCCATTTTTTCCATATTCAGAGCGGCGAGGGCTTTGTCCTCTTTTGAATAGAACGGTCTTAAGCCGAGGTGCCCCTGACAGCCCGAGAGAACAACCTCCCTGACCGAGGCGGGGAAGTCGCGCTGAACCACGGTCTGCTGCGGGAGATAGCCGATTTCGTTTCGCAGAAGACCGTCGCCCGTTGTTATTGAGCCCGCAAGAGGGCTCTGAAGCCCCAGCAGGGTTTTGATGAGCGTGCTTTTGCCCGAGCCGTTTTCGCCGACTAT
>JAEEYU010000026.1 GCA_016288315.1 Clostridiaceae bacterium | reverse complement strand
AGATAATCTCCGCAAGCTGAGTGCGCTTTATTACATAGGGCACGTCAAGGTCTTCGCAGAGCTTTTCGAGCGCGGAGTAATCGGTATCCTCTTTGCCGAAACGCATATCGAGCGTTATTGCAACGAGGTCGTACTTTTTGGGGTAGAAGGAGCGCAGCTTTGCGAGGGACGCAAGAAGGGCTACGGAATCCTTACCGCCCGAAAGTCCGACGGCTATGCGGTCGCCGTCTTCAATCATATTGTAATCCTGCACGGCGGACCTTATGTAACCAAGCAGCTTCTGCATAAAATCAGTTCCTGTTTTTTCTTCTGTCTTTAACGGCGGTTTTGTTGCCGTTCTCATCAATAATGTAGGTGTTGTCAAGCTGGGCGACCAGACTTGCCTTGAAAGCCGCCACATACTCCCTGCGGAGTTTTGCCTGCTCTTCCTTTTCGGCGGGAGTCAGCTCCCTTTCGCGCGAGAGGCGGGCGAGCTCGTTAATTCTGTCAATGCGTGACTGTTCCATATATCACTCCACGCAGACGCTCTCAACAGAGAGGGCTCTGCCTGTTTTTTCATCAATTTCAAAAATGCATCCGCACATAAAGCACTGCCCTTTTGCGGTCTCAAACCTTGCGGGCATACCTGTTTTGAAGCGGGTTATTGCGATTTCGTGCTTTATGCCGAGCACGGATTTTTCGGGCCCCGTCATACCGAGGTCGGTTATGTAGGCGGTGCCGCCTTCAAGCACCTTTGCGTCGGAGGTCTGAACGTGGGTGTGCGTGCCGAAAACGGCGGAGACCTTTGAATCGAGATAATAGCCGAGCGCCTTTTTTTCGGCGGTTGCCTCGGCGTGAAAATCGACAAGTATCACTTTGCAGCCGCCGAGCTCCGGCAGGACGCAGTCAACCGTCTCAAACGGGTTTGCGGCAGGGTCCATATATGAGATGCCTGCGAGGTTTATTACTCCTATCTGCACGCTGCCCCTGTCGATTACGGTGAAGCCGCTGCCCGGATTGTTTTTGCCGTAATTCGCCGGGCGGACAATGTCGAAGCGGCTGTCGAGAAAATCGTAAACCTCTCTGCGTTTGTAAACGTGGTTGCCCGTTGTTATGACATCGACGCCGCTTGCAAAAAGATGCTCCGCCGAAAACGGGGTTATCCCGTTGCCGGCAGCCGAGTTTTCTCCGTTTGCTATTGTGAAATCAATGCCCTTGAGCTTTTTGAATGAAGGCAGAGCTTTTCTTAAAAACTCACAGCCCTCCTGCCCCACGACATCGCCTATTGCGAAAATATTCAATATGCTTCCCCTTACTATACGGAAAAACCGCCCATAACCTTTGCTATGGGCGGCTTTGGTTTATTTTGCGTAATCCACAGCTCTGCTTTCTCTGATGATGTTGACCTTGATCTGGCCGGGATATTCGAGTTCTTCTTCTATCTTCTGTGCAACGTTACGGGCAAGAAGCACCATATCGTCATCACTGATTTTTTCGGGCTTGACCATAAGTCGGATTTCTCTGCCCGCCTGGATGGCGTAGGTGCGGTCAACGCCCTCGAAGCCGGAAGCAATTTCTTCAAGCTTTTCGAGACGCTTGATGTAGTTCTGGACATTCTCGCGTCTTGCGCCCGGTCTTGCCGCCGAGATGGCATCCGCCGCCTGAACAAGGCAGGCAGTGATTGTTTTTGCCTCGACGTCGCCGTGGTGCGCCTGGATGGCGTGGATAACCTGCTCGTTCTCTTTGTATTTTCTGGCGTATTCAACACCGAGCTGAACGTGTGAACCGTCAATTTCGTGGTCAAGCGCCTTGCCTATATCGTGCAGAAGACCCGCTCTTTTTGCGAGCTTGGGGTCAATGCCGAGTTCGGAGGCGAGAAGACCCGCAATATAGGAGACCTCGAGCGAGTGGTTGAGAACGTTCTGGCCGTAGCTTGTGCGGTATTTGAGTTTGCCGAGAAGCTTGATGAGTTCGGGGTGGATTCCGTTGACACCTGCATCTACAACTGCTCTTTCACCTGTCTGCTTGACGGTCTGCTCGACCTCGCGCTTGGATTTTTCGAACATCTCTTCTATTTTTGTGGGGTGAATTCTGCCGTCTGCAATAAGCTTTTCAAGCGTTAAGCGAGCAACCTCGCGGCGCACGGGGTCAAAGCTGGAGACGGTTATTGCCTCGGGTGTGTCGTCAACAATGAGGTCAACACCCGTGATTGTTTCAAGCGTTCTGACGTTTCTGCCCTCTCTGCCGATGATTCTGCCCTTCATTTCATCATTGGGAAGGGTTACGACAGAGACGGTTGCCTCTGCGGCGTGGTCTGCTGCGCAGCGCTGAATTGCGGTAGAAATAATCTCCCTTGCGAGAGCTTCGGATTCATCCTTGGTTTTCTGCTCGCACTCCTGAATACGCAGCGCCTTTTCGTGAGCGAGACTCTGCTCAAGAGCGGTGAGAAGGTAATCCTTTGCCTGTTCCTTTGTGTAGCCCGAAATTCTTTCAAGCATTTCAAACTGGCTGCGTTTAATACTTTCGACCTCGTCGAGCTTTGCCTCCGCCTGCTTGATTTTCTCATTGAGAATTTCGTCTTTCTTTTCAAGGTTCTCTGTCTTTTTGTCGAGGGATTCCTCTTTCTGAATAAGTCTGTTTTCGGAACGCTGAACCTCTTTGCGCCTTTCGCGGAGTTCCTTTTCCGCTTCGGTGCGCTGTTTGTGAATTTCTTCTTTTGCTTCGATTATTGCTTCTTTCTTTTGCTCTTCCGCTTCCTTTTTCTTTTCTTCAGCGGCTTTAACTGCGTCGTTGACTATGCGGGCGGCCTCTTTTTCAGCCGAGCCGATTGCCTGTTCCGCAGTCTTTTTTCTATGCGATTGACCTGCAATGTAGCCGACGATAAAGCAAACAACGGCTGCAACTGCGATGATAATTAATGCAACAACAACTGGCATTGAAAAGCATTCCTCCTTCTTTGAAATTTTAAATATTAAAGTGATGAATAGCACTTGTTGTATATTTCAGGCCGGAATCCACCATTCCGGCACAAAATAGCACTATTAAAGTAGATAATATACTTAAATAAATCAAATGTCAAGATTTTTATTTATATTATTGACAATGCAGTTAATCGGTGTTAATATTAATCTCGATATTTTCAAAGCATTGATGCAGAACGTGCCTTTTGCGCAGGTTGTTTCAGAGAGAGAGCGACGCGGCTGAAATCGCTTTCAATAATCTTAAAGGCACCACCGCTGCGGAGCGTGCGGCGAAGCGTTTTTGACGATAAGCCGTGCCGGCAGGCACCGTTAAAGGCCGTATGAGAGGCGGGTTTTTGCCCGCAATTACGGGTGGAACCGTGGAGCAGTTTACAAGCTTCATCCTGTTGACAGCGGGATGAAGCTTTTTTATTTAATTAATAACAGGAGGAAAATATATGATTAACGTAACACTCAAAGGCGGAGTCGTAAAAGAGTATGAAAACGGCATTACCGCCATGGAAATCGCAAAGGACCTCGGCATGGGGCTTTACAAGGCCGCCTGCGTTGCAAAAATCAACGGCGAGGTCAAAGATTTAAGAACACCTTTAAACGAGGACTGCGAGCTGCAGATTCTCACATTTGACGACGACGACGGCAAGAGCACCTACCGCCACACCGCCTCGCACGTGCTTGCCCAGGCGGTAAAGCGCCTTTACCCCGAGGCAAAGCTCGCAATAGGTCCGTCAATCGAGAACGGTTTTTATTACGATTTTGATGTTGACAGCCCCTTCACTCCAGAAGACCTTGAAAAAATCGAGGCGGAAATGAAGAAAATCATCAAGGAGGACTTACCCCTTGAGCATTTTGAAATGACTCCCGAAGAGGCGATTGAATACTACAAAAACCTCGGCGAAATCTACAAGGTTGAGCTTGTTGAGGAGCACGCGGGCAAGGGTGAAAACATCAGCTTCTACAAGCAGGGCGAATTCACCGAGCTGTGCGCGGGACCTCACGTTGCATCGACGGGCAGAATAAAGGCGTTCAAGCTCACATCCTGCACGGGCGCTTACTGGCGCGGCAGCGAGAAAAACAAGATGCTTCAGAGAATCTACGCCACCGCTTTCACAAAGAAAGAGGACCTTGACGCCTACCTCGAGGCAATAGAAGAGGCGAAAAAGCGCGACCACCGCAAGCTCGGCAGGGAGCTTGACCTTTTCGCATTCCGCGACGAGGCGCCCGGTATGCCGTTCTTCCTTCCCAACGGCATGCTGCTTCGCAACACGCTTATTGACTACTGGCATCAGGTTCACAAGAAGTGGGATTATCTTGAAATCTCCACTCCTCAGATTATGAAACGCACGCTGTGGGAAACTTCGGGGCACTGGGAGCACTACCACGACGATATGTATACAACGGTTATTGACGATGAGGATTTTGCCATAAAGCCGATGAACTGCCCCGGCAGCATTCTCGTCTATGACCTTGAGCCCCATTCATACAAGGAGCTCCCGCTTCGCTACGGCGAGCTCGGCAAGGTTCACCGCAACGAGCTTTCAGGCGCTCTTCACGGAATGTTCCGCGTGCGCTGCTTCACACAGGATGACGCGCATATTCTGCTCGCTCCCGAAATGATAAGGGATGAAGTTATCCGCATAGCAAAGCTGTTTGACGAGGTTTACTCGGTATTCCAGCTCCCCTACACCATTGAGCTTTCCACAATGCCCGAGGACCATATCGGTTCCGTTGAGGACTGGGAAATCGCAACAAAGAACCTTGCCGATGCAATCACGAGCATAGGCAAAACATACATTATCAACGAGGGCGACGGCGCATTCTACGGTCCCAAACTCGACTTCCACATTGAAGACTCTCTCGGCAGAACGTGGCAGTGCGGCACAATTCAGCTCGACTACCAGCTGCCCGGCAGATTCAACCTCGAATACACGGGCGCAGACGGCGAGAAGCACACTCCCGTTATGATTCACCGCGTTGTTTTCGGTTCGGTTGAGCGTTTTATCGGCGTTATCACCGAGCACTTTGCAGGCGCATTCCCGCTCTGGCTCGCCCCCGAGCAGATAAGAATTCTGCCCATAGCCGACAGACATCACGAGGCAAGCTTCAAGCTACTCGCCGACCTTGAGGCGCAGGGCTTCAGAGGCACTGTTGACGACAGAAGCGAAAAGACGGGCTACAAAATCCGCGAGGCGCTTCTCAAGAAGATTCCTTACATAATCGTTCTCGGCGACAAAGACATTGAAAACGGCACGGTCTCCGTCCGCAGAAGAGGCGAAGAGGGCACAACCGCCATGAAGCTTGACGAATTCATCGCCCTTGCAAAAGGTCAGGTTGAAAGCAAAGAAATATTTTAAACTGAATCCGTTATTTATTTTATTTCACAATTATATTGATTGATTTGCGGTGTTAAAAACCGTTGAGTTTTTTCACCGGGCAAATCGGGAAATGCTTAATCAAAAACAGGAAGGAGGGCTGCACGGTGAAAAAGCTTCAGCTCACGCTGATTCTTATTCTGATATTCTTCACCCCGCTTGTGTTTTCATACAGGGCGAAGGTCATTGACGACCGCGTAAAGGCGGAAGAGGCGTCGATAATAGCCGCGCAGACTCCTTACGATTATCAGCACGCCTGCTCCGTTCTCACGGAGGCATCGGGCAGAACAATTCCGAGGCAGTTTCTTGAATCGCTTGAAAAGCAGACCGTTGATGAAATGGTCGCACAGGCGGAGCAGGGAATCAGCCCGGTTACAATAAACGGCGAGACGCTCAATGTTATGTTCTCGCGTTTTACGGGCGAAATTGACGGCAAGACGGTTTTTGACCTCGGCTCAAACGGCAACTCGTATTTTGAGCTCGGCTTCGGCGGCGACATAAACTTTACGCCGGATGAATACATAATGCCGCACGCTCAGACCTTTGTAAACGGCGTGCTTGACTGCATAGACCCCGAGTTCAGAGAGGCGATGAAGGCGGTTGACATAATGATGCTCAACAACGAATTCACCTACTCAAAACGCGGAACACCCACGCCCAACAAGCAGTTCACCTTCAGGGCTGACCCGTCAAGTGTAAAGTATCTTAACTTGCTGGATGTTGACATTGTTTCGCTTGCCAACAACCACACCTACGACTATGGCTCCGACGCTTTTCAGGACACGCTCGAAGCCCTTGACAATGCTGCGATTGCGCGTGTGGGAGCGGGCAGTAATCTTGAAGAGGCAAACAGAAGCGTCAGCTACATAATCAACGGGTGTAAAGTAGCATACCTTGCCGCATCGAGGGCGGAAAACCTGCGGCTCACTCCCCTTGCAACCGAAAAATCGGAGGGCGTATGCAGCTGCTACGGCGACAGTGAAGAGTTCATTGAAAACATAAAAAAAGCAGCCGTCAGAAACGACTACGTTGTGGTCTATGTTCACTGGGGAACGGAGTATTCAACCGAGCTGCAGAGCTCCCAGAAGGAACTTGCGAGGAAGTATATTGATGCAGGCGCAGACGCAGTTATAGGAGCGCACCCGCACATACTGCAGGGTATGGAATTCTACAACGGCAAGCCCATAGTTTACAGTCTGGGCAACTTCCTTTTCAACACAAAAACGCTCGATTCGGGTATGGCCGTGCTGAGAATTGAAAACGGCGGCATCGGGCTGAGATTCATACCGGGCAGGCAGATAAACAGCGAGCTGAAATATGTTAAAATCGAGACCGAGCGCAAAATTCTTTTCAACCGCCTCATTTCAATCTCACCCGCCCCGATTGAAATTGACAGCGAAGGCAACGTAACCCCCGCCGAAAATAATAAACAATAATAAAATAATTTTAAAGAATTAATATTGAATTATACACTAAACAATAACGGCTTACAGGCAGAACCTGCAAGCCGTTTGTTTTATTTGTTTTTACGGTTTAACGGTTTTTTCGGGAAGTATTCCCAGCAATCTCAGCAAGACGGCAAATAATCTTTGTATAAAACCCGCTTTGCAGGTGATTGTTCCGCCGTCTTTTCTGATTACTTTTCCGTCGGTGTCTTTTAAAGCATTTCCGTTTGCATCAACGATTTTAACATAATAGTCAACATCGCTTTTAAGTTCACCGTATTCGCAAACAACTTCTTTGTTGTTGCCCGTAACCTCTTTTTCATTTATAGCCATTACAAGCCGGTATCCGGGCTCAAGATTGTCGGCTGTTGCCTTGATTATGAGTTTTGTTCCGAAGCTGAAACGGGCTGTGCCAGCAACATTTATTGTCGCTTTTGCTGCCGGATTCACTGTTTTTGTATAATGCGCTGTTACGGTTATGTCGCCCGCACCTAAGGTGTAGTCATTCCATTTGCCGGTATAGCCCTCTTTTTGCGGCACTGCGGGTTCATTAAGTGATTTATCTTCAACCGTAAACGGTATTTTATTGTCGATCTGTCTTCCGTCTGCAATAAATGTTGCGTAATAAACAATCGGGGTATACTCCGGTTTAATGCTCAGTTCACTGCCTTGCACAGAGTAAACCCATTTGCCGGTATAGCCCTCTTTTGAAGGCACATCGGGGAGGTTTTCAATATAATTATCATTGTAGTAATATGTAATATCACCGAGATTTTCGCCGTCAAAAATGAGCTTCACTTTGTAAGAAAGATCCGCCGCGCACAAATCGCAGATGTGGTCGCCGTCCATATCAATATGGTTGCCGTTGTCATCAGTGCAAACGGCAAAGTCGCTGAAAGAATCAACATTAAAGACAAAGAAGCCGTCTTCAATAACCAGGTCGCCGGTTATATACTTCAATCTTTCTGTTGTTCCGTCCTGTTTGCGGTGAAAAACAAAAACCGAGTTGTAAAGCGAGGGATCTAAATTGGCGGGAACGGGAATTTTCACCGTAACCTCTTTTTCATCAACCGGCTGCATGTTAAGACTGCCGGAATTTTTCATATGAATCTCATAAAGCGCAACAGGAACCCCGTTTACATACGCTTTGAAGGAGCTGAATTTAGGTTCATATTCCGCAATATTCTCAACAATCAGGTTGAGCTCACTGTCGTTTGGCGTGCCGAAAGTGCCGTATTCAAACTCTATGCTGATATTGGACGGGGCGTCTGTTTTTGTGCATATACCGCCCTGATAATAGATTTCACGAACATAAGCGCTGCTTGAAAAGTATCTGTTGTAATTCTCCATCCACTCCTCAGGAGTGCCTTTGAAAAACAGTTTTGAAAAACTGCTGCAGGATGAAAACGAACTGTATTCTAATGATTCGACTGTGTTGTAAATTGTAATCTCCTGAACGCTGCCGCAGTTGGTAAAGAGATGTGGGGGTATTTTTCTTACTGTGTTTTCAATAAACAGTTTTTTAAGCGAATAACAGCCGTTCAGCCAGAAGCCGGTGCTGTATAGATCTTCCGAAACCGACGTCAGATCTTTTGCGTAGTAATGAACAGTTTCCAGGTTTGAGCAATCCGCGAAAGCGCCGCCTTTTATAATCTTCATGTTTTCGGGAATTGTAATCTCAGTGAGCGACGTGCAGTTTCTGAAAGCATTGACTCCCAGATTTGTCAGTGAATCGGGAAAAACTACATTGCGAAGGCCTGTGCAATCCTTGAAAGCGTGGCTGAAACGCACGGGATCATAGTTGAAAAAACCGGTGACTCCTTCTGGGATGATTATTTCGGTAAGTCCGGAACAGCCGAGAAAAGCAAACGGACCTATTGTTTCAACTTTTCCGTCTGCCGGAATAACGCTGTTTTTGCACCCGAGAAACAGAGTCTTTGCGGGGAAAACGGCAGTTGATTCGGGGCAGAGAGGTGCATCGGTTTTGCTTATAACACAGTTGTTTTCGCTGTAAAAAACAGTGTTGGATTCTGAAACAGTCAATGACTCTATTGAAGAGCAGTAACCGAACGCATCAAGTCCGATTGAAGTGACACATGAAGGAATATTCACTTCAGTAAGACCTGTGCATCCGTAAAACGCTTCCTGCTCAATTGTTTTGAGACTCTCCGGGAAAGCAACGTCTGTCAGAGCTGTGCAGTTTTCAAACGCTTCTTTGCCGATTGAAGTGACGCATGAAGGAATATTCACTTCAGTAAGACCGGTGCATCCGTAAAATGCGCCCTGCTCAATTTTTTTGAGACTCTCCGGGAAAGCAACACCTGTCAGAGAAGTGCAGTTTTTAAACGCATCCTTGCCTATTCCAACAACGGGGTAACCGTCGATTGAAGACGGAAACGTAACAATTCCGCTCACGGTCCCGTCAACACCGTTTATTACCGCTCCGTCGTCTGTATAAGTCCATTGAAAAACACCGTAGCTGTCGGCAGATGTATTCAACGGAGCAGAGCAGAAAAGCATAACAAACGCAGCTAAAACACAAACTGTTTTTCTGAAACTGATTTTCAAAGTCTTACCTCCAAAAACGCATAGCACATTGCCTGCCGGTTTATTCAACGTTTGCAACAATGGTGTATGTTTTATCTGCCTCAGCAGTAAGAGGCAACGTGTGACCTTCAATCGGCACCATATCTGTGTTATACCCTTTGTCGCCGACTGCCTTTAAGACATCCTCTTTTGTGAATGCCGTGCCGGCTTTGACAGATATTTTCAGTGTGTCAATTATGTTTACACCGTCTTTTGTGATTCTTATTTCTACCGTTGCGGGGTTTTTCTCAGCTTCGGTCGGCGCCTGTGTCGGCGGGCTTGTTGTTGACACAGAAGTTGCGAATGTTTTGCTCTCGGCGGTTTCAGGTTGCTGCCTTTCAGACGGTTTCTGTGAGACCGTTTCGCTTTGCTGCGCAGCTTTTGTTGTTGCCGATGTTGCGGCGGCTGTTGTTTCTTTTGCAGCGCGTGTCGTTGTTGTTGCTTTGGCTCTTGTGGTTCTCTGCCTTGTTGTTCTGCGTTCCGATGAAGTGCCGGCTGACGCCGTCTGAGTGTTATCTGACGTTGACTGCCTTGCGGAGGCAGTTTCAGATGTTGTTGAATTTTCGCGTGACATCTGCGTTGTTTGTTCTTCGGTGTCTGCCTCAAAAGTTCCGGATTCTTCAACAAAGAACACCGGCGCTGTGCTTTCTTCGGTTAATGCTTCTTCAATCTGAGAAACGCTCTGGGTTTGTTCGGCAGTCATTCTCTGCCTCTGCACTCTCATAAGAACGGTTGCCGCTGAGCCGATTACGGTCACTGCCGCTATTCCGACGGCAACCTTCTGCAAAACACCGGCAGCCGCACTTGTTGTAACAACTGTTGACGCCGTTGAGGCACCTGAAGCGGCAGCCGTCAATGTAAGAGAGCCAGCTGCAGCGGCGCCTGCGGTAACTGCGGCAAGCGTTTCGGCAGCCGCTCCGCCTGAAACAAACGCAGTTGACGCCGTTGCCGATGCCGTTTTCAGCGCCCAGGCAGCAACAGAAGCGGGTGCCGCGCCGAGCAGTTTTCCGTTTTTCTTTTCAATTTCTTCAATACCTTTTGCAAGGTCTTTTTTTGCATAAAACAAACGGCTTTTGACGGTGTTTTCATTTACACCGAGAGCTTCCGATATTTCTTTAACGGAAAGACGGTTGTAGTAATAAAGCAATATTGCCGTTCTTTTGTCATCGCTGAGACCGTCAATCAGCGCCATAACCTGACTTTTTAGTTCAAGCTGTTCAATGAGCGTGCCCGGTCTGAACTCTTCTTTTTCACTTTCAAGAGAATCATTGAACGCTTTTACCTCTTCATCGCTCATCTCATCGATGTCATCAGTAAAAACATACTTTTTGTTTTTTCTCAGAAATTCCCTTGCTTTGTTAGCGACAATCACACTGAACCAGTTTGAAAACGCGGCAGGATTTTCAAGATCGCCTATTTTGTCAATCATAATCATGTAGCTTTCCTGAACGACATCCTGTGCGTCTGTTTCGTTGCCGACAATTTTCAAAGCGGTAAAATATGCAGAACGGTTTGTTAAATTGTATATCTTTTCAAATGCTTTTCCGTCGCCTGATCTCAGTTTTACAACTTCCTGTATCAGGTCATATTGTTCATTACCCATATAATCCCCGTAAACCGCTGTTTTTATTTAACATATTGTATCATAATAATTATTTGTTGGCAAACTGTTATTTCAGATTCAGTCTGCTTTCAAGATACAAAGTCAGAATTCTGAGAAGAATCTCTGTTTTCTGTTCATTTGTCAAAGCGGTGACTTCCGCCTCGGCGTCAAGCGTGAGGCGGATTATTTCATCTATGTTTAACATTAAATCACCTCCGTGATTAAAAGACCGACTTTATGTAAAATGCTCTTACAGTTCCGTTTCCGGCTGAGCTTCGGTCTGCTCTTCAACAGTCTCATTATACACAGGAGCGTCCTGAGGCAGGCTTTCAACTGCCGGCTGATTATCGGTCTGCTTACCGGCAGTATTGCCATATACAGGAGCTGACGGAGTATCATATACCTGCGAAGCAATGCCCGGCTGTGTGTTTGCCGGTTTTGCCTTTAAAATCATAAAAATGCCCGTAATAATCAATACAAGCCCGGCTATAAGCAGAATAAACATAAATCCGCGTCCGGCTATGGAGTTAAAAGAGTCTTGAAAATAACTCACATTGTTTGCGGTCTGCGCAGCTGCGTTCTGTATGCCGGTGTAGGCGTCGCCGCCATATGTATATTTATCTGACGTATGTGAAGAATAATTACCGGAACCGTTGCAGATAAATCCGAAGATTACGGAGAGAATGCCGGTAACAGTCAGTAAGATTCCCTGAAATTTGTTTAAAGTTTTTGTATTCATTTTTAACCTCCGATTATTTTACGGCGCAATGCTGAGAAGAGCCATAAGGAATGTAAGCGGACCCGAAATCACCATTGCGAAGAAATTAAGATAAGATAAAAAACCGAGTGTAAAAGCTATCATTTTTGCTGTCCTTTCTGCAGTATTAATTAATCCGATTATCCTTTAGGAATAATGTTTGCGTCATTTGTCGAGATAATTATTTTTTCACTTTCCCTGCTCCTTCGCAAACCGTGCATACTACTTCTTTTGTTCCGGAGCACTTCGGGCAAGCAATTTTTCCGGTGGCATTGCAGGACTTGCAATCTGAGCCGTGCCCTGTTCCTTTGCAATCAGGGCATTCTTCTAAAACATAACCGGTTCCGTCACATTGGAAACACTTTGACCAATACTCTTCCTGGTCTCTTTTTACACCATACCACAAATCTTTAAGCGCCTGAGCTGTATCATATTTATATCCTTTTCTTTTACTGTCTTCACATTTCGGACATTCTTCATTGGTCTTTATGTTTCCCGTGCCATCACATTTTTCACAATCAAAAAACCCTTTTCCTTCACATTCCGGGCAGGTTATTGTTCCGTCGGAGCAATTATCACAGGCAACAGTGCCGGTGCCTGCGCAAACTTCACATGTCTGCGAGCAGCCACTGAGCACAAAAATCATTATAATCATAACTGAAAAGCAAACGCTTCTTCTGATAAATGTTACTTGATTCATACTTTTCTCCTAAGTTATTGTCGATAATAAACAACCGCTGTCCGAGTATTAAAAAACTTTGGTCGGTTCAAGAGGTTACCAAAGTGTTCTTTCAACCTTGTGGCTGCTTCTGTTGTAATAGTAATGGTCGCCCCAGTCATAACTTGCCATTGCATCATCGTAGGATGAGGAACCTCCCGAATTACCGCAGGACGCTATGCCTGCAATAATAAGAGCTATAATAATAAAAACGACAATCTTTTTCACAAAAAAATCTCCTTTTTTAAACAATATATGCTTGGTTGTGCGTTCAGATTTTTACCTGTTATTTTGTAATAAACATTTCTTCTTTATACTTCCAATGATTCAGAAATTTTGAATCATCATAGAACACCGTAACCTTTTTGCTCTCGCCGGATTTAATCTTTACAGGGATATTTGCCGCATCAAGACCTTTGGAACAGTAAATTGTTGCAGTGTGTTCTTTTCCGTCTGACGGAACAGGAAAATCATCATAAAAGCCGTTTTTGATAACACTGCTTTTTCCGCAAAAATTCACGGTGATTCTGCAGTTACCTAACAGTCCGAAAAATCTGCATTCAACCCTTAAAATGCCTCCCCGAAGTGAACCTATCGGACATCCGCAATCAGGGCACGCAACCGCCCTGCTCGAAACTTGTTTTCCGCAATCGGGACAGGTTATAAGTGCCATTTAATCGTCCCCCCTTTTAATAACCGTGAGCCGACATCCAGTCATCTACTGCACCTTGGAACTCATCCTGGCTGAGTTTTCCGTCATTATTGTAGTCATTTGCCCGGTAATAAGGGTCATCCTGCTTATATGTAGGTGTATCATCCGCTTTATATCGTGTTGTGTTATAGTTATAGCTGTTATAGTAATTATAGCTTTTTGTTGTATAGCGCGAAGTATTATTATAATTGTAATTGTAATTGTTGTAACTGTTGTAGCTTTTGGTTGTGGTATACGATGACCCGTAATTGTTGCCGTATTCATAATCATCATCGTCATCGTCATAATCATAATCATAATTATAATCATCATCACTGTCGTTATAGTCATTATTGCTCGTTGTTGCTTCTGTTGTTGTTTCTGATGTCTCATAGACATCTGACGAGCATGATGTAAACAAACCTACAAAAGCAACAAGCAGCAATGCTGTAAATAATAAGATACATATTTTCTTTTTCATAATTCAAAACCTTCCTTTATAAAATAATTCAAAAACATAAACGCTTTAAAGGAGTATTGAAACAGCTTATATTAATATAACACTTTCAATTTTCCGAAATTTCGGCAATTACAGCTATAATTATTATCAGTATAATAACGACAAGACATCCCAGCCCTTTACTTCCCGTTGCGCCTTCAACCTTGTTTTGTGCGGCTATAAGAAATGCTCCTATTGCAAACATAATTCCGATAACAATTAACATCCAATACTCCCTTCAACAAGTGTTTTTATCCGGTCTTTATTACCAACCGAAGCGTGCTATATGTATTCCGCGCAGTATGCCTCTTAAAAAGACCATCCAACCGCCTTCATAGAAAAAGTGATAAATTGCCTGTTCCGAAAAAAGCAGGTCAGCAAGCAGTTTGCTACCCTCTATCATAGTCGAGACATAATCAGTTATGAAGTTTATCATTATTGACATAAAGCGAACCCTCCTTTTTTTTACAGGCAGGCGGCGCAACGGTTGATCATACCTTTGCCTGCCCTATTTTTATATCAGAGACTGTTTGTCTCCATAAGTAAAGATGCAATAAAAAGAAAAAAAGTTGAAAAATTTTAAAAAATTTTTTGAATTTTATTATTAAAAAAAAATCCTTGAAGAAGGAGTAAAAAAGGGAGCCGTGCGGCTCCCGTGTTTTTTGATTAAATTTTGATTTGCGGTTACGGTTTTCAGGTTCTGATTAATCTTTGATTACTGCCGTTTTATGTTTGTTTATTCTCCTTTGAGTTTGGCGGAGATGAGGTCGCCGAGGGCTTTGAAGAAGTCGATGACAACAAATATATTGAGTGAGAACGAGGGGATACCGCTGAGCCCGGTTGCTTTTGCAACGTATCTTGCGACGGCTACGTTTTTGAGCGTTTCGCCGTCTTTTAACATTCCTTCGTCGCCGTAAACTCTGAGCGGAACGTCTGCCGCCGTGTGGTCGCCGACGGTGAACTTCCACTCTTTTGCCCCGCTGTCATAGACTATTCCGCCCGTTTCGTGGTCGGCGGTTACGATAACCATTGTGTTTTCATCCATCTTTGCGAATTTAACCGCCTCTTCGACCGCCTTGTCGAATTCAATAAGACTCTTTACCATGTCATCTTTTTCGTTTGCGTGGCTGTATTTGTCGATGTGCGCGCCCTCAACCATAAGGAAGAAGCCGTTGTCGGAGCCGTCGAGCTGACTGATTGCGAGCGAGGTGAGCACGCTTAAAGGAGCGCCGTTTTCATCGCCGTCGTCATATTCGATTTTGCCGGAGAACTGTGCGAGCGATTTTGAATTTGCGGGCAGGTCGTAGATTTCGCTTAATTTGTCAATGTAGGTCCAGCCCGCTTTTGTCGCCGTGCTCTCTGTGATTATTCCGTCTGCCCTTGTCCAGAGCAGGTCAAGCCCGCATTCGAGCTGCTGGGCGGAGATAATATCCGCATAGGAGCGTCTTGCCGCATGTGCGCTGAAGGTGGCGGGTGTGGCGCCCGTGTTTGAGTCGGAGGTGACAACGCCCGTCTTTTTGCCTGCCTTCTGCGACGCTTCGCAGAGGTTTACATAGTTGAGAACAACGAAGGCGTGACCGTCGAGAGACACCGACATTGTGCCTACATTGCTGTTGAAGGCAAGAAGTCCGCAGGCAAGAGCCGTGCCGCCCGCCGCGGAGTCTGTAAGACCGGTGAGCGAGTCGGTAACGCGGAAGCCCTTGACAGGCATTTCATCCATGGCGAGTTTTTCGCCGGTTTCCGCCTTTGCCCATTCAAGGTGATTAGTTCCCATACCGTCGCCTATCATAAAAATAACATTGCGAATTTCGGGTGAGTCCGCCGCCGACGCACCGAAGGGCACGAGCGAGAGAACCATTAAAAGAACAAGAATAACGGATGTGAGTTTTTTCATCTGCATATCCTCCTTAATTCAATAAGATTACATATATAAATATAGTCCCGAAAAGCACTCTTGTCAATAAAAGAGAACGTCGATTTTTTATTGAATATTTTTATATTTGTGTGCTATAATTCTGTTGTATCAATCTATGCAAAAAAACCAGCCCGAAAGGAGTTTTAAAATGAAATTTCCCGAGTTATTTTTCAAGGCAACGGATGAATACTGCACCTATGAAAAGCACTTGAGCGCACCGCTTATCCGCAAAACGTTTGAGGCGGGCGATTTTGAAAAAGCCGCAGTTCTCATAAGCGGTCTCGGCTTTTATGATTTGTTTTTGAACGGCAGAAAAATCACTAAGGGGCTTCTTGCACCCTACATCTCCAACCCCGACGACATTGTTTATTTTGATGAATACGATGTAACAGACATTCTCAGAAAAGGCGCAAACACCGTAGGTATAATTCTCGGCAACGGTATGCAGAACTCCATGGGCGGCAGAGTCTGGGATTTTGACATCGCCCGTTTCCGCGGCGCGCCCCGCTTTGCGTTTTCGCTTGTTCTCACCGGCAAAGACGGCGCGGAGACAGTTATCAGCGCAGATGAATCGTTTAAGTGCAAGCCCTCCGCAATAATATTTGACGACCTGAGAAGCGGCTGCTTTTATGACGCAAATCTTGAGAGCCCGGGCTGGCTGAATAATGATTATGACGACAGCGCCTGGCAGAACGTGAAAGCTGCCGAAAAACCGCGGGGCGAATACAGACTTTGCGAAGCGGATCCCGTTGTTGTTACCGAAGAGATAAAGGCGGTTGAAATAAGGCAGGGCGTTTTGAGCAACGCCTTCGGCAACCGCGACAATATGAAGCTTGACACACAGTTCAGATTTGATTACCGTCAGAAGGGCGAAAAGGGATATATTTTTGATTTCGGAATTAACACGGCTGGCATCTTCCGCCTTAAAATCAACGGCAGAAAAGGTCAGAGAATCTATATTCAGCTCTGCGAGTTTGTAACGGAAAATGGCGAGCCGTCATACAGGAACACGGGCTCGTTTTATCCCGACGGCTACGGTCAGAGCGCACTTTACATCTGCAAGGGCGAAAAAGGCGAAACCTTCACCCCGCCCTTCACCTACTTCGGCTACCGCTATGCCGTTGTTTTCGGGCTTGACGAAGGGCAGGTAAACGAAGAGACGCTTGTTATGCTCAGGGCAAATTCCGACCTTAAGGAGAGGGCTTCTTTCGAGTGCAGCGACCCCGTTATGAACAGGCTGCGCGATATGAGCAGGGTCAGCGACCTTGCCAATTTCTACTACTTCCCGACGGACTGCCCGCACAGGGAGAAAAACGGCTGGACGGGAGACGCCGCCGTTTCGTGCGAGAGAGTTGTTCTCACACTCACGCCCGAAAAGAGCTATAAAGAGTGGCTTCGCAACATCTGCAGGGCTCAGCGCATTGACGGCGCCCTGCCGGGAATAGTTCCCACGGGCGGCTGGGGCTTTGCCTGGGGCAACGGCCCCGCCTGGGACAATGTGCTCACCGAGCTTTGCTGGCAGATGTTCCGCCTGAGGGGCGACCTTGAGCCCGCGAGGGAGTGCGCCCCCTCAATGCTGCGCTACCTCTCATACATCTCGCAGAAAAGAAGGGCAGACGGTCTGCTTGCAATAGGTCTGGGCGACTGGCTTCAGCCGATGAAGGGCGCGGGAGACCCCGACGCTCCGCTTTACCTGACAGACAGCGTGATTGCAATGTATATCTGCGACAAATCCGCAAAGCTCTTTGACGCGCTGGGTATGAAAATTCACGCTGATTTCGCAGAGTCCCTCGCCTTATCTTTTAAAGAGGCAATCCGCAAAAATTTTATTAACCCCGGCACAATGTCGGTGCGCTCGCGCTGCCAGACGGCGCAGGCAATCTGCATTTATTACGGAGTGTTTGAAAAAAGCGAGATTCCCGAGGCGGGCAGACGGCTTGTTGAGCTGTGCCGTGAGAAAAATGATTTTATCGCCTGCGGTATGATAGGTCTGCGGGTGCTGTTCCACGTGCTCTCCGACCTCGGCAAAGGGAACCTGGCATATAAAATGATTACGAGAGAGGAATTCCCCTCCTACGGCAATTTTGTAAAGCGCGGTTTAACCGCCCTGCCCGAAGACTTTCTGCCCGAAGAGGAGAACGACACGCCCAACTCGCTCAACCACCATTTCTTCGGCGACATTGTCAGCTGGTTTATTCAGCGCGTGGCGGGAATAAAAGTAAACCCGAGGGGTGACGGCTGCAATGATTTTGACATCGCCCCCGATTTTATTGACGCCCTGGATTTTGCAAAGGCGCATTACGACGCGCCCTGCGGAAGAATCTCGGTTGAGTGGAAAAAGAGCGGGAATTCAGTCTGCCTCAGTGTTGAATGCCCCGACGGGGCGACGGGCTTTATTGTTGTGCCGAAGGGCTGGCGCTTCACTGCCGACAACACATATTCCGCCCTTCACGGCTCAACGGTTATTCCGCTTGCGGCAGGCGAATACAAAGCCGAAAAAATGTGTATATAATTATTAACCGCTATTGCATATTTCACACCTGTTATGTTACAATTTATCTGTTGTTTAATCCGCTGATTAATTGAAATACGGAGGATGAATCATGAAAATAATCAGGAAGATTACGGCGGTTGTTCTCGCCCTTGTTTTTGCGCTCGGTATGTCTGCGGCTTCAACAGCGGCTGACATTCCCGAACCGGAAATAACCTACAATGCCGAAAGCAACTGGGATGGCACGCTTGTTATTGATGAAAACAAAACCGTTCTCATTTCAGGCGTAACGCATGAAAACACTGGCTCAACGCCCGGCTCAGCAATCAGAATCTGCGGCGGCGCGGTCGTGAACCTTGTTTTTGAGGGTAACAACGTTCTCTCCGCCAATTCCGATTATGTCGGCGCGGGCATCGAAGTTGAAGAGGGTTCGACCGTCAACATTTACGGTCGTGACGGCTCAACGCTTACCGTTACTGGCGGCAAATACAGCGCGGGAATCGGCGGTATAGGGTTCAACAGCGCATCCGCAACCAACCCCAAAGCGGGCAAAATAAATATTTACAGCGGCACAATTACCGCCACCGGCGGAAGCAGAGCTGCAGGCATCGGCTCTGGCTACCACAGCTCCGCGAGTGAAATAAATATTTATGACGGTTACATCACCGCATACGGCACGGGCTGTGGCGCAGGCATCGGCTCCGGCTACGGCACAAGCGGCGGCACGCCTCGTGATAATCAGGGCAATTTCACGGGCGCGGGTGTCGGATTTTATAACGGAGGCAATATAACGATTTCAGGCGGCACGGTGCGCGCAACTTCGGCGACCGGCGGAGATTTCAGTTTTGACAGTTTTGACATTTCCGACCCTTCAACATATCCCGCACAAAACAACCACGCCGCAGGCATAGGCGGCGGCTACGGCGCCTCCTCAGGCAATATAGTCATTGAAGGCACTGCCGTTGTCACGGCAATCGGTTCTTCCGGCGGCGCGGGCATAGGCACGGGCAGAGGCACTTCAAAAGTTGCTAATTTTGACGCAGATAATGCTGACTGCAGCGTAACAATCGGGGGCAATGCAACGGTTACTGCTCTGGCAACGAAGGACAAAAGAGAGGGTCAGTCTCCTGAAGGCGGTGCGGCAATAGGTCTGGGCAGAGGTTTCGCGATTGAAGACGAACCGAAAGGCACAATTGTTATAAAAGAGAATGCGCAGGTAACGGCAGTTGCCGAAAGCGGAGCAAACGGTATCGGATCCGGCCGCTGCGTAGGGAGCGAGGTCTTGCCTGCTCAGATGGAAAAGGTTGAAATAAACAAACCCGCAGTTGTCCGCGCGCAATCGGACGGCACCCGCACTCCCGTTTATGAAGACGCGACAAACATAACCGTCGCCTTTGTTGACGAAGACGGCACAGAGCTTCAGAGCAGGGAATACGCAAAACGCGAAATGCCCGAATGCACTGCGCCGACAAAAGAGGCGGACGACTGGTTCACATACGAATTCTCGGCGTGGAGCCCCGAGGTTGTTCCCGTTGAGCGGGAGGCAACCTACACTGCCGTTTACACGGCAACGCCCATTGAATATACGGCAACCTTCGTTGATGAAAACGGAGAGACCGTCGGCGAGATTGCATACACGGTCAACACAAAATCAATTACTCCCCCCGCAGTTCCCGAAAAAGAGGATTGCCACGCAAACTGGGAGAAATACACTCTCACGCCCGGCGGGATTACGGTCAGGCCCGTTTACACCGAATATGAGCCCGCTGTTGTTATTGACGATTATGAAGAGAATTTCGAAATCGGCTACAAGGACAGCATGATTTACAGAGCCACGGCGGTTGACGTGCCAAAAGGCGCCGCGATTCACTGGTTTGTAAATGACGAGGATATCGGCGCGGGCGAAGGTATCGGCGTTGAGGAGCCGACCGACGACTACACCGTTCAGGCAAAAATCATAGGCAAAGACGGCAGCGTTCTTGCAGAGAGCGAAGTTATGAACGTTACGGTTAAAAAGACCTTCTTTGACAGACTTATTGCCTTCTTCGCGGGAATTATAGACGCAATCATAGGCGGAACGCTCGGCGAGTTCCTCGGCGGAATCTGCTGAGATAAAACAGAATTATAATCAGAACGGCAGGGTATTCAACCCTGCTGTTTTTTTATTTCAACCGGATTATTTTTTAAAAATATCTCCGGGCGCTTATTTTAAATATCGAAAATAAAACTACAAATTGTGCTTTGTTCTATTGACAACAACTATATATTGTGGTATTATGAGAGCGTGATAAAGGAACAAAAATTTTCAAAATAATCGAACATTTGTATTGACAAACAATTGTTCGGGTGCTATAATAGCAGTCGTAGAGAACAAATGTTCAATATGGAAACAAAAAAATGATGAGGAGGAACATACAATGACGCTCTCACTTATTATCCGTTCGTTTTTTGAATTAATCGCCGTCATACTTGCGGTTGTCGGTTTTGCTTACAGAGAAAAGCTGCTCGATTTTGAAAATAAACTTTTCAGGGCAATCGGCATTCACTGGCGCAACTACCGCCGTCGCAAACAGTATGAAAAGAACCGCGCCGCCCGTCAGATTCAGTCCAGGGCGCCGGCAGACCTGCCCGAGGAGGAAATTGCCGTTACGGTTGTTTCGGGCAGAGAATCCATCCACCGCGTTGCATAATTAATACCGGTTATCATTCCGTTTCATACCATTCTTACCTTTCTTTTTTGGAGAGCCGCCTGCGGGCGGCTCTTTTTTTGATGTTCTGCTGCATAAAAAAAGCTTGCAGAGATTAATCTGCAAGCCGTTGGTTTTATTATGCCTTGTCTGTGTGAGATTCTTCGCCTGCGGCTCAGAATGACGGTTTTTCAAAGATGCCGGGTGACAGGCGGAGTGAATTACTCCTGGCGGTAATCTTTGAGGAAGTCGCCAAGGTCGCGCATTGCCTTTGCGAGCACTTCGGGCTCGGGCAGCATAACAATGCGGAAGTGGTCGGGCTTGTCCCAGCTGAAGCCCCTGCCGGGGATAATCATAACGTTTTTGCTGTGGAGGTAATCCATTGCAAACTGCTGGTCGTCGTGGATGTTGAACCTTTCAATGTCGAGCTTCGGGAAGATGTAGAAAGCCGCCTTGTTCTTTACGAAGGTGAGGCCTTCAATCTTTTCAAGCTCGCGGCAGGTTGCCTCTCTCTGCTCATAGATTCTGCCGCCGGGCACCATCATTGCCCTTGTGCTTTCGGGGTCGGCGAGGGCGGCGGGTATGACAAGCTGTGTGAGGGCGTTTGCGCAAAGACGCATGGCGCAAAGGCCGTTGACGCCCGCGATAAAATCTTTTGCCGCCTCCTTGGCTCCGCTGAATACCATCCAGCCGCAGCGGAAGCCGCAGATAATGTGCGATTTTGAAAGACCGTTCATCGTGACAACAAGCAGGTCGGGAGCAAGCGTTGCGGTTGAGACGTGCTCGAGGTCATCCATAACAAGGCGGTCGTAAATCTCGTCGGAGAAGATTATGAGCTTGTGCTCTCTTGCAATCTGAACGAGCTTTTCGAGAAAATCCTTTGAATAGAGAGCGCCCGTCGGGTTGTTGGGGTTTATAATGACTATAGCCCTCGTTTTTGAGGTGATTTTCTTTTTGATATCATCAAGGTCGGGATACCACTCGGACTGCTCGTCGCAGATGTAGTGAACGGGTTTTGCGCCTGCAAGCCAGACGGAATTTGTCCACAGCGAGTAGTCGGGAGCGGGAACGAGAATCTCATCGCCGTAGTTGAGAAGAGCGGTCAATGACATTGTGACAAGCTCGCTGACGCCGTTGCCGATAAAAACATCGTCTGGGTTGATGCCCTCGATGCCCTTGCTCTTATGGTAGTTGCAGATTGCCTCACGCGCGTCGGGCATACCCTTGAGGTCGCAGTATGCCACTGCCCTGTCGGCGTTGTTTATAAGCGCATTTCTGACGCTGTCGGGCATACCGAAGCCGAAGGTGGCGGGGTTGCCCGTGTTAAGGCGCAGAACGTCGATGCCCTCTTTGCGCATACGCATTGCCTCAACAAAGACGGGGCCTCTTATGTCGGAATGAACGTTTGCAAGTTTATCGCTTCGCATAATTGGTTCCATAGTTACACCTCATTTTAAAAATAATTTACCCTTTTATTATAATTGACATTTGCCCTGCGGTCAATATTTATTATTCCGAAAAAGCAAAAAGCGGCGGAAAATTTCCGCCGCCTGTTTTGTATAGTTTGCTTGTTTTGTTTTTGCCGCCGTCGGCGTTAAATCATACTGTCAAGCCAGCTGTCGTATGGCTTGAGACCGAAGATTTTTGCAACTGTGGGGGCAACGTTTGCAAGCCCGTAGGAGCCGTCTTTTATTGCGTATTCGTTCTTCGAATAAATGATGAAGGGAACGGGGTTGAGCGAGTGAGCCGTTCTGACCTGAAGCTCGCCCTTCTTGTTCTTTTCAAGCATTTCGTCCGCATTGCCGTGGTCGGCTGTGATAAGCACTGTAACACCGAGCTCGTCCGCAACCTTGAGCACTCTCGCAATACCGAGGTCAACGGAGGCAACCGCCGTGATTGTGGCGTCGAGACTGCCCGTGTGACCTACCATATCGCCGTTGGGGTAGTTGCAGCGGATGAAGTCGTATCTGCCCGATTTCATCGCTTCGATAACCGCGTCGGTAACCTCGGCGGATTTCATCCAGGGGCGCTCGTCAAACGAGACCTTGTCGGAGGGAATTTCGAGGTAGGTTTCAAGCTCTTCGCTGAACTTGCCGCTCTTGTTGCCGTTCCAGAAATATGTTACGTGACCGTATTTCTGCGTTTCGGAGACGGCAAACTGAGTCATACCGTTTGAAACGAGAAGCTCGGAGAGAGTTTCTTTGATTTCGGGCGGGTTTACAAGATATTTTTCGGGGAGCTTGAGGTCGCCGTCATACTGGAGCATGCCTGCGTAAACAACGTCGGGCTTTGCGCCGCGGTCGAATTTGTCAAACTCGTCATAATCGAACGCCATGCTGATTTCGAGGGCTCTGTCGCCTCTGAAGTTGTAGAGGATGACGCTGTCGCCGTCAACTATTCTGCCGAGGGGCTCGCCGTCCTTCGCGATTACGAAGGGGGGAAGATCCTGATCGATAACACCGGGGTTCTCGCTGCGGTAAGTTTCGATTGCCTTTTTTGCGCAGCAGAACTGCCTGCCCTCGCCTTTGACATGGGTGTCCCAGCCGAGTTTTACCATATTCCAGTCCGCCTGGTAGCGGTCCATTGTGATTTTCATTCTGCCGCCGCCT
The DNA here is from genome assembly GCA_016288315.1 of Clostridiaceae bacterium. Lineage (GTDB taxonomy): Bacteria > Bacillota > Clostridia > Oscillospirales > Acutalibacteraceae > CAG-177. The sequence goes on along the minus strand of JAEEYU010000026.1, from coordinate 18,512 downwards.
GAGGCGATATCCGCCGTGAAGCCGTCGCCGTTGAGCTCCGCTATTTTGCTTTCGAGGGCGTCAACATAGGTGAGAGCCGATGTGGCGGGAACGTCTCTGCCGTCAAGCAGGATGTGAACGTGCGCCTTTTTTATTCCGTCCGCCTTTGCCTTTTCAAGCATACGGAAGAGGTGGTTTATGTTTGAGTGAACGTTGCCGTCGGAGAGAAGCCCGATAAAATGAAGCGCACTGCCCTTTGAAACGCAGTTTGCCGAGAGCTCCTTCCAGGCGTCGGACTCATAGATTTTGCCCGATTCGATTGATTCGTTGACAAGCTTTGCGCCCTGCGAATAAATCTGACCGCAGCCAAGCGCATTGTGACCTACCTCGCTGTTGCCCATATCGTCGTCGGAGGGCAGACCTACTGCGTCGCCGTGCGCCTTGAGGCGGGTGTTGGGGCAGGTTTTGAGGAGGTTGTCAAGGGTGGGTGTGTTTGCGAGTGTTACGGCATCGCCCAGACCTGTTTTTGAAAAGCCGACGCCGTCCATAACAATAAGAACTACTTTTTCTGACATTGTGTTTCTGCCTTTCTCAAATATAAGCGGGCAAAGCCGTTTCAAGCTTTACCCGCGGATGTTTTTATTTGCCTGCAGCTTCAACTATTACGGAGAATTTTTCCGCAACAAGTGATGCGCCGCCGATAAGTCCGCCGTCGATGTCGGGCTTTGCAAGAAGCTCCGCTGCGTTCTTTTCGTTCATTGAACCGCCATACTGAATAACGGTTGCGTCTGCAACGGCGTTGTCATAAAGGCGTGCGATGAGCTTGCGGATGAGCCCGCAGACTTCCTGCGCCTGCTCGGGAGTTGCGGTCTCGCCGGTGCCGATTGCCCATACGGGCTCGTAGGCGATGATGATGTTTTTCATCTCTTCTGCGGTAACGCCGGAAAGGGCTACCTCAGTCTGTGCGGCGACGATTTCAGCCGTCATGTCCGCTTTTCTCTCTGCAAGCATTTCGCCTACGCAGAGGATGATTTTAAGACCTTCGTTGAGAGCCGCTCTGACTCTGTTGCGAACGGTGATGTCGGTCTCGCCGAAATACTGTCTGCGTTCGCTGTGGCCGATGATAACATAGGGAACGCCCGCCGCCTTGAGCATCTTTGCGGAAACTTCGCCCGTGAAAGCGCCCTTCTCAGCCCAGTGGCAGTTCTCGGCGCCGATTTCGATGTTTGAGCCCTGTGCCGCTTCCATGGCAGCATAGAGGTCGATGTAGGGAACGCAGAGAACGACTTTGCAGTCAGCGCCCGCTACGAGGGGCTTCATCTGTGCTATAAGCGCCTTGGTCTCTTCGGGGGTGTTGTTCATTTTCCAGTTGCCTGCAATAACAGGTGTGCGCAGAGTTTTATTCATAACGGTTACTCCTTATATTGAATTATTTGTCGTTGACTGCTTCAATGCCGGGAAGAGCTTTGCCCTCAAGGAATTCAAGGGATGCGCCGCCGCCCGTTGAGATGTGCGACATCTTGCTGCCGAAGCCGAGTGTGTTGACAGCAGCCGCAGAGTCGCCGCCGCCGATTATTGTAACCGCGTCGGTCTCCGCCATTGCCTTGGCAACTTCGATTGTGCCCTTGTTGAGGTTGGGGTTTTCAAAAACGCCCATGGGACCGTTCCAGACAACTGTCTTTGCCTCTTTGACCGCCTGAGCGTAGAGAGCCGCTGTTTTGGGGCCGATGTCAAGACCTTCGAGGTTGTCGGGGATGTCGTCGGAGTCGATGAGAACGGTTTTGATGTCTTCATCGATGGGGTCGGGGAAATGGTCTGCCGCTATTGTGTCAACGGGGAGAAGGATTTTGACGCCCTTTTCCTCCGCCTTTTTAAGCATTTCGCCGCAGTAGTCAATCTTTGTTTCATCAACGATTGAAAGACCGCTTGTGTAGCCGAGAGCTCTCAGGAAGGTGAAAGCCATGCCGCCGCCGATAATGAGAACGTCCGCTTTGTTGAGAAGGTTCTCAATAACATTGAGCTTGTCTGCGACCTTTGCGCCGCCAAGGATTGTTACGAAAGGTCTTTCGGGGTTTTCAACCGCGTTGCCGAGGTATTTGAGCTCTTTGCCCATAAGGTAGCCGACAGCCGCCTCTTCAACATATTCCGTAACGCCGACTGTTGAGCAGTGCGCTCTGTGAGCCGCTCCGAAAGCGTCGTTTACATAGATGTCGCAAAGAGAGGCGAGATCCTTTGAGAAAGCTTCGCCGTTCTTTGTTTCTTCAGCGCGGAACCTTGTGTTTTCGAGAAGAACAACGTCGCCGTCCTTCATTGCGGCAACAGCCGCCTTTGCGTTTTCGCCGACTACTGTGTCATCAGCCGCAAAAACAACCTCTTTGCCGAGCTTTTCGGTTAACCTTGCCGCTACGGGAGCGAGCGAGAATTTTGCTTCGGGGCCGTTCTTCGGCTTGCCGAGGTGGGAGCAGAGAATAACCTTTGCGCCGTCATTGATAAGCTTCTGAATTGTGGGAAGAGCGGCGTTTATTCTGTTCTCGTCTGTGATTACGCCGTCTTTGAGGGGAACGTTGAAGTCGCAGCGCACAAGAACTCTTTTGCCCTTTGCGTTGATGTCGTCAACGGTCTTTTTGTTAAGTATGCTCATTTACGTTTCGTCCTTTCAGAATGTAAATTAGATTTTTACCGATTTATTATTATATTATACTGCAGTCCGATTTTCAAGGGGTAAATTATCGGCGAAAACACACAACAATAGCGGTATCGGTGCAAAATTATGGTTAAATTAACAATCATTTTGTAAAAATGACGGAATTGCATTTATTACGTTAACCGAAAAGCAATAAACCGGCAGACAGTCAAAAGCACGTAATTATAAGATGACGGAATAATCCGCGCAGTCAGAAAGAGCAATTAATGTTGTTATGAATTTAAACATTTCAAGTCTTCCTTTTAATATTATACACTTTTATTATACCCCCGAAAATTTTGTCAACATTTTGTCAATAAGGAAAAAACGCCGGCGGCAGGGCGGTTTACATATATTATATACTTGATTTAAAATAATAAAGGTGCTATAATACAAGAACTTTACTTTCCGTTAAAGGCGGCGATATTTTTTGAATATTATTATTGTCGGAATGGGCAAGGTCGGCTCCGCAGTGGCGGAGCAGCTTTCGAGCGAGGAGCACGACGTTACGGTAATTGACATAAACGAGCGTCCCCTTGCCGATGCGGACCGCGAGCTTGATGTTATCTGCATAAAGGGCAACGGCACATCCTCAAAGGTGCTTATGGAGGCGGGCATTCTCGAATGCGACCTGCTTATTGCCCTCACGGGCAGCGATGAGCTGAACATTATGTGCTGCCTTATTGCGCGCAACATAGGCGTTGCCGAAACAATAGCCAGGGTGCGCACGCCTGAGCTATATGAAGATTTAAACATCATAAAGGACAGTCTCGGCCTTACAATGGCTGTCAACCCCGAGCGCGAGGCGGCAACCGAAATTCTGAGAATACTGACCTTCCCGGCGGCGAAGAATATTGACATTTTTTCACGCGGAAAGGTTGACCTTGTGCGCTTTGACGCGGGCAGAAACTGCACGCTTGTAGGCAAGCCGGTAAAAGAATCCTTTGCAAAGTTAAACAGCAAGGTGCTCGCCTGCGCCGTTGAGAGGGAGAAAAATGCGTTCATCCCCTACGGCGACTCGGTAATAAAGGAGGGCGACACAGTTGCCTTTCTCTCCGCGCCCGGCGACATCAACCCGTTTTTCAAGAGCATCGGCATGCCCGTAACAAACATAAAGAACGTTATGATAATCGGCGGCGGCCGTCTTGCCTCATACCTCATCGGCAGACTCTGCGCGCTGAATATGAACGTGACGGTAATTGAACAGAACAGGGAAACCGCCGAGAACCTGAGCTTCGCCTTCCCCAACGCGAGCATAATAAACGGCGACGGCACAAACCGTTCGCTCCTGCTTGAAGAGGGTCTGCGCGAAACGGACGCCCTGTGCTCGCTCACCGGCTTTGACGAGGAGAACATACTGCTCTCGCTTTACGCAAAAAGCATGGTGCCGAAAATAAAGACCATAACAAAGGTCAACCGCACAAACTTTCTCGAGGTGCTGCGCACGCTTGACGTCGGCAGCGTAATCTACCCCAAGCACACTACGGCAAACCTCATCCTTCAGCACGTGCGCGCAAGGCAGAACAAAATCGGCAGCAACGTTGAAACCCTTTACAAAATCATTGACAACAAGGTCGAGGCGCTCGCCTTCCACGTGGGCGAGAACAGCTCGCTCATCAACAAAACGCTTGAGGAGCTCCGCCTTCGCAAAAACGTTATTATCGGCTTTATCAACCGCGACGGCAAGACGTTTATTCCCCACGGTAAAGATGACCTGCGCCCGGGCGACTCCGTCGTTGTTGTTACAACAATAACCGGTCTTTCCGATTTAGATGACATAAAAGGATCGATAAGCAGCAAATGAACAGACGACTGATTTTAAACATACTGGGCAAAATAATGGCGGTCGAAGGCGTGCTTATGGTGTTCCCGGTAATCACCGCCGTGTTTTACAAAGAAAAGCACAGCGTAATCGCCTTTGTTATTCCGATGGCAATGCTTATAGCCCTCGGTCTGCTTTTTGCATCCGTAAAAACCCGCACCAAAACCGTGTTTGCCCGCGACGGCTATGTCATGACAGCCGTGTCGTGGATAGTCCTGAGTTTTTTCGGCTGCCTGCCCTTTGTTTTCAGCGGTGAAATTCCCAACATCATCGACGCCCTGTTTGAAACCGTTTCGGGCTTCACGACAACGGGCGCGTCAATTCTCACAGACGTTGAGGCGCTGAGCAAATCAATGCTTCTGTGGAGGAGCTTCACGCACTGGATAGGCGGCATGGGCGTGCTTGTTTTTGTTATGGCGGTAATTCCCCTCGCCTCGGGCAGCGGCAACCTGCAGCTTGTGCGCGCGGAGAGCCCCGGACCCGATGTAGGCAAGCTCGTTCCCAAAACCTCGCAGAGCGCGAGAATACTCTATGCCATATACAGCGGCATGACCGTTATTGAATTTGTGCTGCTTGCGGCAGGCGGTATGCCCGTTTTTGACTCGATATGCCTGACCTTCGGCACGGCGGGCACCGGCGGCTTCGGCGTTCTCAACAGCAGCGTTGCCGCCTACAGCACCTACTGCCAGATAGTTATTACCGTGTTTATGGTGCTTTTCGGAGTAAACTTCAGCATCTATTACCTTATTATATGCGGGCGCATAAAAGACGCTCTCAGAAGCGAGGAGCTGCGTGTTTACCTCGGAATATATTTCTCGTTTTCACTGCTGATTGCGTTCAACATACGCAACATCTACCGCACCGCCTCGCAGTGCGTGCTTTTAAGCTTTTTCCAGGTTGGTTCGATTATGACTACCACCGGCTTTTCGACGGCGAACTTTGCCGCCTGGCCGGAGCTGAGCCGCTACCTGCTGCTTCTGCTTATGTGCATAGGCGCCTGCGCGGGCAGCACGGGCGGCGGAATTAAGATTTCGCGTCTGTGCCTGCTTTTCAAGACGGCGCACCACGAGATTCACAAGCTCCTTCACCCGAGGAGCGTGAGCGTTGTGCGTTTTGAAAAAAAGCGTATGGATGACGGCATAGTCAAGACCGCCCACGTTTACCTTATGCTCTATGTTATGATTGTGGGAATCTCGGTGCTTGTCGTGTCGTTTGACGAGTATGACTTCACGTCGAATTTCTCCGCCGTTCTGGCAACCTTCAACAACATAGGCCCCGGCTTGAGCAGGGTGGGTCCCATAGGCAACTACTCGCTTTACAGCCCGCTGTCAAAGCTTGTTCTGATTGTTGACATGCTGCTGGGCCGCCTTGAAATATTCCCGATTCTTCTGCTTTTCAACCCCTCGCTTTTAAAGAAATACAGAATACGCAAAAAGGCAGGAACAGACGAATAAACCGGACAAATCAAATAATAAAAAGGAGAAAAGGAAATGAAAAAGATAACCGCACTGCTTTTGTGCCTTGTTATTGCCTCATCGGCGTTTGCTCTCAACGCATATTCGGCTGATGAAAAAGAGCCGCTGACATTTTCGCAAAACGGAAAATTCCGCATTCTCCACATAACCGACACCCAGGACGACGCACACCCGGCGAAGGACCTTGAAACCTTCCTGCGCCTTGCGGTTGAAACATCGAAGCCCGATTTAATCGTTTACACGGGCGACCTTGTTGAAGACTCCCGCTTCGGCGACTCCTTCACGGATGACGACCCGCTGAGCGAAGGCGTTGTTGTTGAAAAGAACGGAGAGACCGACATTGAGGCAACAACAAAGAATATTGAAAAAGCCGTCGATTACGTTTTCGGCGTTCTTGAAGAATACAAAATCCCCTTTGTTGTCGCACAGGGCAACAACGACCACAAGTGCGGAATAACAAATGAGGACTGGCTCAGAATCTACGCAAAATATCCGCACTGCATTGTCAGGGATGACAGCGATGACGCCGACGGCAGACTTGACTACAACGTGATTATCAACGGCACCGACGGCGAGCCGAAGTTCAACATCTGGCTTACCGACACGGGCAGAGGCGGAATAAACGACGACCAGATTGAGTGGTATAAAACAAAATCCGCTGAGATAACGGCGGAAAACGGCGGAAAGCCCCTCCCCGCATTTCTGTTCCAGCACATATACACCGACGACGTCGGCAACGCATTTGTCAAGTGCTCCCCGTTTGATAACGGAGCGAGGGCTGCCGGCACCGGCTTTTACAGGCTCAACCCCGAAACATCAAAGGGCTATTCATCCTACGGCTACGAGCCCTGCGAGCCGACGGCGCAGTTCAGAGCGTGGAAGGAGTGCGGCGACATCATAGGAGCCTTCTTCGGCCACTCGCACATTGACGGCTTTTCGGGCACGGTTGACGGCATTGAGCTCGGCATAACCTACGGCGCTGAGTTCGCAAAGCCCGGACCCTACGGTTACAGAATTTTCGAGCTTGACGAAAACGACATAAAGAACTACAAAAACGATGTTTACACCTACGAGGGCAGTGTTGCACTCGGCAACGCCCGTTTTGAACTGCAGACGGATGAAAACGATTTCTTCGCCGACCTTATCGGCAGAATAATCGCATTTGTTCTCAATATTCCGACGTTTTTTGAAAAGCTGTTTAAAATCGGATAAACACTTATAAACAAGAAGACGGATGCCGAAACATCCGTCTTTTTTTATTTATTTTCTTTTTTCTTTTCGCGCAGTTCCTTGAAAAAATCCGAGAGAATCGCGGAGCACTCCTCCTGCATAAAGCCGCCCGTCAGCTCGGGTTTATGATTATAGGGCAGGTCGAACAGGTTGATTACGCTGCCGCAGGAGCCGGCTTTTGAATCATAGGCGCCGAAGACAACTCTTTTTATTCTTGAGTTGATTATTGCCCCCGCACACATCGGGCAGGGCTCCATTGTGACATAGAGGTCGCATTCCCACAGCCGCCAGCCGCCGAGAGCGGCACAAGCCCTGTCGATTGCCTGAAGCTCGGCGTGAACGGTGGCGTTTTTGTCATTTTCGCGCCTGTTGCGCCCGGTTGCAACAATCTCACCGTTGCGCACTATCACCGCGCCTACGGGCACCTCGCCCTCCAAAGCGCTCTGTTTTGCCAGCGAGAGCGCGGCGCTCATAAAAATACGGTCGCTGTCTATTTTATTTGCCTCCCGTCCATTTAACGTATTGAGCGGTTATGACAAGCATTGAGGCAAGGGCTAAAAGCATGGGTATTGTAAGGATGTAAGCCGACACCTTTTTGCCGGTTGTGAGGTTTGTTTTAACCCTTTCGGGCTTGAGCGAAGCGCCGTTCCTTTTGATGAGAACGACTGCCGCGAATATTCCGAGTGAAACAATCAGACCGAGCGTGAAATAATAAATCACGTTCTGAACAAAGATGTCGCTGACCTTTTCAACGAGGAATTCCGTTGCGACCGAAAAGGCGTTGTTTAAGAAATGAATGAGCATGCCCGTCCACAGCGAGCCGGTTTTGCACACTGCATAGCCGATAATTATGCCCGCCATAAAGGCGAAGGGGAGCTGTGTTAAGTTGCCGTGCATTGCCGAAAAAACCAGAGCCGACATTGTTATTGCGAAGCCCTCGCCGTATCTGCGAAGCGGCTGCATGACAACGCCGCGCATTGCGAACTCCTCGCAGAGGGGCGGAACAATGGCGATTTCAACAAAATAGATTGCCCAGCCCGCCGCCGTTGAGGGTGTTGCAAATTCAACATCCTGAAGCGAAAAACCGACGGCTTCAATGAGGTCGGTCAGCAGGGTTGAAAGGTAATTCACGCCGATGCAAAGCATAAAGCCGGCAAGAACCATACAAAGCGCGTTGAGCTTGTCTTTGGGGAGTTCCAGGGCGTCCGATACGGTGGAGATTCCCCTGCCTTTAAGGAAGAGGGCGCCTGCCGCAAACGGCAGAAGCACGCCCGAAAGCGAGAAAAGTATGCCTAATATGTTCTGAAAATCGGCGTTGCCGAGATACGCCTGCCTGAGCGAGGGGGAAAAGCCGATTATCATACCGAGTATGTTCTGAATAACAATGTAGCCGAGCACGCACAGACCTGCGACACAGCTCAGGCGCTTTATTTTCTTTTTCTCCTGCCTCTGCTCGTAGAACGGGTCAATGTAGGGCGTTCCCGGAATAACATAGTTGCCGTAATATGACGGCGGCTGATACTGACTGCCGCCCTGCTGATAGGGGTTGTAATTATCCATAAAAAAAGATTTCCTCTTTTCAGTTATTTGCATTGTGTGTATTATAACACAAAATGATTTATATACAATAAATAATTTGTAAACAATCTTATTTGCTGTTGCAATATTCCTGCCGATAATATAAAATAAAACTGTTGACAGCAACTCAACAATCTTTTATTGAAAGGATTGATTCCCATGAAAAGTTTTGAAAATATCCCCGAAGTCAGGGCTGGCATTATTGCCGTGAGCCGCGATTGCTTCCCCATTTCACTTTCAGAGTCAAGAAGAAGAGCCGTCTGCGCCGCCTGTAAGGAGCAGGGCGCAGAGATTTTCGAGTGCGAAAAGGCGGTTGAAAACGAGAAGGACGCCCTCGAGGCGCTTGAAATCGTCAAAAACGCCGGCTGCAACGCTCTTGTTGTTTACCTCGGCAACTTCGGCCCCGAAACAAGCGAGACAATGCTGGCAAAATACTTTGACGGCCCTGTTATGTTTGTTGCCGCTGCGGAGGATTCTGAAAATGACCTTCTCGACGGCAGAGGCGACGCCTACTGCGGAATGCTCAACTGCAGCTACAACCTTAAGCTGCGTGAAATCAGGGCGTATATTCCCGAATACCCCGTCGGCACACCCGCTCAGCTTGCTCAAAAGATTAAAGAATTCATACCGATTGCAAGAGCGATAATCGCTCTTTCGGGTTTAAAGATTATCTCCTTCGGACCCCGTCCGCAGGACTTCCTCGCCTGCAACGCCCCCATAAAGGCGCTCTACGGCATTGACGTTGAAATTGAAGAAAACTCGGAGCTTGACCTGTTTGAGGCGTTCAACAACCACGAGGGCGATGAGAGAATACCCGCCGTTGTCGCCGATATGGAGAAGGAGCTCGGCGCGGGCAATATGAAGCCGGAGATTCTGCCGAAGCTTGCGCAGTATGAGCTGACACTCCTCGACTGGGCGGAGAATCACAAGGGCGGCCGTAAATTCGTCTGCTTTGCAAACAAGTGCTGGCCAGCATTCCAGACTCAGTTCAAATTTGTTCCCTGCTATGTAAACAGCCGCCTTGCTTCAAGAGGCATACCCGTCTCGTGCGAGGTTGACATCTACGGCGCATTGAGCGAATACATAGGCGCCTGCATTTCGCTTGACAGCGTAACCCTGCTTGACATCAACAACTCCGTGCCCGAGGATATGTTCCAAAACAGCATTGCGGGCAAATACAATTACAAGCACACCGACACGTTTATGGGCTTCCACTGCGGCAACACGCCCTCTTGCAAACTGTGCGCGGGCGAAATGAAGTTCCAGAAGATTATGGCGAGAACGCTCCCCAAGGAGTTCACCAACGGCACTCTCGAGGGCAATATAGCCCCCGGCGAAATCACATTCTTCCGCCTTCAGAGCACAGCCGACACAACGCTTCGCGCCTATGTTGCGCAGGGCGAGGTTCTGCCCGTTGACTGCCGCTCCTTCGGCTCAATCGGCGTTTTCGCAATTAACGAGATGGGCAGATTCTACCGCCACGTGCTTGTTGAAAAGAACTTCCCGCACCACGGCGCCGTCGTTTTCGGCCACTACGGCAGACAGCTCTTTGAGGTTTTCAAATATCTCGGAGCCGGGAGCGTCGATTTCAATCAGCCCGCGGGTGACAGATACAAGACGGAAAATCCGTTCTGATAATCAGTAATAAGGAGAATAATTATGGCAAAATACAAATGTAAAGTCTGCGGTGTCACCTTTGATGTCAAAGACGGCGAAACACCCGTTTGCCCCGTTTGCGGAGTTGACGGCGACAACCTCGAAAAGCTCGCAAACCCCTATGCCGGCACACAGACAGAGAAAAATCTTGAAGCCGCTTTTGCGGGCGAGAGCCAGGCGAGAAACAAATACACCTACTTTGCTTCAAAGGCAAAAAAAGAGGGCTTCGAGCAGATTTCGGCAATCTTCCTGAAAACAGCCGACAACGAGAAAGAACACGCCAAAATGTGGTTCAAGGAGCTCGGCGGTCTCGGCTCAACGGCTGAAAACCTTGCGGCTGCCGCCGACGGCGAAAACTACGAGTGGACCGATATGTATGAGGGCTTCGCGAAGACGGCCGAGGAGGAGGGCTTCACCGAGCTCGCGGCAAAATTCCGCGCCGTTGCCCTTATTGAAAAGCACCACGAGGAACGCTACCGCGCCCTTCTCAAAAACGTTGAGGCGCAGGAGGTATTCAGGAAGAGCGAAGTCAAGGTCTGGGAGTGCCGCAACTGCGGTCATATAGTTGTCGGCACAAGCGCCCCCGAGGTCTGCCCCGTGTGCGACCATCCGCAGGCATATTTTGAAATCACCTGCGAAAACTATTGAGTTTAAAAGATAAAACTGCTGACTAAAAGATTACGCCCGTCCTTTTGGGACGGGCGTTTCTGTTATTTGAAATTAATATTACTTTTTATTAAACTGTCTGATTATCCGCCGATTTTGCTCATTATGCTCTTGATGATGCTTTTGACAATACCGGTGATGTCGATGCCGAATACGGGAGCTTTCTTAACGTTGCCTTCGCCTGCGGAGACCGCCTTGATTTCGAAGGGAAGAAGCTTCGAGAGCTTGAACACCTCCGCTCCGTTTTCATCATAGACGGCGATGTCTTTTATATCATTGCCGCTGTAGGTGAATTCAAAGCTGTCATAGATGTATTCCATGACCATGTCAAGCGTCTCCTGCGTGACATCTGCGCCTGCCGCCTTGAGTATGGGCAGAAGCGCGCCCGCCTTGTTGGCTTCAACGAGCATATCCTTGATTTCTTTGTCGGTCTTGCCCTTTGTGTCATAGCCGGCTGCGGCAAGGGCTGCGGTTACCTGATCATCGCCTGCGCCTGCAAGCGCGGCAATCAGCGACACAGCCGAAACGGAGAATTTCTCAACCGTGTCGGTCTTCTGGTCAACGCTCAGCGCGGAGAGAACGGGGCTGTCCGCAAGTTCGGCAATGCTCTTGAAGATTTCTGCGATTTCGGCGCTGCTTTCATCAATCATTGCTGCGTCAAAACCGGCGACATCCTTGAGAATGTCGGTGGCGTTGATTTTGAAAATCCAGAGATATGCGGTTAAATCTTTGCCGTCGAAGTAGGCGTCTGCTGAGAGGAAGCTCAGTTTGACCTTTGCGCTCGCCTTGAGTTCAAGCTTGTCTTTGTCATTGAGCTTTGCCGAAAGCACAAGGTCTTTGACGCTCAGCGGGTCCTGCTGAATGTCCGCCATTCTGACGGTGACTGCTTTCTCGGAGGCGAATTTTTTGAGGAAGGCGTTTGCCTTTGTCTCGCTGAAGCTGACGGCACTTGCCGAAAACGCTGCGGCGAGAACTATTGAGAGCGCGAGAATGAGTGAAATTGATTTTTTAAATGTATGTTTCATTATACATACCCCCTTTACATTTATTGTAATTACTGTAATGACGTCTGTCAACAGTTTTTAAGGCAGTATAAACAAGTTTTAATATTTTTTTAAGATTTGTATGTGCATATTGCGCAAACAGAAATACAACATCAATCAGCGAAAACGAAGCAGTCGTATCTTATCGCCTTGCCGGCAAGCGAATAATCGGGCTTTCTGCCCGCGAGAAAGGCGCCTTTGAGCGGACGTTTTATGACTATCTTGTGCGGGCGCAGGTTGACGGCGGCGTTTAGCAGCTCCTCCTCGCCCGAGCAGGGGCTTTCAAGCTGCTGAATGAGCTGGAATTTCTTTTTAATCAAGGCGCTTTTCTGCCTTTCGGGGAACATCGGGTCAAGCACAACAACATCCGGCGCCTTACTTAAAGAAGCCATATATTCAATGCTGTTGCCCTCATAAACCGTCATTCTGCCCGCCGCCGCACTAAGACAGGTGATGCCTTTTGCGCGTTCGATTCCGTCCTGCAGCATGGCGCATATGACAGGGTTGTATTCGCAGAGGGTTACTTCAAAGCCCGCAGCCGCGAGCAGGAAGGAATCCTCGCCCAGCCCCGCAGTTGCGTCGATTGCCGAGGGGGTCTCTTTACCCTTTATTCTGGCGGCTTTGACAATCATTTCGCCCAAGGGGTTGCTTTTGCTTATTCTGCGGAGAAGCTTTGAGAAATCAACCGAAACGGCGGTTTCGCCCCGAGCGAGAGACAGACCGTTTTCATCAAGGCAGAGGCACAGGGAATCCGGCTTTTCTTCAACGAAGGCGGCGCCGAGCTTTTCGGCGAGCGCCCTGCCCTCTTGCAAAAACTCCCCTTCTGCCGTAACGGGCGGAATTATTCTGTTTTTGTTTTCGTTTGTGTTCATATTATTTACCGTCCCGTTTTAATTATAGCATTGAGCGTTCACTTGTCAATTGAGGGGCTGTTTGTTATTGAAATGTTCATATTTTTCAATTATAATATTATCGGAAATATTTTAAGATTTTTAATACTATATTATGAAAGGCAGTTTTGTATGGATTACGGCTATCAGAACAAGCTTGAGCTTGTGCGTGATGAAATAAAAAAGGTGATTATCGGCAAGGACGACGTCATTGAAGCTATTCTTATGACGGTGCTCTCGGGCGGTCACGTTCTGCTTGAGGACATCCCCGGCGTTGGCAAAACAACGCTTGCCCTCGCATTTTCAAAAACGCTCTCGCTGCGCTACAACCGTATGCAGTTCACCCCCGACGTTCTGCCTGCGGACGTCACCGGCTTTTCAATGTTCAACAAGCACACGGAGCAGTTTGAATACAAAGAGGGCGCCGTTATGTGCAACCTGTTTCTGGCGGATGAAATAAACCGCACCTCGCCCAAAACGCAGAGCGCACTGCTTGAGGTTATGGAGGAATGCAGGGTAACCGTTGACGGCGTTACGCACGACCTGCCGCAGCCGTTTTTTGTTATTGCCACACAGAACCCGCTCGGCTCCGCCGGCACGCAGAAGCTGCCCGAGTCGCAGCTTGACAGGTTTATGGTGCGTCTGACTATGGGCTACCCGGACCTTGAAAGCGAGGTTCTTATCTTAAAGGGCGAAAACAACAATCAGATGGACAGCATACAATCCGTTGTAACGCTCGGCGAAATAATCGAAATGCAAAAAATCATAAACGACCTGCACGTTGAACAGTGCATATTCGAATACATAGCAAATCTTGTTCTCAAATCACGCACCACCGAATTCCTCAAAAGCGGCATAAGCCCGCGCGGAGGCAAGGCGATTCTGCGCATGGCAAGGGCGCACGCCTTTCTTGCAAAGAGGGACTATGTTGTGCCGGAGGATGTGCTTGCCGTTATGCCTATGGTGTCGTGCCACCGCGTGACGCTCAGCGCCAAGGCAAAGGCGGCGGGTATGACCGAGGAGGAGATTATCCGCGACGTTATGGGGCAGGTTGCAATGCCCGTTGTGAAATAAGATACAGTAAAAAATCATCTTGTGAAAGGAGTGGGGAACAGTGCCGAGAAGCCGTGACGAATATTTTACCATAACGGTAGTGAGCATTGCGCTGTTTATCTTCTTTCACAATTTTTTCTTTTTCTACCTTCTTCTTGTTGTCGCCGCCCTGCCCTTCATCAGCTATTTTGTTTCGCGCTATGTCTGGAACCGTCTTGAGGTGACGGCGGCAATTCCGCTTTACAACGTGGGCGAAAACAACGACATACCCGTCGAGTTCACCGTTCACAACCCGACTTTTCTGCCCCTGCCCGGCGTGAGAATACAGTTCACCGCCGACAACAGGTTCTACCCGAACGAAGAAAAGCAGGAGATGTCGCTGCCGATAAGGAAGGGCACAAACAAATACACCTGGAACATAAAATCGGTTTATTCCGGCTATGTCGGTCTGCACGGCGGCAAAATGCGCGCGCAGGATTTTATGGGGCTTTTCGTCTTTAAAAGGGACTGGGAGTGCGATGCGGGCGTGTCGGTTATTCCCGGACGAAGCGAGGTAATAATGAATATTATTGAAACCACGCTCACCGAGGGCGACGAGCACGACTATGACTCCGGTCTCTCAACCGAAAACGTCTCGCAGGTCAAAGAATTCCGCCTTTACAGGCCGGGCGACCGCATGCAGAGGGTGAACTGGAAAATAAGCGCAAGGCACGATGAAATCTATGTAAAGGAGTTCGAGCTTGAATACAGCCGCAATTTAACGCTGCTTGTTGAACTGCGCAAGGATTCTGACGAGGTCGGCTTTTTGAACGAGCTGATTACCGCCTTTTATTCGGCAGCGTGCCAGCTTATCGACATGGAGATAAGATTCAGCGTGCAGTGGTTCAACTCCTCGCTCGGCGCCTTTCAGAGCCAGAACGTTGAGGAGGCGGACGGCCTTAACGACGTTTTGCAGCAGCTTTATATGTCGGACAGCTACAACGGCTACCTCGCATACGAGCATTACAAAGAACTGCCGCACGGCAGAAACGATATGGCGATTTATTTCACATCGCCCTCATTCAGCGATTACAACCCCGACAACAAGCTCGGGACATTCAGGGAGAGTGTTGACCTTATATGCCTTCTTTAAGCATCAAAAAGGCAATACAGAAAAGAAGGGCGCGAAAGCAGCAGGCATACCGCGAGGAGCTTACAAAAACAACGGGCATCTACTTTGCCCCCGCTCTTTCGGCTGAGAAGGACGGCTTCCCGTTTCTCAAATACCTGATAAATGCGCTTATACTTTTCACCGCCGTCTTCGGTTCACTCGGCTGTTTTATAACGGCGTTTGAGCTGGAGCTTAACATCGTGCCCCTTGCGGTGACCTGTGCGGTAACGGCGCTCGCCCTGTCGTTTATGTATTTCAGCAACAAAGCAAAGATTGCGACCTACCTCGGAATACTCGCCTTCAGCATTTTTATTTCGGGCACCTATTTCAGGGAAGTAAACTCCGGTATGAACTCCGTAGTCAACAAATGCCTCAGCTATATTGACGGCAAGGTCGGTCTGCCATACCTGCGCGAATACAACGTCTATTACGAAGATGAATACTTCGCCATGTCGCTGACGTTCTGCGTTATTGCGATTGTTCTGATGATTGTTCTCAACATCTTCATCTCGGAGCGCATGGACCTGATGGCGATGTTCTTTCTCACCCTGCCTGCCGCCCAGGCGGGTATGTTCTTTGACTTTCACCCGTCAAAAATCCACATGCTCTTTGTTGTTGTCAGCTGGGTGCTTGTGGCGGGCGTGCGTTTTACCAACTCCTACAATGGTCTTACGCGGCAGATGATTTCGCAATCCTCGGTCAAAAAGCACCGGCACAGCTACGGCTTTGTTACCGACTCGCACAATGTTGCGGCAATCGCCTGCGTGTGGCTTGCGTTTATTCTGATTGTCACGGGCTTTGCCTTTGCGGCGGTGCCTGCGGAGGATTTTAAAGTCAACCTGCCCACAAACGTCATAAAAGAGAGCACCGAACGCCCGGTAAAGAACTTTCTTTCATACGGCTTTGCTTCGCTGTTCTCATCCGACAGGGTTTCCGCCTCGCCCGGTCAGCTCTCAAACCTCTCGCAGGTTTCATACGACGGCAACGAGGATTTGAAGGTAACGCTTGTCAATTACCGTGTAAGCAGGGTTTATCTTCGCAGCTTCACCGGCTACGACTACAACGGCAACAACTTAAGCTGGCAGAACCACGCAAAAACCGAAAACACCGACGAGCTTTACTCCTACACTGCCGACCTGCTGAAAAAAGATTTTGAAAACGGCAAAACGGCGGCAAAGAGCAAACATAAAATTGTTGTTGAGCTTACGGACTCCGCTCTGATAAACGAGCCGCTCAACGTTCCGTATTATTCCGTTCCCGAAGGCGAATTCAACTACCCGACCTCGGGCGAGGTGCGCTCCCCCGACCTTACCGACGCCAAGGCACCCAGAGAATACACCGTCTATACGCTCGACGAGGAGCTTGACGATTACACCCCGCTTATGGACGAGGAAGCAAAAAGAATTGAGGCGGATGCAAAAAAAGAGGCGCTTGAAAACGCGATGAGCGTTCCCGAAGAGAACATACGCGCCATTGAAAAATTCTGCAGCGCCTATAGCATAAAGCCGGGCGACCCCGATGCCGTCGAGAAGGTGACAGCGGCGCTCGAAACCGACTATGAATACACCCTGCGACCCGGCAAGATTCCATACGGCGAGGACTATGTGAACTACTTTCTTCTCGCCAACCAGAAGGGCTACTGCCAGCATTTTGCAACCTCGGCAACGCTCATCTTCCGCTACCTCGGCATACCGGCAAGATACGCTGAGGGCTATGTTGTGAACAGGGAGGATTTTTACAACTCCGACACCCTGTTTGATGAAGATTACAGGCAGTGGATAGACACGCCCTACGCTTCAGACACGATTGTTTCGCAGGTATCCGTCAAGGACTCCTCCGGGCACGCCTGGGTTGAAATATACAAGGACGGCATCGGCTGGGTGGTTGTTGAGGCAACAACGGCGCCCTCCGCAGACGACGCCCCCACCCTGCTGCAGAATATTTTCCGCGCGGCGGGTCCGCTCTCATCGGCAACAAGAAACATCTCCGAAACAATACAGAAGCTCGACGCCGCAAAGACAAAAAGACGGCTGGCAGTTATGTTTGCCGCCGCCCTTCTGACGGCTGTTATGATTTATGTTATCCGCTCTGCCGTTCTCGTGATTAAGCGGCACAGGGAGTTTTCGCTGAAAAACCCGAAGAAGGCGCTCGGCAGCAGATGCGCCCATCTGTTTGAAATAAGGCGGTTTGCCAAAGGCAAAGACGCAGACAATATCTCTTACGGCGAGCTTTTCCGCCTGCTTGAAGAAAAAGGAGCGCTTGACGATTCCGGGGCGTTCTGCGCGGAATTTGAAAAACTGCTTTTCTCGGGCGAAGATGAAAACGCGCAGACAGTCGCGCCCCTTATTGACATCCTGATTAAGGCAAGGCGCAGTATGTTCGGGGAACTCGGCTTTAAACAGAAGCTGAAATACTGCTTTGTCAATGTGCTGTGGTAAGCGGATATTAATTGTTTATAATTTAACAGAATATTATCAGTATTAAACGGAGCGCCGCCGGCGTTCCGTTTTTGTCGTCCTGTGAGAAGTGAAAACCGTTTACCAAAACCCGCTGTCATCCTGAGCGAAGCGAATATCGTTAGCCAAAACGAACTGTCATCCTGAGCGTCAGCGAAGGATCTCCCCGGCTTATCACTGTTTGCGCTCTGTTTATGAGATTCTTCGCCCTGCGGGCTCAGAATGACAGTCAAAGCGGCAGGCAGTTATTCTCTGTCACTCCTTTTTACATAAACCAGGTTGTCAGCCATGGCGTCCCGCTTGAACGCCTCAATATCATAACTCGGTTTCCGTCCGCTTACTGCGGCAGGCGAAGCCCTTTTTTTGAATTTTACCCCGCCCTTATTATATTGTTCAGTATTTATTATATCAGTAATTATTCTATTATTATTTATTTGTGTGCGATTTTCCGACGTCGGATTTTCCGACACCGGATTTTCGACAGCACCGGAGTCCTTTACGGGTCTGTCATAAACAATCCACTCTCCCTGATGAAATCTGCCCTCGCCGAAGACAACTCCGTCGCGTTTGAGATAACCCGCTTCTTCAAGTTCCTTTATTGCGGCCTTTACGCAGCTGACACCGTCGGAGCACAAAGTGCACAGCCCGCGGACGGTGAAGTGCCAGTTTGCAGGGCGTGAAACAATAATAAGATAAACGCCCAAAGCCTAAGGGCAGTCACTCATAAACCGGTATTGGTTTTCACATCAAACTAAAAGCCGCATAACATCGTCAGATTTGCTTACCATACATTAAGTATGCTCTCACAAATCTTCCTTGTTCTGCGGCTCT
>JAEEYU010000025.1 GCA_016288315.1 Clostridiaceae bacterium | reverse complement strand
TAAACCGGTATTGGTTTTCACATCAAACTAAAAGCCGCATAACATCGTCAGATTTGCTTACCATACATTAAGTATGCTCTCACAAATCTTCCTTGTTCTGCGGCTCTTTTTTTGCGTGAAAACTGCTTCGCACCTCAAAGAGATGATATTTGTGCATATTTGCGGGTTATGACGATGAGGAATACTTGATGTATTCCGAAGAGGAATACCTGCAAAGATGTGCGAAGGTCGCTCTTTGAGGCATTACTGTTTTACGAGTGACTGCCCTTCAACGAACGGGGATTAATCATTTATCTTTTTTCCATAGGAATATACTCACGGTGCTCGCTTATGCTCTTGTAAGCGGGCCTTATTATTTTACTGCCGCTGAGCAGTTCTTCAAGCCGGTGAGCGCTCCAGCCCGATATTCTGGATATTGCAAACAGCGGCGTGAACAATTCATCGGGAATACCGAGCATTCTGTAAGCAAAGCCGGAATAAAAATCAACATTGGCGCTGACGCCCTTGTAGATTTTTCTTTTTTTGCAAATCTGCCTTGCGGCAAGCTTTTCAACCGACGAATACAGTGCAAATTCTTCGCTGAGCCCTTTTTCAGCGCTAAGCTGTTCAACCAGACCTTTGAGAACGCATGCTCTCGGGTCAGAGAGTGAGTAAACAGCGTGCCCCATACCGTAGATAAGCCCGCTTTTGTCAAAGGCGTCTTTTGAAAGAATCCTGTCAAGATAAGCCGAGACCTCGTCTTCGTCCTTCCAGTCACTGACATTTGCTTTTATGTTGTCAAACATATTGGCAACCTTTATATTTGCGCCGCCGTGTTTAGGACCTTTGAGTGAGCCGAGAGCGGCTGAAACGGCAGAATAGGTGTCTGTGCCGGAAGATGTAACGACGTGCATTGTGAAAGTGGAGTTGTTGCCGCCGCCGTGCTCTGCGTGAAGCATAAGGCAGGCGTCGAGAACAACAGATTCAAGGTGCGTGAAGCTGCTGTCGGGTCTTAAAAGATGCAGAATATTCTCGGCGGTTGAAAAACCGTATTCGGGAGCATGGAAAAACAGCGACTGACCGTTTTTGTAATAATTATACGCGTGGTATCCGTAAACGCAGAGCGAGGGGAACACCGAAATCAGGTGAAGGCACTGCCTGAGAACATTGTCAATCGAAAGGTCGTCAGCGTTTTCATCGTATGAATAAAGCGTAAGAACGCTCTTTGAAACCGAATTCATTATGTCGGGGTTTGCCGCTTTCATAACAACATCGCGCACGAAGCTTCCCGGCAGTTTTCTCATATCGGCAAGCAGCTTGCGGAAAGCGCCGAGTTCTTCCTGCGTCGGCAGTCTGCCGAACAAGAGAAGATAGGTTATCTCTTCAAACCCGCAGTTTTTTGACATAGCTCCGTCAACAAGGTCCTTTATGTTGTAGCCCCTGTAATAGAGCGTGCCTTCGCAGGGGGTTTTTACGCCGTCAATCATTTCAAAGCTGTTTATTTCGGAGATTTCGGTAAGACCCGTAAGAACACCGTTGCCGTTTATATCTCTCAGACCGCGTTTGACATCGAATTTTGTATATAATTCGGGATTAATCGAAGTGCTTGAAACGCAGAGCTGTGACAGGTCGTGAATCTGATTCTGATAGTTGTTGAAATCGAGCATTATGTTCCTCCTTTTTTTAAAAAATCAATATACCGTAAACAAATGAAAAATCAGGTAATATCTGAAGTGTTATGTTGAATTTTAACATAAAACCAATGTTTTATCAACCGAAAACAACGCTCCAAAGGTTACAAAAGCCGGTTTTGAATTACAGTTTAATTACAATTGTGAATAAACCGTTAAAGCGGAATTGCTTTAAATAAAAGAAAAAGCACCGCAGATGCAGTGCTTTTTCTGGAGCTGCTAGGCAGACTCGAACTGCCGACCTCATCCTTACCAAGGATGCGCTCTACCACCTGAGCCATAGCAGCGAATGGCGACCCGGATCGGGCTCGAACCGACGACCTCCAGCGTGACAGGCTGGCGTTCTAAACCGACTGAACTACCGGGCCATTTCGGAACGGGTATTATATTATCATATTGTTTTTGATTTTGCAAGTGTTTTTTATTTAAAAATCAAAATACAATACTTTTAAAAAATACCCGTTGCGTTTTATTCACTTTGAAAGTAATATTTAACTGCAAATCCGGTTTCTTCACAGTCGTTCATCGGCACCGTCGTCCAGAAAAACTCGTCATCCGAAGATGTTGTGCCTGTGACAATAATCTCAAACGAGGAGCCGCAAACCGAATATGCGCAGTCAGCATCGGTGCCCGCAATCGGGTGCATATCGAGGGCGGAGCCCGAAAATGAGGCGCCGTCAACAACAATGACAAACGAGTCATATCCGCCGATATTGCCGAGCGTTCTGAACATATAGTCCGAAGACTTTGAATAACCGCTGAACACATAGTTGGCACCCGCTTTGTAAACGCCGGAGATAAAATCGCTCTCACTGCCGCCGAAGGTTCTTCTTGCGGTAACCGTGCCTACCGAATTGATTTTGACTGCGTATCCGTCTTCCTTGCCGTATGCCGCATTCTCTTCAAAAAATCCGTCTGTAACGCCCGTGTTGTTCTTTGTCATATAATAACCTGCGGCAACACAGCCGCCGTCGCCGTCGGAACAGATATGCTCAAACCTGTCGTTACCCGATGAAGCAATAACGCAAGCCCACCGCAGCGTTGAAAGGTCGGCGGAGTATTTCAGGATAACAGAGTCGTTTCCGCCGGCGCCCATTCCGCTGAACTGCGCAAAATCACCGTCGGAAGAGACCGAAACACAGGCGGCAAAAACGGTTGAGTTCGCATCGGTGCAAACGTCATACACGGCACCGCCTGATGTGCCGTTTAACCTGACGGAAGAAACAATCTGATTTCCGCTGTCAAATTTCATAATGACGGCGCCGCTAGATGTCATATTGAAAGCACCGTCGTGCGAGGTTGAGCTTCCGCCCACAACATAACCGCCGTCCGGCGTGGCGGCAACGCTGTAGAAGTAATCATAACCGCTGCCGGGAGCAACATATCTGTTTAAAACATCGCCGTTTGAAGAATACCTGTAAATAAATGCGTCAATAACATTCTGTGAGGCAGAGGCGCTGTTAATAAGATTTGTGGCAAGTGTGTAACCGACGCAGACAATCGAGCCGTCCGTAAGCTCCGCCGTGTCATACGCCACCGTCACGTTGTTTCCGCCGATGCTGTTAATCCAGCGCAGAGCGCCTCTTGAAGAATACCTTGCAACAAATGCGTAGGTTTCAACCCAGCCCGCCGTGTAACAGCCGTTCATTGTTCTGTCTTTTGAAGATGTGTTGCCGCACACAAGGTAGTCGCCGTTATTGCAGTAGTATGAGGAGCGGACAATATCGCTGCCCGTTCCGCCGAATGTGATTGACCACACGTCTTCATCGGCACCTGCCGGAACATATCCCTCTTCTGTGGGGGGCTCCGTTGTCGTGATAACTGCGGAGGTCGGTTTTGTGGTTAAATAATTTGCATCGAACTGAACGGTCGTTTCGCCCGGAACTGTCGGGAAGGTCACGTCAACCTTGTCCCGTCTGCCTGTGGCAACCTGCAGGGACTGAACAAAAAACATTATAAAAAACAGCAGCAATGCGCCTAATCTTTTATTGATTCCCATTAACGCAACCTCCTTTCAGTTTAATTTGAATAAATCTTATTTCATTGCGTTTTCAAGCTTCGTCTGCCATTGACGAACCTTGAGCGGATTATACTCCTTCGGTATGGAAACGGCTATTCTCATAGCGTTTACTCCGTTTAACGCGGCTTTGAAAAGTCCGCCGAAAAGTCCTCTTATTTTATGAGCGCTTTTGATTTTGTTTATCAGCTTTGACGCCGAAACAAATGTGAATCTGCCGTTTAAAATACCGCTCAACTCTTTGTTTGTAATAATATCGCTTTCAAACAGATATTTGAGTTCATCATTGTCCGCATTGAGAAGAAAACGTTTTATGCAGTCAATAAGGCAGCAGGGGGCGCCGATTTTCTGGTAGTATTCAACCTGATATTTCCACAGCGTGTCAAGTGAAACGTCACCGGCCTCAACGATTTTTTCGCCGAGTATCTGACCTGCACGAAGTGAGTTCGCAACGCCGCAGCCGATGAGGGGGATTGTCATAAACGCGGAATCTCCCACTGCAACATAACCGTCCGCAACCATTCGGCTGAGCGGATATCTGATAGGAATATTCTGAAATTCTCCGCCTCTGAGTATTTCATCTCCCATAAACGGATAATCTTTTTTCAGCTGTGCAAAAAGAGAGTCAAATTCCTCTTTGCTCATTCCGCCCGCCTTGCCTATGAAAGCGGCGCATTTGTCTTCAGATTCTTCCACGCACCAGGCAACGCACTTTTCGCCTTTATATTTGAGGTGCATGCGAAAACCGTAGTATTCAGGATATTCTTCTTCGGGGTCCGATGTCATATAAGCGTCCCAGGTGTAAAAAACATCATCGTCATCCGGCTGTTTTTCTATGCCGAAACGCCCCGGGAGCGAAGCTCTGAAAGGGGAGAACACACCGCTTGCATCGATTACAAGGTCAGCATATATTTCTTCGCCGTCAGCAACAATTCCTCTGACACCGGTGTTGTCAAAAATCAGTTTTTCGACGGTTTTGCCGAAAAGGAATTTAGCTCCTGCGTCAATTGCAGCGTTTGCGAGCTGTGCGGCAAGCACTCTTCTGTCGGCAGTCCAGTCTCTTTTCTCTTCGGGCAGGTCCAGAACGAGCTCTTTGTCAGAGCAGGGTGCAACAAATGAGCAGCAGCCGTCTTTAAATGTTCCTTCGGGAACGGGAATGTCAAGCTCATCAAAAACTGCGGTTTCAATGGTGTCCCAACGGTCTCTGCTGAGATGGTCAATATCGCTTTTTTCAAAAACGGTTACGTCAAAACCGCCCTGTGCGAGCACCTTTGCCGCCTGCATTCCGCCGTGACCGGCGCCGATAACAACAATCTTTTTCATCTGTAACCCTCGTTTAATTATATGTTTATTCACTTTAAAAATACCATATTTTTAAAAAATAATCAATAAACAATATGTTAAATCTTTTTTGCCGCAAAATAAACGGCTCATTGAGTGTAGAATTCAATGAGCCGTAATCAGTGCTTTTAAAGCTGTTTATACAATTTCAAATGTGTATTCAGCGTTTTTATACCAGTTGCCGGTCAGCATGTTTCTCGGTCTGAAAACAACCCTGTCGCCGTAAACCTCGAGCTGAGCTCCTCTTCCGCCGAGGGGAAGTCCGAAGGAATTGATAAGACCGAATGAGGGGAGCGTTATGTAGGTTACGCCGTTTATCTGCTCGCAGCTCTTTATTCCGTAAAGTCTGTCGGCAGCTTCGGCTTTGATGCCCGAATGCATGTGACCGCTTATCCAGAACACGTTTTTATATTTTTCAAGAACAGGAGCTATGTCATAGCGGTCCTTTTCAATTCCGCTTTCAGGCCAGACTATGTCTTCACTCACCGTGCCTTCAAGAGGCCAGTGGCAGAACACAAAAACGGGCTTGCCGTCCTTTGTGCCGTCGGCAAGTTCCTCGTCAAGGAAGTCGAGCTGCTCCTGAGTCATTGTTATACCGTCCCATTTGCCGCCGTCAAGAACCTCGTCGCCTATGACAATGAATTTATAACCGTTGAATTCTGTGCTGAAATAGTTTGTTTCATCGTTTCTGCCCATATATTCGTTGCGGTATCTCAGGTAATTTGCGTATGCCTCTTCACGCGAAATATCCGTAACATCTCTGTCGCCTGCGTGACCTATGTCGTGATTGCCGGCAACCGCAATAACGGGGATGTCGGTATCTTCTTCAATTATTCCGAAAAATTTAGCGAGCGTCGGTTCGTCTGCGTAATTCGTAAGGTCGCCGTTTATGACTATTGCGTCAATATCGGCTTTGGAATTGTTGAAATTCTTAAGTGCCGTTTTTAAAAACAGCGCGCGCAGAAGCTCCTTTTCTTCAAGATGTGTGTCCGATATAAGCTCTACATTCAGAAGGCAGTCGTCTGCAAGCGTGTCGGTAACGGGGAGTGCAATTCCTTTGTAAGGAACAAGCGTCAGAAAAATGCACATAAGGAATGCGCCGAAATGTGAAAAAATAGATTGAGCAATAGCCATATCTTCCTCCTGAATGTCAGTTTTCTTCTGCGCCGGCTTTGTCGGCTGTTTCTTTTTCTCTTGCCTTCTGAAGCCGCGAACGGTATCTCATATAAAACCAGAGAATTGTCATTACCTGAAAAATGGCGGCAATAATCACTGTAAGATATATTTTATTGACGGGAACAGACAGAATAACGCTTGTGAATAATCCCCAGATTATTCCGCTGACTGCAAGGCACCTTGCCGCCATACCGTGCCAGATACAGGCAAATACGGTCAGAACTATGAACGACACCGGTATTGCATAAATGAATACAAGCCATTCGCGGATTTTTATATCTTTGAAAAATGTGTCAAAAGCAATTTCAAGCCCGACAAATATTATGGCGGCAGCAAGCCAGACAATACCTGCGGAGAGCAGGGGAATAATCTTCTTTTTAACGCTGAGTTTTTTTACGTTTTTTGCGGTTGATTCGTTCTTTTCACCGCTTATCAGTTCGTTTATTGTTATTCCGAATATTTCAGCCATTTCATTGAGAACATAGGCGTCGGGCATACCGTCCGCCCGCTCCCATTTTGAAACGGATTTGTCAGTGTAGTTGATTTTTGCGGCGAGCGCACCCTGAGTAAGTCCTGCCGCCTTGCGGTAGCGGGCAATGTTTTCCGCAACAGTTTTTTTGAACTGCAGTTCATCCATCGGTATCGCCTCCTTCCGAATTGCGCCGTTCTGATTAATTATAAATTAAAAACAATGTTTTTTCAACAAAAAATTGTATAAAAGATTTCAGTTTCTTTTTGAAAAATAAGCGGAAAATAATGACAACAACAAAAATTTGGTATATAATATCCGCATATTGATTATCGGAGTGTTTTTTATGAAAAGAACAAAAATTGCCGACAGAACTCTTCCCGGTTACACCCGTAATGAGGAAATACTCAACTGCCTGACTCACGCCGCAGGCGCCGTTTTCGCATTTGCGGTTATTATTCTCTGCGCTGTTTATGCAAAAGACAAATGGGCGCGCGCGGGAGGAATGATATACGGAGCATCAATGCTTGTTCTTTTTACGGCGTCTGCTGTTTATCACGGTCTGAAAAAAGAATACCCAAAAAAGGTCTGGCAGGTAATCGACCACTGCTCGGTCTATATTATGATTGTCGGATGTTATATGCCCGTCCTTTTTACGGGTGTTCGCGAGAAAAACGAAAAACTGTTCCTGATTATTCTTGCAAGCGTGCTCGCCTGTGCCGCCGTCGGAGCGGTGTTTACCGCAATCGATGTCAACAAATACAAACCGCTGACAATGGTGAGTTATATAGGAATCGGCTGGTTCTTTGTCGTTATGCTTAAAACACTTAAAAACGCTTACCCCACGCAGTTCCTCTGGTGGATTCTTGCAGGCGGAATAAGCATAACGGGCGGCACTGTGCTTTACCTTCTCGGTCATAAGCACCGCTATTTTCACAGTGTATTTCATCTTGCCGTCGATCTCGGCGCTGTGCTCGCTTTTATCGGCATTTTCAAATATTGCATCGTCTGAGGTGTTTAAATGGCTTTGAATATTGATTATAACCGTATTAAAGAGATAGTTTCGCAATTTAACAGCGTGTGGCTCATGCCCGACAAAAACGGAACGGATACTCCGCGCATCCCTTCAACCGCTTTGCTCGGCAACGGGGATGTGGGCGCCTTTTCACGCTCGGATTACGGAACTGTCGCTTTTTCGTTTTCAAAAAGCAATTTCTGGGAGCACAAGGGTGCTCCGCTTGCAATCGGAACACTCAGCGTTCAGGCGGTAAACGGGAGAAAAACCGGCTTTTATGAGTGTCAGGATATTCTCAACGCCCGCGTTTTTACCGAAACGGGCTCCATAAGAGCCGAATCCTTCATTGTCAAAGATAAAAACATTTTCATAATGAAGCTTTTCAGCGAGAAGGATGTCCGGGTCCGTCTTTGCCTTGAAGCACACAAAAGCGACACAAGGCCTGCTTTTTCCGCTCTGAATTTTGACAGAATCCTTATTCAGAAGCAAACCGTTTTCAGCGGCAGCCACACGAAGACGGCTGTTCTTGCCGCTTCGGTTACCGGAGCGCAGGCGGGTAACCTCAACTGTGAAGACGGCTTTGCCTCAATGGAATTTGACCTTTTTGAAGGCAGTGAGGTCTGTATTGCCGTTTCCGTCTGCTGCGGACGACCGGATTCATCCGACCCTTACAGCAGGGCTATGTTTGCCCTCGACAAAATAAAAGAACTCTCCGACCTTGACTCGCTTGAAAAAGAGCATTCAAATCAGTGGCGCGAATACTGGAGCGCTTCATACATTGATTTTGACACCTCCGACGAAAGGTTCAATTCAATAGAAAAATATTACTACGGCGCCCAGTATCTTCTCGGCAGCGGAATTTCCGAAAACGCCTGTGCGCCCGGTCTTTACGGAATATGGCACGCAACAGACGGCTCGCCCTGGAATTCCGACTATCACCTGAATTACAATTTCATTTCCGCTTTTTACGGCTGCGCTTCCTCAAACAGACCCAATCAGCTCATTCCCGCCTGTATGGCGATAAAAGATTACGTTGCCAAGGGCGAACGCAACGCCGCCGATATAACAGAGTGGAGAAAGTTTGAAAGCAGTTTTATTGACAAACTTGTTTCCGAGGGCAGAATAAGCGAAAAAAACGGCGTGCCCGGCGCAGTCCTTTTCCCCGTTGGAATTGCACCTTACGGAACGGCTGACCCTTCATACTGGAACGAAACGATGAATGCGGCATACAGCGCATATCCCATGGTTGATTATTACCGCTCAACAATGGATGAAAGCTTCCGCCGCCAGATTCTTTATCCATACCTCAAATCTGTTCTTGCTCTGCTTGACACCTGGCTCGAAAAAGGCAAAGACGGCTACATTCTTTACGCCGGCTACAATGAGGGCTCCTGGTCCGAAAACCCCGCCGTGGAGCTTGCCGCATACAAATTATGCCTTCGAGAGGCAATTTCATCCGCCGTTGAAAACGGAGTGGACGAAGACCTCTGTGTCAAATGGCGCGATTACCTCGAAAACCTTGCCCCTCAGCCGACCGGGCTTGTTGGCGGCAAAAAGGTTCTCGCACTTGCTCAGAGAGAATATACCGGCAAAAAATTTGTCCCGATGCAGGAGTGCGTGCCCGAAGACGGCAACGCCATTCCGCTTGACTGTATTATTCCCGGCGGTGTTTACGGTTATTATTCGCCCTTGCAGGATACGGAACTTCTCAGAGCTACCGTCGGGGTGTTTGATTCGGCGGATGCCTGGGAGAATATCAATAATTTCCCGCGTCTTTTTGCCTATGCGGTCAACTCCGGCTATGACACCGGAAAAACCGTAAACGCCTTTGCGAAAGTGATTGATTCATCAATCAGACCCAACCTGACAATAGATGATGAAGTGCACGGCTTTGAAAAAGCAGGCGCGGTCAGGGCGGTAAACGATATGCTTGTTCTCAGCGACAGGGGAGTAATCAAATTATTCCCGTCTGCGCCTCCGGTTGATGCGTCGTTTGCGAATCTGCGCACTGCCGGCGCTTTCCTCATTTCCGCAGAATACAGCGCAAAAGATGGCAGAATACTGCATGCTGAACTTTACAGCGAAACAGGAGGTCTTGTCCGTATTGAAAAGGAGGAGGGAATGAATATCACCGACTCCGAAGGCAACCCCGTCTTTTTCAACACCGGCAGGTCTGACGGCAGAGATGATGTTGAATTTGTTGAATTCAGCACACAGGCGGAAAAATCATACACACTGTTCTGATTTTCCGGTTTTCTTTTCGGTTGACACTGTAGATTTTTATGATATAATCATAGAGTATTTTTAATATAAGAGGTTTCTGTTATGGCAAAAGAACTCGCTAAACAATACGACCCCAAAGAGGTTGAAGACAGAATATATTCATTCTGGCTCAAGGGCAATTATTTTCACGCAAAAACCGAAAATGACAAAAAGCCCTACACAATAGTTATTCCGCCGCCCAACATCACCGGTCAGCTTCACATGGGTCACGCTCTTGACAATACTCTTCAGGATATTCTTATCCGCTGGAGAAGGATGCAGGGGTTTGACACCTTATGGCTTCCAGGCACGGACCACGCTTCAATAGCAACGGAGGCAAAAATCGTTGAAAAACTGAGAAGCGAAGGCACTTCAAAAGAAGAACTCGGCAGAGAGAAATTCCTTGAACGCGCCTGGGACTGGAAAAAGCAGTATGGCGGCACAATCATTAAACAGCTTAAAAAGCTCGGCTCCTCCTGCGACTGGGAGCGTGAACGTTTCACACTCGATGAGGGCTGTTCAAGAGCGGTTCGCGAAGTTTTCGTCCGCCTTTATGAGCAGGATCTTATTTACCGCGGCAACCGTATGGTTAACTGGTGCCCGCACTGCAACACCTCCATTTCCGACGCAGAGGTTGAATATCAGGAGAAAGACAGCCACTTCTGGCATCTTCTTTACACCGTCAAAGAAACAGGCGAAAAGCTCGAGCTCGCAACAACCCGTCCCGAAACAATGCTCGGCGATACGGCGGTTGCAATAAATGCTGCCGATGAGCGCTATGCGCATCTGCACGGCTGCCACGCAATTCTGCCGCTTCTCAACAAAGAAATTCCCATTGTCTGCGACGAGCACGCCGATATGGAAAAGGGCACGGGCGTTGTCAAAATCACACCCGCACACGACCCCAACGACTATGAGGTCGGTCTGCGCCATAACCTTCCCGTTGTCCGCACATTCACTTACGACGGCCATCTTACAGGCGCCGCCGAAAGAAAAGAATATGAAGAGCTCGTCAGGAGCGGCAGAGCTTCCGACGATGAACCCGAGGTTCTCGACTGCGGCAAATATGCGGGTATGACTACCATGGAAGCCCGCAAAGCCATTGTTGCCGACCTTGAAGCGGGTGGATATATCAAGAACATTGAACCTCTCAAGCACGAGGTCGGTATCTGCTACCGCTGCCACACAGACATTGAACCGATGGTTTCAAAGCAGTGGTTCGTCCGTATGGCTCCTCTTGCAGCCCCCGCCATTGAATCGGTTGAAAAAGGCGAGGTTAAATTCGTTCCCGAAAGATTCACCAAGAATTATATGAACTGGATGCGCGGCTCACGCGACTGGTGCATTTCACGTCAGCTCTGGTGGGGTCACCGCATTCCCGCCTGGTATTGCGATGACTGCGGAGAAATGACAGTCAGCAAGACGGATATTGACACCTGCCCGAAGTGCGGCAGCAAAAATCTCAGCCAGGATTCCGACACGCTCGACACCTGGTTCTCATCCGCTCTCTGGCCGTTCTCAACCCTCGGCTGGCCGGATGAAACGGAAGATCTTAAACATTACTACCCCACAAACACCCTCGTCACCGGCTATGATATAATCGGTTTCTGGGTAAGCCGTATGATATTCTCAGGCCTTGCCTACACGGGCAAAGCTCCGTTTGACACCGTTCTTATTCACGGCCTTGTCAGAGATTCGCAGGGCAGAAAGATGTCAAAATCACTCGGTAACGGCGTTGACCCGCTTGAGGTTATCGACCAGTTCGGAGCGGACGCTCTGCGCTTTATGCTCGCCACCGGCAACAGCCCCGGCAACGATATGCGCTATTCCGATGAAAAGGTCAGCGCATCGCGCAATTTTGCAAACAAGCTCTGGAACGCTTCAAGATTCATAATGATTAATCTCGGCGATGAGAACATCCCCTGCGAGCTTCCCGAAAACCTCACCCTCGAAGACAAGTGGGTTGTCAGTCTCTACAACGACCTTGTCAGAGAGGTTACCGACAACCTCGAAAAATTTGAGCTCGGCATTGCAGTTGCAAAGCTTTATGATTTTGTCTGGGATATATTCTGCGACTGGTATATTGAGCTTTCAAAAATCAGACTTCAGCAAGGCAACCCGGATGTCAAGAAAGTGCTTGTTTTCATAATGACCGGCATTCTCAAACTCCTTCATCCGTTTATGCCTTACATCACAGAAGAAATTTATCAGACCATTCCTCACACCGACGAGGCGCTTATGATTTCCGCCTGGCCGCAGTTTGATGAAAAACTCACCTTTGCCGCAGAGGAAGCGGAGATGGACCGCATTATGAGAGCCATCCGAGCCATCCGCAACCGCAGAGCGGAAATGAACGTTCCGCCCTCAAGAAAAGCAAAGGTTATCATCACAAGCGTCTATAAAGAGACATTTGAGCAGGCGGGCGTGTTTATGCAGCGGCTTGCAAGCGCTTCCGAAGTTGAACTTGCAGAAGAATTCAGCGACGATACCGCTGTGTGCATAGTTACCGAAGACGCAAAGATTTATATTCCGATGGGTGATCTTATAGATTTTGAGGCGGAAAAAGCCCGCCTCAACAAAGAGCTTCAGGCGGCTCAGAAGGATCTTGAGTTTGTCAACAACAAGCTCAACAACGCAAACTTTGTTGCAAAAGCACCAGAGGCGGTTGTATCTGCTCAGAGGGAGCAGGCGGCAAAGCTCACCGAAAAAATCTCAATGCTTGAAGACAGCATCAAAAAACTCGGTTAATTATCAAAGGCGGGCATTTTTGCCCGCTTTTTGACTGACGGAGGCGGTTAAATGAATTGTAATGAGGCAATAGAATATATTCATTCGCTTGAGCGTTTCGGCATAAACCCCGGGCTTGAAAGAATTGAAGCGCTGTGCTCCGTTCTCGGCAACCCTCAGAAGGGATTGAAATTCGTTCACGTTGCGGGCACAAACGGCAAGGGCTCAACAAGCACAATGATTTCAAATATTCTCATAAGATCCGGCTACAGAACGGGTCTTTTCACTTCGCCCTACGTAGTCGATTTTCGCGAGAGAATACAGTTTAACGGCTGTATGATTGAGCCATACGAGCTGGCTCAGGCAGTCGATGAGGTCAGAACCGCTGTTGAGATTCTCAACATCAGGGGGCTGTATCCCACTGAATTTGAGACAATCACCGCCGCGTCGTTTTTGTATTTCAAAAAGAAAAACTGCGACTTCGTCGTTCTTGAAGTCGGCCTCGGCGGCAGATTTGACGCTACAAATATTATTGACTGCCCCGTCATAAATGTTATTACTTCAATTTCAAAGGACCATATCGCCGTTCTCGGCAATACTCTCGCCGAAATAGCTTTTGAAAAATGCGGAACTCTCAAAGAAAACGGCACCTGTGTCTGCTACCCCGAACAGGATGAAGAGGCAATGCGGGTTATAGAAAAAACCTGCGCCGACAGGCATAACACTCTGATTGTTCCCGATTTGTCTTCACTTGAAAATCTTCAGGTCGGCGCCGCCGGCTCCGTATTCGGTTTTGAAGGAACAGGATATGAGCTTCCGCTTATCGGCGCCCACATGGTTAAAAACGCAGTAACGGCAATTACTGCTGCAAAGGTGATAAAACAATCCGGTTACAACATAACAGACAAAGCGGCGGCTCAGGGCATAGCGGCATCTTCAATGCCCGCCCGTCTTGAAATAATGCATAAAAAACCGCTTGTTATTCTTGACGGAGGTCATAACGAGGGGTGCGCAGAAGCGGTCGCGCGATATATCAAAACATTTCTTAAAGGCAAGAGAATCATCGCCGTTATTTCAATGATGGCAGACAAAGACTATGAAGCGTATCTCAGAATAACCGCACCGTATTTCAATGCGGTTGTTGCAACCCATACGGATGTTCCCAGAGCTCTTTCGGCAGATGCGCTGTGCGAAGCGGCATCGGAATACTGCGACACCTGCGTTTCCGTTCCCGACGCCGCACACGCACTCAGATACGCTTACAACAGTATTGAAAAAGACGATGTTCTTCTTGTTTGCGGCTCCTTCTATTTCGCAGGTGAAATCCGCGACAAAATAATTGATTTGCAGGTGAACAGAGATGATTAAAGACATCAATAACGGCGTTTATCCCACGATGATAACCCCTTATACAGATGACAACAAAATCGATTACAACGCCGTTCTCGGAATAATGGACTGGTATTCACAAAACGGAGCTGACGGCATTTTCGCAGTCTGCCAGTCAAGCGAAATGTTCTTTCTCAGCTTTGAAGAAAAGCTTGAACTTCTCCGCTTTATAGTCAGAAACGCTCCGAAAGGGATGAGTATTGTTGCCTCCGGTCATACCGCAGACGACCTTGACAGGCAGATATATGAGGCAAACGCTTTTATAAACGAGGGCATTGACGCTTACGTCTTTATAGCCAACCGCTTTGCAAAAGAGGACGAGGGCAAAGACGTTTTTCTCAGGAATTATTCAAAAGCGGTTTCATCAATCCCCGAAACAGGGCTCGGAATTTACGAATGCCCTTACCCTTATAAAAGACTTATGACGCCGGATGTTCTTAAAGAATGTGTCGATATAAGCCCGCTTTTATTTATTAAGGATACCTGCTGCTCGATAGAAATGATAAAAGAAAAACTTGAAGCGGTAAAAGGCACAGACCTCAGAATTTTCAATGCAAACGGTGCAATTCTGCTCGAGAGCTTAAAAGCCGGCTGCGCAGGTTATTCGGGAGTTATGGCAAACTTTCATCCCGAAATCTTTTCCTGGCTTTGCAAGCACTTCAGGGAGGAGCCCGAAAAGGCGCAGAGAGTCCAGAACTTCCTCGGCTTTGCCTCGACAATCGAGTGTCAGTGCTACCCCGTCAACGCAAAATATCACATGAATCTCGTCGGCGTTCCCATGAATATTTTCAGCAGGGCGCGTGACTGCGCCGAGCTTTTTGACAGCAGAAAAAGAGAAATCGAGCAGATGTATGAGGTCGAAAAAGAGTTTAAAGCCCTCATAAGTATATGAAATCTGCCTGAATTATTAATTTTTTCTTAATATTTCTTGTTGCTTTTATTTGTTCCGTATGATAAAATTATTTTGTTGTTTAGTGCAATAAAAATTAAAATCTTTAAAAATTTGGAGGCAGTTCAAATGGCAAAAAAAACCGTATTTCTTACCGGCGCTTCCGGTAATATGGGCTATCACAGCTTTACGGAGTTCCTCAAGCACAGAGACAAGTTCAACGTTGTTGTTCTTCTGCGCGGAAGTGAAAAAAACAAGCTTAAATTCAAGCCCTATGAGAACGATCCCTGCGTCAAAATCGTATGGGGCGACCTTACGAAATATGAGGATGTCCTCTCCTGCGTTTCGTCAGGCGTAGATTACGTTCTTCACGTTGGCGGCATGGTTTCGCCCGCTGCTGACTATTTCCCCACCAAGACCGTTGTTACCAACACAACGGCGGCAAGAAATATAGTTAATGCCATCAAGGCCCAGCCCGATCCCGATGCAATTAAACTCGTTTACATCGGCACAGTTGCCGAAACAGGCGACAGAAACGCCCCCATCCACTGGGCCCGCACCGGCGACCCCATCAAAATCTCCATTTATGACCACTACGCCTGCTCAAAGGTTCTTGCAGAAGAAATAGTTGCGGAGAGCGGTCTTAAATATTGGGCATCCTGCCGTCAGTCGGGCATCCTCTATGCCGACATCCTCAAGAATCTTGACCCCATTATGTTCCACGTTCCCATCAACGGCGTTCTCGAATGGGCAACCGTTGAGGATTCCGCACGCCTTATGGTCAACGTCTGCGGCGACGACATCCCCGAAGAATTCTGGAGAAGATTCTACAACATCGGCTCAGGCGAACAATACAGACTTACAAACTATGAGTTTGAAGAACTCCTTATGCAGAAGACTCTTCGTCTCGGCTCGGTCAAAAAGCTCTTCAAGCCCAACTGGTTCGTTACCAAAAACTTCCACGGTCAGTGGTATTATGACGGCGACGAGCTTGAAAAATACTGCCATTTCAGAGCAAACATCCCTGTTGAGGATTATTTCAAATCGCTTATCGACCAGGTCGCTCCTTACTACAAGCTCGCATTTATGGCAAAACCGTTCGCATTTGCCGTCAGAGGCTTCCTCGGCTCGCTCGCCAAGAAAGAAATCTACGGCACACGCTGGTGGATTGAGCAGAAGGTTCCCGAAAGAATCTCCGCTTATTACGGCTCTATGGAAGAATATCTCTCCCTTCCCGACAAGTGGGAGAATTTCGACGTTGTTATTCCTTCAAAGAAAACAACAGCCGACGACGTGGTTGTTCTTGACCACGGCTATGATGAGAGCAAACCCGTAAGCGAAATCACCCTTGACGACCTCAAGAAAGCTGCGGCGTTCAGAGGCGGCGAATGCCTTGCCACCGAAGAGGAATATGTTGATTTCTATACTCCAATCAAATGGAAATCAGCAAGAGGCAACGAGTTTATGATGAGCGCAAACCTTGTTCTCAAAGGCGGTCACTGGTGCCCCGCAGAGTTCCCGACCGACTGCGAAGGCAAAAAATTCTACTGGGCTTATGATGAAGAGGCAAAACTCAACCCCTTCTTCGCTCAGGTATGGTATCCGCTTCACGGCGAAAACGAGAACAACGTTTACACCGAAAAGATTTTCAAGGGCTTCAGCGGCTTCGAAAACATCTGATTATCAATAAGTTTTTCAGGGCGCATATCCGCAGGGATGTGCGCCTCTTTTGCGTCTTTTTTACCTTATATTGTGTTTAAATTGAAAAAAATCGCAAAAAAACACAATTTTTACGGCATTTTATAGCTCAAAATTATTGATTATTAATATTCATTATGATAAAATAAAATGAATTTTTATATTTTAGAAAGGTCGATGAGCAATGGCGGAAATTTCAAGAAAATGGTATAAAGAGATGTCTGTGTATCAGATATGGACCCGTTCCTTCTGCGACAGCAACGGCGACGGCATAGGCGACCTGCCCGGAGTTTACAGCAAACTGGACTACATCCAGAGTCTCGGCGTTGACGGAATCTGGTTTTCACCGATTTATCCCACACCCAATGCGGATTACGGATATGACATTTCCGATTATAAAAACATAAATCCCGAATTCGGCACGCTTGATGATTTCAAAAAGATTCTTGACAGTGCGCACGAACGCGGAATGAAAGTGTTTATGGACCTTGTTGTCAACCACACCTCCGACGAGCACGAGTGGTTCAAAGAAAGCGCAAAAAGCAAAGACAATCCTTATCACGATTATTATTTCTGGCGCGACGGCAAAAAGAAGGGCGGCAAAAAACCCCCCAACAACTGGTTGTCGATTTTTGAGGGCAAAGCATGGGAATACAACAAAGACCTCGATCAGTATTATCTTCACGTTTTTGCCAAAAAACAGCCCGACCTCAATATGGATAACCCCAAGGTGCGTGAAGAAGTCAAAAGCATTATGCGCTTCTGGCTGGATATGGGCGTTGACGGCTTCCGCGAGGATGTCATAACATTCATTTCCAAAA
The DNA here is from genome assembly GCA_016288315.1 of Clostridiaceae bacterium. Taxonomy (GTDB): domain Bacteria; phylum Bacillota; class Clostridia; order Oscillospirales; family Acutalibacteraceae; genus CAG-177. Next base: position 4,498 of record JAEEYU010000025.1, on the reverse strand, counting down.
AAGAGGGGCTTCCCAACGGCTTCCCGATTCCCATCGCCTGCGGAATCGAGCACTACAAACACGGCCCGCACCTTGAAGAATACCTTGATGAATTCAGAAAGGTTCTCAATGAATACGACTGCTTTGCCGTAGGCGAAGGTCCCATGACGAGCTTAAAGGATGCGGTCGATTTCTGCACCGAAGGTCCCAATCAGAAGCTGGATATGCTTATCTCGTTCGACCACATGAACGCCGACTGCTTTATGGCTGACTGGATTAAAGTTCCGTTCAGTCTTCGCCGCCTTAAAAAGACGTTTGACAAATGGCAGACTCAGATGTATGGCAAGGGCTGGAACAGTCTTTACATTGAGAATCACGACCACGCCCGCATTATTGAAAGATACGGCAACATAAACTACAGAGTTGAAAGCGGCAAAATGCTTGCAACAATGTATATGCTCCAGTGCGGAACGCCTTTTATTTATCAGGGTCAGGAAATCGGTATGACAAACCTTAAATTCGACAGACTCGACGAATATAAGGATGTTATGACCTTCAACAATTACAGACTTTTCAAAATGCTCGGCTTCAGCGAGGAGAGGTTCCTCAGACTCTCCGCCAAGGTCAATAGAGAAAACGCGAGAACTCCCGTTCAGTGGAACTCATCAAAGAATGCCGGCTTTACAACTGCGGACGAGCCGTGGTTTAAAATCAATCCGAATTATACCGAGATTAACGTCGAAGCCGCTGAGAAGGATGAAAACTCACTTCTCAACTACTACCGCAAGCTCATTAAATTCAGAAAAGAAAATGAGATTGTCATTTACGGCGATTTCAGACAATATTATAAAAACAGCAAAAAACTGTTTGTCTATGAGCGCAACTACAAAGGTCAGAAGATGCTTGTCATCAACTCCTTCTCCGACAAAATCGTTAAATTTACGGCTCCCGCAGGTTATGATATGAGCAAGGGCGAGCTTGTAATATCAAACTACCCGGTAAGCGGAGCGGCGCTCAACAGCTTTGAACTTCGTCCTTACGAAAGCAGAGTTTATCTTTTTAAATAATTAAACCGAGGAATGATATTTTTTGATTCGTAAAAAATGGATTGTGTCCGAGTGCGACAAAGATACGGCGGCGCAGATAGCGGAGGATTTCAGCATAGATCCCTTTACCGCTCTTATCCTTGTCTCGCGTGGAATTACGGATTACGTTGAAATAGAAGAGTTTCTGGACCCCTGCGCGCCTCTTATGATTGACCCGTTCTCGTTTGCGGATATGGATAAGGCGGTGCAGAGAATTCAGTATGCCATTGACGATTATCAGAAAATCGCAGTTTTCGGCGACTATGACGCCGACGGAATAACCGCCACAGCCCTCCTTTATTCCTACCTTGAAAAACGCGAGGCAAATGTTGTCAGGTATATTCCCGACAGGCTGACCGAGGGCTACGGTCTGAGCTGCGATTCCGTGCGCGAGCTTGCAGGGCAGGGTGTAAAGCTCATTATTACGGTTGACAACGGAGTCTCCGCCATAGAGGAGGCAAAGCTTTGCAAAACTCTCGGTGTTGACCTTGTTGTCACCGACCACCATAAAGTCGGCGAGGAGCTTCCCGATGCCGTTGCCGTCGTCAATCCGCACAGAAAGGACTGCCCGAGCGAATTCAAGGATTTTTCGGGCGTCGGCGTTGCCTTCAAGCTTGTAAGCGCTCTCGAAGGCGGAGATGAAGACTCAATGCTCGACGAGTTCGGCGACCTTGTCGCAATAGGCACAATAGCCGATGTTGTCACTCTCAAGGGCGAAAACCGCTCTCTTGTCCGATACGGGCTTAACAGCATAAACTCCGCTCCCCGCACAGGGCTAAAAGTTCTGCTTGAAAAGGCGGCGGGGCAGGGCAAAAAGATCGGCGCTTCAAACGCCGCATTCACAATCTGCCCGCGCATAAACGCTACCGGAAGAATGGGCTCTGCCGAGAAGGCGCTTGATTTGCTGCTGTGTGATGACGAATTCACCGCCGAGAGACTCGTTGATGAGATTCAGTCAATGAACCAGTCACGCCAGAAAACCGAAACAGAGATTTTCAATGAAGTCAGCGCCTTGTTCGCTCAGAAGCCGTCGCTTACACGCGACAGTATAATAGTAGTTGATTCGGAGGGCTGGCATCAGGGCGTTATCGGAATTGTTGCCTCCCGCATAGCCGAACGCTATGGTAAACCCGCAATAGTTATTTCAAGAAACGGCAGCGAGGCAAGGGGCTCCTGCCGCAGCATAGAGGGCTTTTCAATTTTCAAAGCCATTGAAGCGGTAAGCGACTGCTTAACGCATTACGGCGGTCACACGCTCGCCGCAGGCATAGGCCTCAACTGCAACAGAATTGAAGAATTCAGAATAAGAATAAATGATTACGCCGACGGTATTGAAATGCCGTTCCCCGTTCAGAAAATCGACTGCCGTTTAAAACCCGCCCAGATAAGTCTTGACATTCTCAATGCTCTCGACGTTATGGAGCCGTTCGGAGCGGGCAACCCCACTCCCTGCTTCGGTCTTTACGGCGTTAAAATTGAAGATTTCGGCGCAATAGGCGACGGCAGACATATGCGTATGACAATCTCAAAGGGCGATGTCCGCACCGGAGTTGTATGGTTCGGTATGCAGGAAAAACTGTTCCCGTATTCACGGGGAGACGTTGTTGACCTTGCCGTCACGCTTGACAGAAACATCTACAACGGCGAAACGAGAATTTCAGTCAGTGTCAAAAATATAAGACCTTCTCATACGGATGAAAACAAAGTGCTCAGCGGTCAGCGCCTTTTTGAAAAGGTTCTCGGCGAAATGCCCCTTACATCCGGCCAGGCGCTTATGGCGTTACCGGAGCGTGAAATTCAGGTTGAGGTCTTCAAACATATCAAAATGTCAAAACCCGTTGAAGACAGTTACGAGCAGATTTGCCTTCATCTCAACGATGACGGAACAAACTACTGCAAAGTTGCTGTTTCGATTGCCGTGATGATTGAGATGGGAGTTGTTGCAAAAACACACTCGGGCAGACTTACCGTTGCCGAAACAAACGGCAAGGTTGATCTCAACGATTCCGTTCTTATGAAAAGAATCAGAAGCTACTTATAATATCAGAGGGCTGTATGGATAACGAACATTTCAAAAAGAATAACTATTTTGAACCCGGCTGCGAAACGGAGGAGGGCTGCCTTGACGCGCTTTTCTCCGCAATTTCTTCGTTCCCCGAAGAGGATCTTGCAGTTGTGCGCAAAGCTTACGAGTTTTCACATGCCGCCCACATCAATCAGAAAAGACAGTCCGGTCAGCCGTATATTGTTCACCCTCTTTCGGTTGCAAAAATACTTGCGGATCTGGGTCTTGACCACCAGTCAATAGCCGCCGCCCTGTTACACGATGTTGTTGAAGACACCGGCTATTCGCTCAAAGATATAGAAAACGAATTCGGCTCAGAAATTGCCGAACTTGTTGACGGGGTAACCAAAATAGGTCAGGTTCCCATCAGCACAAAAGAGGAGGGCGTCTCAACCGTCCGCTCCGGCAGGGAGGAACAGCAGGCGGAAAATATCCGCAAAATGCTGCTCGCCATGTCAAAAGACATCAGAGTCATCATCATAAAGCTTGCCGACCGCCTTCACAATATGCGCACGCTTATGTTCAAAAGCGAAAAAAAGCGCAGAGACATTTCGGTTGAGACTATTGAGATTTACGCTCCGATAGCTCACCGCCTCGGTATCAGACCTATCAAAGAGGAGCTTGAGGACCTTGCAATCAGCTACCTCGACCCGATTGCTTATAATGATATCAAAGAAAAACTCGAAGCGCAGAGCAAAACAAGAAACGAGTTTTTGCAGGAGATTAAAGACAGGGTAGAAAAGCGTGTTGTTCCCGAAGTCAGCGGAGCGAAGGTAAGCGGCAGAATCAAATCCGTTCACGGAATCTACCGCAAAATGTATATTCAGGGCAAGGAATTTGACGAGATTTACGACATATACGCAATAAGAATCATTGTCGATTCAATTACCGACTGCTACAACTGTCTCGGACTTATTCACGATATGTTCCAGTCAATACCGGGCAGGTTCAAGGATTATATTTCCACACCCAAACCGAATATGTATCAGTCGCTTCACACAACCGTTATCGGCAAAGAGGGCATTCCCTTTGAAGTTCAGATAAGAACGTGGGAGATGCACCACACTGCGGAATACGGTATTGCCGCGCACTGGAAATACAAACTCGGTATTTCCGGCAAAGTAAAATTTGAAGAAAGACTTTCGTGGATAAGACAGCTCCTTGACGACCAGAAAGATTCTGAAGATGTCGAGGACCTTGTCAGCACAATCAAAAGTGACCTTGCTCCCGAAGAGGTTTTCGTCTTTACGCCCAAAGGCGATGTTTTCAACCTTCCCGTCGGCTCAACCGTAATCGATTTTGCCTACGCCGTTCACTCGGCTGTCGGCAACAGAATGACGGGCGCAAAGGTTGACGGCAGAATCGTTCC
>JAEEYU010000024.1 GCA_016288315.1 Clostridiaceae bacterium | reverse complement strand
TTCCTCAGATTTCCTCACTGTTCGAATCCCTTATTTATCATACAAAATAAAAAAAGTCGAGGCTTTGCCTCAACTTCTTTTATTTGGCGGAGAGTCAGGGATTCGAACCCTGGGTTCATTTCTGAACACAGCATTTCGAGTGCTGCACCTTCGACCACTCGGACAACTCTCCTCACAGTCAAACTGCCGCCGCCGCGGGCATTCCCCGGCAGCTTGATTATTCTATCAAATAAGTCGGGGTTTGTCAACCGGAAATAATGTGCAGCCGGCGGGTCTCTGCGGTTTAATCATTTATTGACATTAATATATATTCCGTTATATAATTATTAAGTCATAAATTGATAATAATATTATGGGAGTGTTTTGATATGATTGAGAAGAGTTTATACGGCAAAACGGCAGGCGGAGAGGATGTTTTTCTTTACAGAATCACCAACAATCCGGGTGCCTGCGTTGACCTGATTACCTACGGTGCGACGATTGACAGAATCTGCGTGCCTGACAAAAACGGCGAGCTTGCCGACATTCTTATCGGCTTTGATGATATTGAAGGGCATGAAACACGCTCAAACTATCAGGGTCAGACAGTCGGCAGATACGCAAACCGTATTGAGAACGGAACTTTTTCAATTGACGGTGTTGAATACAAGCTGACGCAGAACGAGAAGGGTAAAACCTGCCTTCACGGCGGCGGAGAGCTTTCACACTCGGTCTGGAACGCCATTATTATTGACGACAACGCTGTTGAAATGTCATACAGCAGTCCCGACGGCGCGCAGGGTTTCCCCGGAAACGTTGATTTTAAAGTTGTTTTTACCTTCTCCGACAGAAACGAGCTTAAAATCGACTACTTTGCAAAAACCGATAAAAAGACGGTAATCAACCTGACAAACCACGCATATTTCAACCTTGCGGGCGAAGGCAGCGGGGACATTCTTTCAACGGTGCTTAAAATCGACGCCGATTGCTATACTCCCACGGACGAAGACAGCATCCCCACGGGTGAACTCAGAAAGGTTGAAGGCACGGCATTTGATTTCAGGGAGCCGAAACCCATCGGCAGAGATATAGGCGCAGATGACGAACAGCTTAAAATGTGCAGGGGTTATGACCACAACTTCTGCTTAAATGACGGCGACGGCCCCGCTGTTACCGCTTATGACCCGCAGAGCGGCAGGGCGATGGATGTTTACACTGACCTTGTCGGTGTTCAGCTTTATACAGGCAACTTCCTCAACGGCACAAGAGCGGGAAAGGGAGGCAAGCCGATTATTCAGCACGCCGGATTCTGCCTTGAAACACAGTTTTATCCCAACACTCCGAACACCCCCTCGTTCCCGCAGTGCACGGTTGATGCAGGCGGGAAGTTTGAATCGACCACAATGTTCAAATTCTATATTAAGAAATAATTATCGGGAGGAATTATAAATGTTCAGTGACAGCAAAATCTGGGTTGCAAATTCCGCCTCGGGCGAGCGCATATATCTTGAGCCCAAAATGGCAAACCGCCACGGCATTATCGCAGGCGCCACCGGCACCGGTAAAACAATAACAATGAAGGTTATGGCCGAGTCATTCAGCGATATGGGTGTGCCCGTATTTTTCAGCGACGTCAAGGGCGACCTCTCGGGTATGTGCACACCCGGCGTTGACAGCGATGATATGAAGAAACGAATCGAAAGATTCGGCATTGAAGATTTCAGTTATAAAAGCTACCCGACAAGATTCTGGGATATTTTCGGAGAAAAAGGCAACAATGTTCGTGTTACCGTGACAGATATGGGCCCGACACTCCTTGCAAAGCTGCTTGAACTCACAGATGTTCAGGCGGGCGTGCTCAACATCGTATTCCGCGTGGCGGACAATGTCGGCATGGAGCTTCTCGACCTCAAGGACCTGCGCGCTATGGTTGCTTACGTGGGCGAAAACAGAGAGGAATTCTCGCTTGAATACGGCAGCGTGGCTACGGCGAGCATAGGCGCAATTCAGCGCGCCCTTCTCAAGCTTGAGGATGAGGGCGGCAACGATGTTTTCGGCGAGCCGATGCTTGACATAAGAGATTTTATCCGCACCGATATTAACGGCAGGGGATATATCAACATACTTTCAAGCGTCCGCATTATTCAGAGCCCTGCGGCATACGCCACCTTCCTGCTCTGGATGCTCAGCGAACTGTTTGAAAAGCTTCCCGAAGTCGGCGACGTTGAAAAACCGAGACTTGTTTTCTTCTTTGACGAAGCGCACATGCTTTTCACCGACTGCTCGAAAGCACTTCTTCAGAAAATCGTTCAGCTGGTAAAGCTTATCCGCTCAAAGGGTGTCGGCGTCTATTTCGTCACACAGTCGCCGTCGGATATTCCCGACGAGGTTCTGGCTCAGCTTTCAAACCGTGTTCAGCACGGTCTCAGGGCATACACTCCCTCCGAGCAGAAGGCAGTCCGCGCAGCGGCAAACGCATTCCGCGCGAATCCCGAATTTGACACAGAAGAAGCACTTATGGCTCTCGGCACAGGCGAGGCGCTTGTAAGCTTCCTCGACGCAAAGGGTATTCCTTCAATAGTTGAAAACGCAAAGATTCTGCCTCCGCAGAGTCTTATGGGCGCATCTGCCGATGAGGTTGTCAATAATACCATTAAGACGGATGAGTTCGCTCTCAAATACAACGAAGAGGTTGACAGAGAGTCGGCTTATGAAAAAATAATGGTGGCAAAGAAAATGGCCGATGAAGAAAAAGCCGCAGAGGCAGAACGCAAGGCGGCTGAAGAGGCGGAGAAAAAAGCCGAAGCGGAGCGCCTGAAGGCAGAGGCGGAGGAACAGAAGAGACTCGCCGCCGAAGAGAGAGAACGCAAAAAGGCGGAAGCCGAGGAGCAGAAAAAGCTTGCGGCTGAAGAAAGAGAAGAAAAGAAGAGAAAGGCCGAAGAAGAAAAAGAGGCGAAAAAAGCCCAGAAAGAAAAGGATAAAAAGAAAAACGAGGTTTCAAAGGCGGCCAAAAAAGCGGTTACCAGCGCAACCTCATCGGTCGCAAGGTCTGTCAGCACAAATATGATAAACTCCGTGCTCGGCGGCAAGAAGACCTCGGCTCAGACAATGGCGAAGCGTGCGGCTACAAATGCCCTGAGCTCTGTTATGAGAACGGGTGCGAGCGCAATTATACGAGGCCTTTTCGACACAAAAAAATAAAGCATTGTTTACAATTTATCACATTGTAATTCACACTCCATTAAAAATCATATAGTAATATGTCATCAAAGAATACTTGAGGAGGAATATCTATGGCATCCGAAAAAATCCTTGTTGTTGATGACGACACCAATATATGCGAACTGCTCAGACTTTACCTTGAAAAGGACGGTTACGAGGTTCTGATTGCCAATGACGGCGCTTCCGCTGTCAAAAAGTTTCAGGAAGAAAACCCCGACCTTATGATTCTTGACATAATGCTGCCCGAGCTTGACGGCTGGCAGGTCTGCAGAGAGGTCCGCAAATTCTCCGACAAGCCGATTATTATGCTTACGGCAAAGGGCGAAACCTTTGACAAGGTTCTCGGCTTCGAACTCGGAGCGGACGACTATGTCACAAAGCCGTTTGATGCAAAAGAGGTTCTTGCGAGAATCCGCGCCGTTCTCCGCAGAACGGGCTCCGACAAGCAGGAGAACATCAAAGAGGTCCGCTACGACAAGCTTGTGATTAACCTTACCAACTACGAGCTTACGGTTGACGGCAAAAAGGTTGACACTCCGCCTAAAGAGATGGAGCTTATCTACCACCTTGCAAGCAACCCGAACAGGGTTTTCACACGCGACGAGCTCCTTGACGAGGTCTGGGGCTTTGACTATTACGGCGACTCCAGAACGGTTGACGTTCATGTAAAACGCCTTCGCGAAAAGCTTGAGGGCGTGTCGGATAAATGGGAACTCAAAACCGTGTGGAGCGTCGGCTACAAATTTGCCACTAAAGAATAATACAATATGAAAATGCAGTTCAATGCAGCAAATCCCGATAAACCCAAGGCGAAAATACGGCGTTCATCGCTGTTCCGCAGGTTTTTTCTGACATCAACGCTTATGCTTCTCGGCACGCTTATGATAGCCGGCATGTCACTTATGGTCTTTGTTTCAAGCTACTGGACCAACGAGAAAGCGGAACTGCTCAAAAAGAACGTTTACTCGGTTGCAATCAACACCGCAGACGTGCTCAGCTCAGAGTATATGGGCGAAAACCGCAAGGGCTCAATTATGATGATATGCAACAACCTGAACCAGATATCATCGGCTATTGAAGCGGACATTTTTGTTGTTGACACCGAGGGCGATATTATCTACTGTAAGGATGTTCTGAAATCCGGATTTTCGCTCTACACCGGCTCGTGCATGCTGCACGGCGCATACAAAATCGATGAGAAGACTATGAGAATGGCCGTTGACAGATCCTGCTCGTTTACGGGTGATCTTGACGGCACGCTCGACAGTCTGAGCTTTATTGTCAGCTCGCCAGTAAAAGTCGGCGAGGAGACGGTGGCGGTGGTTTTTGCAACTCAGTCGCTCACAAGAGGGCTTGCGCCTTATATTCTGACAATTTTCAGAATGTTCTTATACGCTTCGCTCATAGGCATTCTGTTTGCGCTGGTTGTTGCATACATCACCACGGCAAGAACGACAAAGCCCCTGCGGCTTATGTCGGAGGCGGCAAAGCGCTACGCAAACGGTGATTTTTCATACAGAATTCCTGCAGGCAGCAAAAATAGCCGCAAGAGCGATGAAATCTCCACGCTGATTGAAGCGTTCAATTCAATGGCACAGGACCTTGCAACGCTTGAGTCGTCAAGGCGCAGTTTTATTGCAAACGTTTCGCACGAGCTCAAAACGCCGATGACAACAATAGGCGGCTTTGTTGACGGCATTCTTGACGGCACAATCGGAGAGGACAGGCAGGAGCAGTATCTTGGCATTGTCTCGGAAGAGGTCAAGCGGCTCAAGCGGCTTGTCGAGCAGATGCTGAACCTCAGCCGTATTGAGTCGGGCGAGGTTAAACTCAACCCCACGGAATTTGATATTTCCGAAATGATTGTAACAACGCTCATAAGCTTCGAGCAGATGATTGATGACAAGCAAATCGATGTCCGCGGGCTTGAAACCTTCAGACAGCTCAACATAAAAGCCGACCGCGATATGATTTACCAGGTCATATTCAATCTTGTTGACAACGCCGTCAAATACACTCCCGAGGGCGGATTCATTGAAGTTGACGCGGCAGACGGAGCAGACAGAATAACGGTCAGAATTTCAAACAGCGGTCACGGCATAGAGTCTGAAGAAACCGAAAAGATTTTCGAGCGCTTTTACAAGGTTGACAAATCCAGAAGCTATGACGCAAAGAGCGCAGGCATGGGGCTCTACCTTGTCAAAATGCTTGTCGAACTTCACAACGGCAGAATCAGGGCGCACAGCGTGATTGACGAGCGCACCGATTTTATATTCTGGCTGCCGAAATAAAAATGTAATTATTATTGATGCCGCCGGGTGAAAGCCCTGTCGGCATTAATATTAAATATAGATTGTTAAATAGTTAACATTTTATTTCGCCCTGCGTAAAGATTTGTTAATAAATCTGTGAGATAATGCAGGAGAAGAAATAAAAGGAGGAACGAGTTATGGACGAATTCAATAACGAAGAATTAAACGAAAAAACCGAATACACCGAAAACACGGATTCCGAAACACCCGCCGCTCAGCAAATGAGCGAAACACCGAAGGCGCCCGAAGAAGCAATACCGGATGCTCCCGCAACAGAAGAGCCCGTAAACCCCTATGCTTCGCAGGCGGAGGAATACCGCAGACAGGCAGCGGCTTCGCAGCAGCCCTCAACACCGCCCTCAGCACCGACGGCTGCACCCTCTCAGAACAACGCACCTTCGGGAAACTATGACGCAAGAACAGGCCAATACATCGGTCAGGGCTATCCGCCCCGTCAGAATTACGGCACCCCCGGCTACGGTCAGCCGAACCCTTATGCAAGGCCGCAAAACGGCAACGCCAACCCTTACAGCAACGGCGGGCAGTATAACCCCTACCAGCAGAGATACAACGGGCAGGCGCAGAGACCGGTTCAGCCGGATTACCGTCAGCCCTACGGTGCTCCCACACCTGCACCCGTGCCTTCCGCACAGGTGCCCGAAAAGAAGGGAGCGGGCAAAATAGTATTTGCCGTCATTACAGCGGTTATTCTTATTGCCGCTCTGGTCGGAACGGGAATTGTTCTCAGACATTCCTCTGCCGTCAGAAAGGGCGACGACGACAGCGTTCCCGGAATTTCAGAGCAGGCTCCGTCGGACGGCTCGGACACACAGGCGGCCGACAGCGGCTCCGATGTCAAAATTGCGGTCAGCGCAGTTCCGAGTGAGAAAAACGCTCTTACTACTGACGCCATAGCCGAAAAGGCGAGGGAGAGCTGCGCGGGCGTTCTCGTTTACACAAACGCCGATTCTTCATCTGCGGCAGGTCAGGGCTCGGGCATACTTGTTCCCATTGAGTCCAAAGCGGATGACAGCAACAAATACACCTACGTTCTCACCTGCGCCCACGTTATTGACGACAAAAACGTCAGCGTCAAGGTTCAGCTTGAAGACGGAACCGCCTATGATGCGGAAATAGTCGGCTACGATGTTAAAACCGATGTAGGTGTTCTCCGTATTAAAGCGGCAGGGCTGTCGGTATGCGAAATCGGCGATTCTTCGGCACTCAAGGTCGGCTCCTCGGTTTACGCCGTAGGTAACCCCGGAGGAATTGAATTCTTCGGCTCGTTCACAGACGGTATTGTTTCCGCCATTGACAGACCCATTTCAAGTGAAATCGGCTACACGATGAGCTGTATTCAGCACACGGCGGCAATCAACCCCGGCAACTCGGGCGGTGCGCTTGTAAACGCTTACGGTCAGGTAATCGGCATAAACTCACAGAAAATCGCCTCCGCCTCATACGAGGGAATGGGATTTGCAATACCCATCAACCAGGCGGTCAAAATTGCAAATGACTTAATCAGCTACGGCTATGTCAAAGACAGAGCGAAGATAGGCATTACATATTATCCGCTGAGTTCAAGCACGCAATACAGCATGATAGCCCGTTACAACAATCTGCCCTCGGGCGCGCTGATAATCCAGTCAATCTCCCCCGATTCAAGTCTTGCAGGCACACAGGTAAAGCAGTATGATATGATTATTGCCGTTGACGGCAAAGACCTCGACAAGGCGGATGTTCTGTTTGAAAAGATTGACAGCGCAAAGGCGGGCGACAAGCTCAGACTTACAATCGGCAGGATTAACAACGACTACTCCGTTCAGAAATTTGATGTTGAGGTAACACTTGTTGAAGACAAGGGCAACTCGGTTCCCGAAGAAACAACAACAGCACCCAATCTCTATCCCTTCGGCAGCGACGGCTTCGGCTTCAATTTCGGCAACTGACAAATAATAAAGCGGCTCATCCGTGAGGATGGGCCGTTTTGATATTTATATATAATTCGGTTGTAAATCAACCGCCCTGCATTTCAACAAGGGTGAGTAACACAAGGGCGCTGTCCATACAGTAAAGCGGGTAGTTACGCTGTGCTCCCACTGCCTGTGTGTAAGCAGAAAGATATGAGTTGACGCGGTTTTCATCGCCCATTTTTGCTCCTGCAAGGGCGAGCATTCCCCAGTAAAAGCCGTCTGCGCCGGAGGTTATATGCTCAAGATTCTCCCATTTTATTTCGTTGCAGAGACGGGCATAGGCGATTTTTGCCTGCCTGCCGTCCGTCGGAACGAGCCCGAAAACAACGGGGTAAACCTGAGAAGCCGCATCGGGATAAAATCTCTCATAAGAAAAGCTTTCGGCCTTGTTTATTCCCGAAAACAACGGAGTCAGGGCATAGCTGAAGTGGTCAAACCGCCACCAGTCGCGCACAAAAGCCTTTTCATAATGACTTGCAAGTGATTCCGCCTTTTCTTTCTGCTCTTTGTTTCCGGTTATTTCATAGATTTCCGCCGCAGCGTTGAGCCCTGCGTAAACCTCGCAGTTATCCATAAGATACATTACGGGATAATCGGGGCGTGCCGAAGAATAACCCGAAGTCTGCGTGGCATAGAGAACATTTGCAACAAGGTCTATATTCTCCGTATTTTTTCTGAGAATCTCAGTATCACCGTAGCGTCTGCAATAATCTCTCAGAAGGCATAGAAAAACAGCGCTGTAGGAGTCGGTTGAGTCGTATTTTTTATCTGTCCGCTCGTTTGCCGCCGTGCCGTCGGGCGAGAGGGTATAGTAATAGTCAAAAATCGTTCCCGCAAGCCGGCAGGGGTCTTCATCGGCAGTGTTGAGATGCTCAAAATGCCAGTTTATATGCCGGGCAATATTTTCTTTTGCCTGTGCGCTCCCGTCATAAGCGGTGAGGGCAATTGCGGCAAAGGCGGAGAAATACGGGTTTACGAGAACCTCGCCTTTTGCATCCGCACGGAAGGCGAACGCCCCGTTCGAAAGCTGCTGCTCCCACAGCCATGCCGCCTCTTCTTCCGCAAGCGTCTCATAATCGGGCGCGGGAACGGGCTGAGCCGCCGGAATATTTGCCGTGAGCACAATAACCAGGGCGGCAAACAGCCGCGATATTTTCAAAAGCAATCCCTGCATAATAAAACACCTGTCAAAAACTTTTAAAGCAAATCTTTATATTGGTAGCATCTGACATAATCCACCTTGAACTCCGCTGGCCAGTTCTCCTTCGGGGTTTTGTTTATTTCGCCCGTGCCGTGACGGTCGGAGCTCTGCACACCGTTTTCACCTGCAAATTCGCAGGAGAGCAGGATATATTCGGGGTTGACCGAAACGCCGCCGTCGGGGGTTAGACGCCCCGTTTCTTTGCCGTTTATGTAGAAGATATATTCGTCCTTCGTCCATTCGAGACCGTAGGTGTTGTATTCGTTATACGGGTCGTTTTCAAGGTAGCATTTGCCTATTGATGCGCCCTTGTGGTCGTCGCCGTAGCCGTCATAGTGAATACCCGAGGAGATGTAGTCTCCGCCCCAGGCGTAATCTTTATAATAAAATGATTCAAAAATATCAACCTCTGTGCCGTCGGCGCCCGAGCCGTCAACGTTATAAACGCCGTCGTCGTTCATAAGCCAGAAAGCGCTCCACATACCCGTAGCCGCAGGCAGAATGCAGCGCACTTCAAAATAGCCGTATGACTGCTCAAACTTGTTGCGGCTGACGACCTTGCCTGTATACCAGCCGGGCTTGTAGGGCTTTACCCAGTCATATTCCGTGTAGCGGTAGGGCAGGGCCTCGTTTTTGTAATCGGCGGAAATTACAAGATTGCCGTCTTCGACACGCACCATATCCTCGTGCCAGTAGCCGCCCTTGCGCTCGGTAATCCACCAGGAAAAATCCCATTTTGTTCTGTCAAGGGTGTCGCCTTTAAACTCGTCGCTCCAGACAAGTTCAAATTTGCTCATATCAACCTCGCTGCCCTTTGTGTAGGGTTTGCCTGAAATCTGACCGGCAAAGGAGTTGAAAAGTGCGCTTACGCTGAGAAAAAACGAGATTACCGCTTTGATAACCGCTCTTAACATATCAGCCACCTCAAAAGAATTATTTTGAAACTTCCTGAGATAATAATAACATACTATTGTAAAAATGCAAGGAAGAGAGAGGACTGTTTTTGTTGCAATTATTTTTCGCGCAGGGTATAATAAACCCATAACAAATGAGGAGGCATTCACACAGTGTTTATCAAGTCGCTCTTTCTTAAATTTGCAGCCGCAATCATTACCCTTGTTATGCTTATTCCCGCCGGCTCGGGCAAAACCGCAGAGTATGATGTCAGTGAGCCCGGAAGCTGCAAACTGAATTTTACCGTTCTTTCCGATTCGCACATAGAGGGCAACAATTTTGCGCGCTATCAGGTCTTTGTCAGAGCCCTGCAGAACGTTAAAAAGAACAAAAGCGGCAACGACGCAATAATCTTTTTGGGTGACAATACGATGAACGGGCAGACTATAGAAAACCTGCTCTTTCACGGAGCCGCTTCAATGCTTCTGGGCGGTGAAAACATTCTTCCTGCCCTCGGCAACCACGACATAGGCAACGGCGAGGGTGATTACAAAACCCTGCAGAACCGCTGGTATGACTACACTGCGGCATTTTTCGGCAGGCAGCTTGAGCGCCCGTATTATTATGAAGTTGTTGACGGCTGCTTTTTTATTGTGCTCGGTATGGAAGCGCAGGAAGTTTATGAAATGTATATAAGCGACGAGCAGTTTGCCTGGCTTGAGGGAGTTCTTGAAAAAGCGGCGCAGAGCGGAAAACCTGCGTTTATCTTTTCTCACTACCCTGCAAATGATGTTGTTGACGCAACGGGTGAGGAGACTTCAAAGCTTACCGACATGCTCGCTCAATACAACGAAGAGCACGACCTTGTAAGCTTTGTCGGTCATACACATATGCCGCTTTATCTGTTTTGGTCCTTCCACGATGATGACGGCTACCCCGAAATCTATCTGCCGCGTCTTACGGAGCTCGCCGGAAGCGGTGACAATGAGATTTACAAAGAGAGCGGAATCGGCATTGAGGTCGAGGTCTATGAAAATGAAGTGTATGTCAGGGGCAGAGATTTCTATAACGGCGAGTGGCGTTATGACTCCGCCGATGAAACAATGTGCGAGATGACATACAACCTTAAAAACCCGGTTCGCTGAAATGGCGGCGGGATGGAATCCGTGGCACGGCTGCACGAAAATCAGCCCGGGATGCAAAAACTGCTATGTTTACCGCCTTGACGCCCTGCACGAAAAGGGTTGTGAGAGCAGCATCTGCAAAAAAACAGGCAACTTCCGTCTGCCCGTTATGAAAACAAGGAGCGGCGAATATAAGATTCCCTCAGGCTCGTATGTATATACCTGCTTTACCTCCGACTTTCTTCTGCCAGACGCAGACGTCTGGAGAGCTGAAGCGTGGGCGATGATAAAAGAGCGGAGCGACTGTATGTTTATGTTCTACACAAAGCGTATTGACAGGTTTGTGCAGTGTGTTCCGGACGACTGGGGCGACGGCTATGACAACGTCACAATCGGCTGCACGGTTGAAAACCAGGCAATGGCGGATTACCGCCTGCCCATATTCATAAATGCGCCCATAAAGCACAGAACAATAGGCATAGAGCCAATGCTGGAGCGCATTGACATTTCACGCTATCTCAACGGGGCGGTTCCGGGTGTTTCGGTTGGAGGGGAGTCGGGCGCTTATGCAAGACCCTGCAATTTTGACTGGGTGCTTGACATAAGAAGGCAGTGTGTTGAAAAGGGTGTTTCTTTTTCATACCATCAGACCGGCTACCGCCTGATAAAAGACGGCAGGCTGTATCTAATTCCCCGAAAGCTCCAGCACTCGCAGGCTAAAAAGGCAAAAATAGATTACAGAATAAAATAAAACTCTGTTTCAAAAAAGGAGAGACGCAGATGAAAAAGATTGTTTCGCTTGTTCTTTGCGCTGTTATTGTGTTGTGCACATCGGCGCCCGCTTTTGCGGATGACGGGTGCAAATGCGGATTTTCACCGATAATATATGTCGGTCCGCTCGGCTGCACGCCGATAGTCAGGGATGCGGGCACAAAAAACGAGCAGCAGCTGTGGAAGATTGACACAAAATTTCTTCTCTCCAAACTCGGAAAGGTTCTGCCCGGAATAACAAAAGGGCTTCTGCTTCGCAACAGCGACATGCTCGGAAGTGCGCTTGTTGAGTTTGTCAACGCCTGTTTCGGCGATCTGGCACTTGACGGCGAGGGCAAATCAAAAGCAAACGTCACAACGCCCGAGCTCAATGTTCCGACCGGCAGCAGGCACGGTCCGGACAGCGATTATTACTTTGATTATGATTTCCGCCTTGACCCCTATGAGCACGCCGACAGACTATATGAATTCATAGAGCAGGTGAAGGCGCTCACGGGGCACAACAGCGTCAAGCTGAAATGCTCAAGTATGGGCGGCGTGGTTCTTTCCGCCTATCTTGACAAATACGGTTACGACGGCATTGATGTAATAATCTGCCGCTGCTGCCCCTTGCTCGGCACGGCGGTTGCGGGTGAAGCGTTCTGCGGCAAAATCGAGATTAACTCAACGTCGCTCACCCGTTACGGCGAGGATGCGATTCCCTTCCTTGAAACGGGTTTTGCCGATGATTTTATTGAGGGAACACTCTACGCCCTTCTTGATGTTCTCAAGGGCGCGGGAATTGTCGATGCCCTGTGCGCCCTGGGCGACAGACTTATAAAAGAAGTCGGAGACAAAGTCTTCAGCGACGCACTTATTCCGGTTTTCGGCACTCTGCCCGGTATATGGGCGTTTGTGCCCGAAGAATATTTCGATGAAGCGGTAAAGTTTATGAAGCTTCCCGGACAGGGTGGGCTTCACGACAAGGTTTTTGCCTACAGAACCGCCATGGCGAATATTGAGAACAATCTTAAATCGGCAAGGCAGAACGGTGTGAAAGTCTGCATAATCTGCGGATACAATGTGCAGAGAACTCCGCTTGTAACTCTGTGGAAATCAACATCGGACGGAACTGTTGACACAAAATACGCATCGCTCGGCGCTACCTGCGGCAATGTCAAGGAACCGCTTGACGCCGGATACCTCAACGCCCTGAAAAACAGAGATTACCTTTCGCCCGACAATATGATTGATGCTTCAACCTGCGCCCTGCCCGAGTGCACCTGGTTTGTGCGCGACTGGCTTCACTGCAACGGCAACGCAGGCATTGACGAGTTGTTTAATCTTGTTATGACAAGTGATGAAGTTAACGTTGACTCGTTTGAAAAATTCCCGCAGTTTTCAGAGGCGGATGACGACGCCGACACGATTTATCCCGTAACGGGCGCACCCGATGAATTTGCAAGATTCAGAACCGCTCCGACATTCCTGAATTTTATAAGATTTTTGTTTTCCGCGGTGAAGAGATTTTTGGACCCGCTCTTCAAATAATAAGAATAAGATACAAAAAACTGCCGCCCACGTTATGTGAGCGGCACATTTTTGCTGTTTTTTATTTTTTCGCCTTGACGCCGAGAAGAGCGCCGAAGCCCTTTACTATGTCGGAAGCACTTTTGCCGGAGAGCGTAAGAAGCATTGAGTTGGCAATCTCATCGCCGCCGTCGCCGTTGTAAATTACAAGGGGAGTGATAATGCCTTTTGTTGTGATAGTGTCGGGCAGATTATAGCCGATGGCGTCGTTTGTGATGCCCATTACAATTACCTGCTTATCTTCATCAGCCGATGCTTCCCTGACCATATCTTCAAGCGTTCTGTATTCCCAGTTCTTACTGCTCCAGGACTGCGGACCCTCCCATTTGGTGTTCCCGTCATAGCCCTCTTTTGTGCCGTAAACGCAGGCGGGTGAAAGCTCACCGGGAACGGTTATGAAGGCGACGTCTTCGCCGAGCTCAATATAGCCGATTTCAACAATTACGCCGTAACCGCTTTTCGCCGTTGAGGAACGCACAGCGTTGAAGCCGAGCACGCCGGACGAAGCGCCGAGCTGCAGAAGACCGAAGTCGCAGTCGATAAGCATCTCCGTTGCTTTTATATTGACAACGGGGGCAACCTCTTTCTTTTCGCCTGAAGCGTCAATTACAAAATGTGCAAGGGCATAGCCCTTTTTATACATATCGGCAAAGCCGGGCTCGCAGCCCTCATAAAGCTCCGCCGTAATCTCTTCGCCGTATCTGCTTACCCATTCGTCTCTTGAAAGTGCCTTTGAAGCCGCCCACGCTTCGGCATCCCTGCCGATTTCGGCATCTGCTGTTGAGACGCCTGCCTGTGCTCCCTGAATAAACAGGAAGTCATAACCCGCATCTTTCATTGCAAGCTTCATATAGTAGGGGTAGTCGCAGTCGGTCATATGCGTGCTCTGCGCATTTGCGGAGACGGGATGGGCGCCGATGTTGGAGACGATAGTCTTCTTGCCGCTTTCCGATTCGAAAAGGAACGATGAGAATTTGTTCTGGGTTTTTGCGCCGCTGTTGAACTTGTCTCTTGCGCCGATGACCTCACCGGTGTTGAAGAAGGAGAGGTTACCGCTCTCCATACCGGAGAATGCTCTGTCAACGGCATCGGAGGTTTTTTCAACGAGTGTGTCGTGCATATCCTCTTCGAGAGTGAGCATATACTGACCGGGAATAAACCGCTTGATAAGGTTGACGGCAAGAACGCCGAGTATTCTCTTCCAATACATTCCCTGAATGTCAAGACCTGCGTGGCAGTGGGTTGCGCTTACCGTGCAGGAGATAATGTCTTCGGATGTAATGCCGTATCGGCTGAGCTTCTCTTCTATGCCCTTTCTTATATCGCGGCAGGTCAGACTTGTTATGCCGACGCCGTCAACGCTCACCATAATTATAAGGTCGCTTTTGCCGTTGCCGTTTGTGTCGCAGCCGTTTGTAAGAACAAGAACATTGACGTTCTGACCGGAGTAGATTTTATCTATTTCCGCCTGGTAGCCGCCGCCGCTGTGCATCTTGTCAAGGCAGTAGCCGTCGGGGTCCGGGTTGCCCTGTGCGTCACGTCGCCATTTTTCGGGTATGACGCTGTTGTCGGCGAAGCCCGCTTTCCAGCCGGTTCCGCTTGCCTTACCGTCTGTTCCGGGATAGAAATAATCGCTTTCGCCGATTTTGTAATCCTTTGCGTTTGTCATTCCGAAACGGACGTTGAGAGCGGTCAGAGTTGCAAAAAGCCCGTTCTGAACAACGCTGAATGCGCTGTCAAATGCGCGCTCAAAAAATCCGTAGCCCTCTTTATCTCCGTTTGCGGCAAAAACGCTGACGGACGAAACCGCAACAATTGCGGCGGAGAGGATAATAGCTGTTGCTTTTTTAAGAATCTTCATTTCTCTTTCCCCTTTTTGTTTTATGGCTTTATGCACTTTTCGGTATTAATAATCATTTAACTAAATTGCGTCCCGCTTCATACGCCTTACGGCATTCTGCAGGGAAAACCGTTTCATGGCGTTTTTGCTTTTCGGCAACGTCAAACATTGACCAGACCCAGTCGGTTTTATTATAATCGTCAATCTGAAGTGTATTCCCGCTTACAAGCACCTCTGCGGGTCCGATAAAACGGTTAAGGGTGTTCCGGTATTCATCGAGCAGTGCAGTATATCTGTCATCCGGTGCGTTACTGGTCATAATGAGAAGCACGGGGATGAATCTTTCATTACAGCATGGCGTTTCAATATTGTAAGTGAGATTCTGAAAAATCAACCGCTCATACAGTGCGCGGAAAGAGGCGGTCATCTGGCTGAGATAATTCGGCGAGCCGAGAATCAGACCGTCTGCCTCGCGGATTGCGTCAAGCACGGGCGTGAGACCGTCGCGGCACACACAGTGACCTTTGAATTTTTCTTTTTTGCAGCCGAAGCAGGAAATACAGCCGGTGTATTTTTCAAGGCGAAACAAATCAAACTTAATTACCTGCGCACCCTCCGCCTGTGCACCTCTGATTGCCTCATCAATCAGTGTGTCGGTGTTTCTGCCCTTTCTGGGACCTGCGTTGACCGCAACTATTTTTTTGCTCAAATCATAACCTCCGTTTTGCAGATTTAATATTATCAATTCCGATATTCACAACGGTTTTCTGTAACATTTTTATTATAACAAGAATTATCCGTCAATTCAATAAAATGTTTTAAAGCCCGTTTACTCTGCATTTTTGCCGTTACCGCTGCCGAAAAAGTTGAAATTGCAGTTGCATTTATGATAAAATAAGTCAAATAATATCAAATCGGAAAAATACTGTAATTACGGAGAATTATGACGGGAATTATGTTCGTCTGCCTCGGGAATATCTGCCGCAGCCCGATGGCGGAAATAATCTTTAAAGATATGGTTGAAAAAGCCGGCAGAAGCGCAGAGTTCCTGATTGCTTCAAGCGCAACAAGCAGCGAGAATGTCTGCAACGGCATCGGCGCAGAGGTCTATCCGCCTGCAAAAAAAGTTCTTGCAAAACACGGGCTGTCAACCGGTGGTAAAAGAGCGGTTCAGATATCTGCAGAAGATTATGACAAATATGATTATATTGTTTGTATGGATAAATACAACCTTCGCAGTTTAAACCGGCTTTTCGGCGGTGACAAAGACGGCAAAATATTTATGCTGATGGATTTTACGGAAAGACCCGGTGATGTTTCAGACCCGTGGTATAGCGGAGATTTTGAAACGGCATACAGAGATATTCACGAAGGCTGCAAGGGTTTGCTAAAGCAAATAACACAGAAAAACAAAGACATTATCCGAAAGGATGATTAATGCCTGCGGACTTAATCTGAATCACCTCGGAATTGCAAAAACTGTGTCCGATGACAGTAAACTGACATATTGAAAAGAGGATTGAAATGTCGTTTTTTAATCAAAAGAAAAAGTCTCCTGTTTGGATACAGAAGACTCATTATTTAAAGGCGGATGAATTCATCTGCTCTGCCTGCGGATTCAAGGCAAAAAAAGCGTTCAGAACCTGCCCCGGGTGCAAGGCGCAGATTTCAAAGGTTAAGTATGAAGCGTCATGGGTTGACGAGGCAGAGTTTGTTGACATGATGTTTGATGATTAAAATGGATTGCTGCTGATATGAGTATTATATTTCAAAAACTGATTTCATTATTATTAAGCGCCGCTGTGTTCTTAAGCGCCGGCACACCCGCCGGCGGTCCGGCAGATGCGGCAAAAACAATAGCGGGCAATGAATACGCCTGCGCAGGATATGAACTTACCTTCAACATTCTGTCAAAGAGCTATAATCTTTTTAACCACAAAACAAGAAACCGCGTTGACACAGGCGGCACGGCTGCGGTCTGGCCGGCGGCATCACTCATTGAAAACACTGCCGACGCTTACAGACTTTTTCCCGCAAATCCGCTTCTGAAGCTGTATTACGTTGATATGCTCACAAAGGGGATGGACAGATACCTTGTGAAAGATGCCGTCATAAACAGTCCGAAAGGTGAATTCAAGGGCGTTTCTTATTACAATGCTTCGGCTGGCAACGAAGGCGATTACTATTACGACGACAACGAGTGGGTCTGCATTCAGCTCCTGCTGGGTTATACCCGGCTCAACAAACCCGCGCTGCTTGAAGCTGCCGAAAAAAACCTTGAGTTTATCTGGACGGGCTGGGATGATGTTCTTGGCGGCGGCATATACTGGTCTTCGGAATATTCCGGCAAAAACGCCTGTTCAAACGCCCCTGCGGCAATAGCTTTTCTGCTTGCTTATCAGCTGACGGAAAATGAAGAATACCTTAAAAAGGGCATAATTATATATGACTGGATGAACTCCACCTTGCGTGAGGGCGACCTCTTCATTGACAATATCCGGGTCGAATCCGGTGCAAAAAACGGCTGGAAGGGCACTTACAATCAGGCAACAATGATTTACGCCGGCTCACTGCTCTATGAAATAACAGGTGAAAAAGAGTATTATGACCTGACTGTTGCAACAGTCAGAGCGACAGTGCCGCATATGTTCACAGTGACAGATAAAGCAGACGGGAGCAAGGCGGTAAAAATGAACGGTAACCCGATATTCAAGGCGTGGTGTGTCGGCTGGCTTGCACGGAGCTATGAAAAGTTTTATTCCGTCGCCCCGGATAAAGATGACACGCCTATGAATTATCTGAAAGCGGTGCTTGACCTGGAGCTTGAGACAAAGGACAAGAACGGCTTTTACGACCCGTTCTTCTGCTCCGGCGACACAGATGAAGAAAACTACAGCGAGATTCTTGCGCAGGACGGCGTTGCATCGACCCTGCTGTGCACGGCATATTACGACACACTTCTGAAATAAAACAGGGCAGACGGATAAACGGCATATTGCTTTTTTAATAAAATTGATGTTAAAAAAGGAGGAATTGCAGTGAAGAGGTTATTAAGCTTGTTTGCGACGGTAATAATGCTTGCCGGTGCGGTTTTGTCTCCGGCGTCGCCTTTTGCCTGTGATGCCTTCTCGACAGCAGAGTATATCACGCCCGAGCAGTTCGGAGCAGCCGGAGACGGCGTAACCGACGACACCGAAGCCATTGAAAAGTGCCTTAAAAGCAAAACAAAAGATGTATATCTCACAGGGGAATACCTTGTCAGCGCTTATATTTTTTCGCCCTACGAAAAGCACTTGTTTTCGGATTCTGTCAAAAAAGCAAAAATAATCTGCAATATTCCCGCAGACAGCAAGGCGCTCGCTTTCTACGGTGCATCGGAGTTTGACAACATAGTGTTTGTCAGCACGCTCAAGAGAACGGGAACCAGCCCTCACGGCGAAAAATATGAAAACACAAGCAACATTGTGCTCACAGAAATATGGGAGAACAGCGGCACCTTCAACAACTGTGATTTTATCAACGGGCTTACCGCAATAAGGGGCAGAAAAGCCACTGATTCGGACCTTATACCGCAGTCAATAACCGTAAACAACTGCACGTTCACGGATTGCAAAATTCCCGTTCAGGGCTACAGCAGAACAACAAGTGTCAACAACTGCAATTTCTATAACGACGGCGACCTTTACGGCGGCGACCACTGCGTGTATATTGAGCGTTTCGGATGCGAATCGCTGAGCGTAACCGGCTCTACTGTCAATACAATCAACAGCGACTCGGGCGCGGCTTTTCAGATATACGGCACTCCCGGCGCAAACGATATTATTCCCTCACTGACCGTCAGCGACTGTGAAATCAATGCAAACGGTATTGCCTCTGTGAGCGAGGCGGATGTAATAATTGACGGCACCGTATTCAACGCCCGGCACAGTCAACGGTATATAGCAACTGCCGTATCGGGCAGCATCTTTGTCAGAAACTCGCACTTTACTCACAGCTACGCCTTCACCTATGCCGGCACCGAAGTAAAACCTGTTGTCGAAAACTGCACATTTACGCTTGACACATCACTGTCACAGACTCGCTGCAATTACCCGTTTGCCAGCCGCAGCTGCAGATATATAAACTGGGGCGGGAATATAAGATTGGACGGCACCTCATTTTCCGACTGCCGTTTTACAAAAACAACAGGGAACGTTCTGAACAATCTTTATGTCAGGGATGTTGACGGATATAAAGTATCCTTCTCAGACTGTGTCTTTGACCCCGGCGACACGGTTATCAACGATGAAAACGCCGTTATTAAGTGGGAAAACTGCACAACAGACGGCACGGACATCAGCCCGCACGGCGATGATAATGTTCCCGATATTGAAATAAATAATTACAAGACATCAATTACGGTTGATTATAAATCCACGCTTATATTCCATACCGCATCTACGGCTCCGAAAGGGTATAAAATAGTATGGTCAAACGGCGATGAAGGCGCAGAGTGTAAAATCGACCGTGCGACACAGGCGGAATATCTGATTTCGGCAAAGCTTGTCCGTCTCTCAGACGGAGCGGTTGTAAAAACAACAAAAACCGAAACAGTGCACGTCAGACAGGATATATTCTCAATAATCATCGCATTTTTCAGACAGCTCCTGCATTTACTCCCCGTTTATGAGGATAATATCCGGAAATGAATATCGGATTGGTGTTTTGTTATAACCGATTGTAATAGTGATTTAACTGTATGTAATAAATGGTAAACTGTATTTAATAACAGATTACGTCAGAAACACCCCGTATGTTTTCAAGCATGCGGGGTGTCTGTTTTCAGGCAGTTGATTAGACAAATATTCAGTCAGAATTGTTGAATTAATTCTGAAAATGCAATATGATTTATGTATATTGACATTGAATATACTGGGCTGTCACTAAATCAAATGAAGTTTTTAACATAATGCATATAACTTGCTTAGGTTTATTCCGCCGAGAAGGTCGCCGAGGGTTGAGCCCTGTTTAGGTGCATTCAGAACATCTTTTATCGGTTTCATTACTTCATCGAATTTTTCTTTAACTGCCATTATCTGAAGTAGCTTTGCCGTGTTTTTTGCATCATCGCAGGCTTTGTGCATTTTTCCGTCGAAGTCTAATGCAAGCTCTGTCAGTGCGCTTTCCAGTGACTGTCTGTGGTCTTTGTGAAACACTCTTATATATAATCTCTGTAAGTCTCTCCAGTGTTTACCGCATAACATCTGATATTTATTGGTCAAGCTTTTGTAGTTGCATTCTTCAACAATCTGCTTTTTGTCGTTTTCCGACCACTGGTATATTCTGAACTTTTCCGGACCTATCCAGTTTACAAACCTTTCAATCGCTTCATCAAAGCCGGGTGATTCATTTGTTTCCGTTTTTGATATGCTTGTCAGTTTGAATAAATCTTTGCTGAATGACGCGTGTTCCGGTTTTACATATATATCGAAGCTATCAACATATTCGTAATTGTCATCTAGTCTCACCGCACCGATTTCAATTACTTCGTTTCTCATTTGTTTTCGGACTGCTTTATCCAAAACTGGTGCAAATTCAAGGTCAACTATAATGTGCTGCATTTATTCCTCCGTAACTTATGTTTTTAATAGCAGTCAGGTGCATCGTTCGTTCCGGAACCGAGTTTTTTGTTTGCGGCTGCTCCGAGCAGAACCGCAATAAGGTCATCAATCGGACCGGGCATAAAATCAACCGGGGATATTACATACAACACCACAATAACAATAAGCATTCCTTTAATGATATTTTCCATGGTATTTCTCCTTTTTGTTTTTTATTGAGGTATGCTCCTCTTTTATTGTCTTAATTATATATCCGCAGGAGGAGTAAATAAATTGAAACAAATGCGGATTAAAGGTATCTAATACGGGGAGATGTGCGAATTATACCTGATGAAAAACATAAGAGAGTGTCCGCGGCACCCTCTTTACAGTTTATATGCATTCTTTATATGCATTTTGTGAAAAAAAGCACGGACTTCTTATAACCGGAAGTCCGTGAAAAAAGTTATGTCAGGCTTTCAAAAACAAGCGTTGCCTGGATTCTGTCGCCGCCCATAAAGCCGGAGCTGTGTGCCGAGGCGGTGGTAATGGTGTGTAAACGGTAGCCTTTGGAGCACTGCCTGTTAATGACACTTTCCAGTTCGGAAAGGTTTCCCGAGCCTGTTCCGAGGAGTTTTTCCTTGAGGGTTACCTGAAGAACAACATAGTTTGGTATCATTTATAAATCCTCCTGATGCTTGATTTGTTATTATCATAGTTAAATACTTGTCAAAAGTAAAGCCTTTCGATGAGGAAAATCAGCTGTGTCAGAACTTTTATGTGATTTTCCCCTTTGTATTTGTGATGTTTTTTTCAATGATTTTCATTTCAACAGACAAGCCGATTTTCTTGAAGTATTCCGGTTTTTCCGTTGATTTCTTCAAAAGATTCAATGCCGTAATTCTCTGCCTTGCATTCATTTTCTGCGCCTCCCGTCCACTCAATCAGTTTGTTTTTAAACATTTTATCATTCTCAATCTGTTCTGCCGACGAACCGTATTCTTTTTCGAATTCTTTTACGAGAATCCAGCCGAGCGCTTCCGTAATTGAAGCCGCTGTAACGGCATTAATAACATTGCCTGCGCCCGGAATCCAGCCTACCAGAACCTGAGAGGTCGCTCTGCCAACCATTGTTGTCATACTGGTTCCCATTGCGGATTTTGCTGAGGCTTTCGACAGTTTTACCCCGAAAACCTTACCGAGAGCAACCGTCATAGCTATCTGTGTGGGTGTGATTATTGCGCTGTCGGAGCAGGGAACCTGGGCCAACCCTGCTCCTACTGTTGCCGCTGCTACTGATGCGGCATGAATAATTGAGTTGCACATTATTTTCTGTTTCTTTGTCATACTGCCAATCCTCCTGTCTGATCTGCTGCTGATATATTATCGATTGTTTTGATTACCACAATTACTTCATAGCCGTCTGCCTGGGAGTTAACAACCGGCTGGAACATGTCTTTTACTTTTTCAACCGCCGCGTTCTGTGCGTTCAGAATATCGTTTGATTCGTATGCGATTTCATTAATCATGTCTGCTCTTGCACGCTTTTCCATTTTGCTGGAATCTTCCGGCTTGAGTTCGATTTTTCCGGGAACGAATCTTTCTTTTTCGAGTTCACCGATTTCTGTTTTTGATACATCAATATCAACGATAAACTCGGGTGCAGGTATTTCAATTGTAACTGTTTTGTTGTCATTATCTGTTGAAATATCTTTTTCGTTGAACCTGTTGAAATCTACTGTCCATATTGATTTTCCGTAAAACATTACTGTCTGAGTTTTTGTCAGATAATTGATGTTTAACAAACCGGTGTCGGTAATTGTTTCCAGCTGCGACATCTGTCTTTCGTATACTTCGAATTTGGCGAGTTCCTTTGCTCTACCCAGAATCACAGGACCGAAGTCAACTGCAAGGTATCCGAATAATCCATTATCTTCAAGAACCTCATCGTGATCATATGCGTCTCCCGGGTCTGCGGGTTCCGGTTTGTTAAATACTGAATATGCCACAAACACGATAACGCCTACAAGTGCAAGGGATAAAATCGATTTGAGTAATCCGCCTAATTTACGTGTTAACATGACACACGTCCTTTCTGTTTTTTACCGAGGTTGTCTCCTCTTGTTGTCTTAATTATATATCCGCATATAAAGCAAATAAATTGAAACAGGTGCGGATTAACCGATGTTAATTACGAAAACAATGCGAATTATAATAAAAAAGAGCGTCTTCCGGCGCTCTTTTCGATTTATTCTATTATATTTACTGCTTGGTTCGCTTGTTTTTCAGCTGTTCATACGCTTCTCTGTTTATTTTGCCTTCCGCAAGCATTTCTTCAGACCAGAACTGAAGAGTTTCGACAAGAACCGATATTTTCTCCAGCTCTGCCTGAATTTCAATAAAATCTTCCATCTGGTTGTCGTCAACGGTATTGTCTATTGATATTTCCATAAGGCGGTTCTGTTTACCCTGCATACTGTTGAGAGAAACCATCATTTCAAGAACTATCTGTCTTAAATCCTTAACGGAAACCTCCGGCACATATTGCCTGCCTATTGCACACTCCTTTGAACAGTAATAGTTGCAAAGCGCAGGCTCCTTATATCCTTCTGCCATACAGATGACTTCATCGGGATACGGGACAGCACCGCGGTTCTCGATTCTTTCAATTCTGTCAGAGGGAATATTTACTATTTCGCTTGCCTGGTCTCTGGTCAGGTGATTTTCTTCGCGCTTTAATTGGTAAATGTTTTTGTTTTCTTTTACAGATGCTTTTCCCATTATATCCTCCCGACGATTGTTTATCAGTATTTATTATAGATTATTCCACTGTAATAAGCAAGCGTCTTACATATGATTACTTTTTCAATTAATCAAAAAGATGAGAAACCCCGGCAGATTTGCTCTGCCGGGGCTGTTTTTTGCTGTATTCGTGGGCAAAAGTCGAAATGCCCGGTGTTTGAAAAGTGCAAAACAGGTGCAAGTGAAAGCAGAAGCTTCAATTATTGCACCATCAAATCGGGTAATGTCCTTTCGGTAATCTGAAACACCTTTTTCTGAATACGGGCTCAGTATTTTGAGCCGAATATGAGGGCAAAAATCCGGTGGAAAAATCCGATTATCTTTTGCCAGAAGCTGACGCTGTGATCTTTGCCGCACCATTTGCATATATTTGTGTTCTGCGAGGGTGAGCCGAGCTGAGCGTTGCATTCGTCACAGCGGCTGTCATTGTTGCTGTCAACGTGTTTCCCGGTTGCGGGAATTGTCTGCTGTGCGGTCAGAACCTTGCCGCACCCGGAGCACTTGCTTCCTTCTGTCAGACCTGATTCGGAACAGGTGGGAGCCACAGCGGGAATGCTGACTGCTTTTATGTGATTGGCCGGATTTTCAGCGGTAGTTACGGTTTTTGATTCACTGTGACCGTCATAGCTTGCGGTATATGTTTTTTTGCCGTTTTCCGAGCACGTGGCTTCCTTATCGGTTACAGAGGTAACATCGGCGTCATAATAAGCGATATGACTGCTGTCAAATGAGCAGACATACATCGCTTTTGCCGTGAAATCATCTGCCCACACAAACCTGCTGAACTGATAGTCATGACCGTCGCTTTCTTCCCAGACGGCATAAAGCGTAAGGTCTGATTGCAAATCTATGCTGTCGCCGGGCTGATACTGCACTGCCGTTGCTCCTGCTTCTGTTGCCCAGCCCATAAAACGGAACCCGTTGCGTTTCGGAATAACATCGGGTATTACATCCATAAATGACCACTGATTTGCAGGACCGTCCGTTCCGCCGTTCAGGTTATAGACAAGGTAAAAGAAACGGTCGGCATACTCCCATTCTTCAACCGGTATCAGTTCATATTCGGCGAAATCATCTTCAATCCACGTCCACTCGTCAATCATCCTGACGCCGTGGGAAAATAGGTCGTTAAACAAAGATTCCCTTGCGTCACGGTTCTCTTCAAGCGTTCCGCTGAATTCTCTTAATCCCAGCACCGCTTTGACATAACGCCAGGAGAGCTTGCTGCGTCCGATTGCCTCAAGCGCATCGTCCGAGCCCTCTGAAGCACTTTCAGCCAGAGCCCAGAGCCCGTCAATCTTTTCCGCTTCTTCATCATCAATTGAAAATGTATCGCCCATACGGCAGATAAGATTTACATGACCTTTTGTGCAGGCGGTGAGTTCATCGATGATTTCTTTAATGTATTCTCCGCCTTCACCATAGTAGCCGTTACAGAACTCCAGCATTTTTGCATCATAATTACAGTAAGGGTTCTCAAGCAGTTCTGCTATCAGGTAAGTTCTGAGCTCGCCGAATTCCGTGTCGCAGCGGTCAACATAATAGTTTCCCTCTTCATAAACGCCCTTGACGCCATATCTGTTAAAACACTGTATGTTTTTCTGCAGAACATTGAAATCCGGGAATATACCGAGCGTATAGGCATAATTGGTTGTATAATCCCAGATATACAATCTGTTGCAGATTCCGGACCAGTCCTCAAGGTCCTCAATCAGCTCCCTGTTGACCTGACAGCTGCTGTCATCCAAAGCATGCGAAAAACAGCATTCAAAAGTGCAGAGGGTTACAATGACGTTGTCTTTCGGACGGACCTGAGACGGCGCTTTGCGCGAGTATGTATAGGCAAGCGTGTCAAATGCAATATTGTTATATCCGTTTGCTTTGACAGCGTCTGCTACCCTGTTGACAAACGCAATCAGAGAGCCGGCGTGCGACCCGTTTGCGTTATCAAGAGCTTTGCAGTTTTCGCATTCGCAATAATCAAGATTGTCTGCCTGAGAAAGCGAAACAATCTGCAGGTCGGCATTACTGTTATGTTCCGATTTCAGAACATCAAAAACCTCATTGAGGACGATTTCATAAACCTCGTCATTGGTCAGACAAAGCTGTGTGGGAACTCTCATGCCGTCACGCATGGCAAAATATTCCGGATGACTTTCAAAATATTTTTCTGCAGAGCAGAATACGGTTGAGAGTGTATGGCAGGCGGCATCGCCGAGATAAGGGATGTTCCCTCCCTGTTCGGGGGAATAAGTCTGATAAACACCGTTGAGCTTGTGTGAAACCGAATACAAAGACATCCAGCCGCTGCGCCAGTCAGTGTTTCTGTATTCAAAAAAGGGCTCATATTCGATTTTTTCCTGCGGAAGTGTCATTTTATCGGAGGTCATAACCATCGCGGGATACCAGCCGTAGCATTTATAACCGCAGAATTTTTCAAGGAACGTATGAACGCCGTAGATAGTTCCGCGTCCGCCCGCACCGAAAATGGCAATACCGTTGTGAAACGGAGCAATAACATACGAATCAGCCGCTTTGCCTTCAAGATCATCAGCCGTGTCATAGACAGAGGTAGCACCGACACAGAATTTAAAACCGTCAAACGGCGTATCGTCCGTGATAATCTCGAAGAGGCTTTTGTTAATCTCATACAGATATTCCTGCAGTGTTTCTGCGGCATACATTTCTGTTGAAGTTGCATTTGCAGAAACAACTATTGCGTATTCCTCTTCAGCGGCATCCGTTTTCATGACCGGACAGAAGAAAGAAACTGTAACGGCAAATACCATAAGCAATGCGGTTGTTACCGTCTTTGTGCTTTTCTTTTTCACGGAGTTACACCTCGTTTCCGTCTGATTTCTGTATTATGAAGTAAACGACAGCAGAAATGAACCTACTATAAATATATCATATCATACGCGGGTTATGTTTCAAATAAGAAAATTCAGAAAAATCTCGCTGTTCAAAATAATCTTCGGCATGCTAAAACCGACTGTCATCAAGCCCGGTTCTTAATCAAAGCCCGTGTTACCGAAATATACATAAATTCGGGCGCTTTAAAACAATTATTGACAAAACCGTGCTGTGAAAAAACTTTTTGACAACAGAAAGCTTATTTCACACAGTTGTCCTTCCCGCTCATAATTACTTTTCGGTTTTGCTAAAGAAATACACCAAAATCAAAAATCCCCTGCAGAATTGCTCTGCAGGGGATTGCTCTTTTTGCGGCGAATGTGTGCAAATGTCACCGGCCCTTATAATATAAGGATTTTCAGATTAACATGGCGTGCAAAAGAATAAGAACCCGGATTGCATCAGAATCAGAGTTGATAATTGAATTCTGATAAACCGATTATTAACAAAGTGTAAAAACTTCACGGAAAATATTGACTGTCGGTCATTTTCGGACTATTATGTCAAAAGATGACTGACAGTCATTTTTATATCCGTATCGGAAAAGGTGTTGATTATGTCATATATTGAAGAAAAAAAGAATCTGAAAAGAAGCAGAATCATTGATGCTGCGTCAAAACTGTTTCTTGATAAAAGCTTTGCGTCCACTGCCGTGGATGATGTTGTCAGGCTGGCGGGCGTCGCGAAGGGCACATTTTACCTTTATTTCAAGGATAAATACGATTTGCTTGACCAGATTGTTTCATTTCAGAGCGCGGAGGTTCTGAAAAACGGAATCGCTCTGCTTGCCGAAAAGGAGAAAACCGCCGAAATGACTCTTATTGAAAGGAGTAATTTCCTTACGGATTATGTTGTTGACTATCTTTTCGAGCATAAAGACCTGGCGGCTCTGCTCAACAAAAAGCTTTCGTCGTGCTTCCGCAATCTTTCATCGGGCGAAGGCGGAGATTTTACCCCACTCATCGACACGCTTGCAGAAGATCTTGTCGAAAAAGGTCTGAGCGAAGCGTCGGCGAAAATGAAGATATATCTCGTCATTGACCTTATCGGTTCGGTCTGCTGCGATTCCGTTCTCGGCAAAGGACCGTATTCGCTCGAGCAGATAAGACCGGAGCTTAAAAAGGCCGTCGCCGGCATTCTGGGAGGTGACTGCAGTGATTGACAGGCTTGCGCATTTTATAGCAGGGCATCCGAAAACAATTCTGATAACGGCTACTCTGCTGCTTATACCGTCGTTTTTCGGCTATATCAGCACATTTGTAAACTATGATATTATGTCATATCTTCCCGGAGACATTGAGTCTGTGCAGGGCGAGGACATACTTGACAAAGAATTCGGGCTTGCGGCAAACGCTTTTCTTGTTGTTGACGATATGAGCCCGAAGGATGTTGTCAGACTCAAGGGCGAAATAGCAGGCATAAAAGGCGTTTCAAATGTTACCTGGGTGGATGATATTGCCGACATAAGCATTCCTCAATCTATGCTTCCCGATGTAGTGACGGATATTTTCTATGCGAACGGCGGCAGGTCAACCCTGCTGATGATACAGTTCGAACATGGCTCCGCGACCACATCGACAATGAACGCGATTAAGGAAATCCGCACAAAGCTCAACAAGCAGTGCTTCCTGAGCGGGATGTCCGCTATTATTACGGACACAAAAGAACTCAGCGACTCGGAGGCTCCCAGATATATTGTCATTGCCGTTGTTCTCGCACTCATTGCTCTTTCTTTCACTATGGATTCCTTCGTGCTGCCTCTGGTGCTTCTTGCCGCTCTGGGCTATGCCGTCGTTTACAATCTCGGCACAAACTTCTTTATGCCCGGCGGAATATCATATATCACTCAAAGCGTTGCCGCTATTCTGCAGCTGGGCGTCACAATGGATTATTCCGTATTCCTCATGGACCGCTTCAATGAAGAGCAGAAAAACACAGACAGCAGAACAGAGGCGATGGCGCGGGCGGTTTCATCAACATTTGTTTCTCTTGCGGGCTCATCCCTGACGACGATATTCGGCTTTCTGGCGCTGTGCTTCATGAGCCTTACGCTCGGCTTCGACATAGGAATCGTTATGGCAAAGGGCGTTGTTTTCGGCGTTATGACCGTTGTGGTTGTTCTGCCCGCCTTCCTGCTTATTTTCTACAAGCCGATTTACAGATTCAGGCACAGAAGAGTAATACCCGGTTTCAGACGTCTTAACAGTTTTGTTGTCGATCACAGAAAAGTTCTTTCCGTTATTTTCGCGGCTCTGATTATCCCTTCATATATTGCGAAGAGTGCGGTTGCACTCGATTACGTTATTTCAAACGCTCTGCCCGAGCAGCTTGATTCCGTTCAGGCACTCGGAAAACTAAAGGGCGATTTCAATATGGCGACAACTCACTTTGTTATCATTGACGACAAGGTCCCTTCGGGAAAGGTTTCCGAAATGATTGACGAGTTCGAAGAGGTTGACGGTATTTCGGGCATTATCTCGCTCAACTCATTTGTCGGTCCCGCTATCAGCGAGAATATGCTGCCGGAGAGCATAAAGGAAATCTGCTTCAAAAACGGAAAGCAGCTTATGATGGTCAATTCCGTTTACACTCCGTCATCAAACGAGGAAAACGAACAGGTTGACAGGCTGACGGAGATTTTGAAAAAATACGACAAATCCGGATATCTTACGGGTGAAGGCGCTATGTCAAAAGACCTGATAAGCGTTACGGACAAAGACTTCAAAGTCACGAGCATTATATCGATTGCGGCAATATTCATACTGATAGCGGTTATTTTCAAGTCGGTATCAATCCCCGTTCTTCTTGTTGCGGGAATTGAACTTGCGATAATGATTAACCTTGCCGTATCGCTGTTCACAGGAGCGAATGTGTCGTTTATAGCCCCGACAATAATCAGTTGCGTTCAGCTTGGCGCGACGGTGGATTATGCAATTCTGATGAGCACGAGATTCCGTGAGGAACTGAACAAAGGGCACGACAAGCTTGAAGCGATGAAAATTGCGGCTGAGGCGTCGGACAAATCGATTTTCCAGTCGGCGCTGGTATTTTTCTGCGCAACATTCGGTGTGTATTGCGTATGCAATATTGAAATTGTCAAATCCATTTGCTCTATGCTCGCAAGGGGTGCGGTAATCAGCGGGCTTGTAATAATCGTATTCCTGCCTGCGCTACTGACCTGTTTTGAAAGCATAATCGGCAAAACATCCTACGGTTGGAGAAAAAAAGACGCTCGTGCGGAAAGGGTGAATAAAATGAGCGCATCATCAATAATCAAAAAATCCGTCGCCGTAACAACGGTGATTGCAATGCTTGCAGGTCTGTGCTCCTGCGCTTCAAAGCAGGAAGAAACCGCGGACAGCGTCAGTGATAAAACCATCGTTGAGCAGCAGCCTGTTTACAGCGAAAAGCCCGGCTCTGTTTCCAAATCCGAGACGGTTTATATCAACATAAAAAGCACCGGCGATATAGATAATATCAATGTGACCGATTGGCTTCATACGGATAAAGGCGAGGTCCGCGTAACCGACAGAAGCGGTCTTGAAAACATCGAAAACATCAAGGGCTACACCCTGCCCGTTGAAGAAGGCGGAAACATAGTCTGGAACATGACGGAAACCGATCTTTATTACAGCGGCGAGACGAATAAGAAGCCGCCTGTTGATATAGATATTTCATATACACTTGACGGCAAAAAGATTTCACCCGAAAAGCTCGCGGGCAAAAGCGGAAAAGTCAGAATAGATGTTAAGATGAACAACAATCTCAGCGAAACGACTGACATTGACGGCAAAAAAATCAAGGTTTTTCTGCCCGTTCTTGTTATTGGCGGATTCATCCTGCCCGAAGCGGAGTTTTCAGGCGTGCAGGTCAAAAACGGAAGGGCTGTCGGCGACGGCACAAAAGAGATTGCGGTTATGTTCGGCGTGCCCGGACTGAGTGAAAGTCTTAACCTGAAAGAGCTCGGCTTAAATGAGATTACGGGAATTGAGCTCGGCTCGACCGCAAGCGTTACCGCCGACGCGAAAAACTTTTCACTCGGGAATATGTATTTTGCCGCTGTTCCGATTAGTTCACTGAACATTGAGCTTGAAAATGACAATTCGATAGACGACCTGAAAACCGTGCTTTCGGTCCTCAGCGAGGTGCAGAACACCGTAAGTCAGATGGATATTGACAAACTTATGTCAATGCTTTCGCCCGGTTCGGATTCCCTGCTGAATGTGGTTGAAGACGCAGTTGACCTGTATAACAGCAACAAGGCGTTAATCAAGGTTCTTGCAAAATACACATCACCCGAAAACAATGCCGCGCTTAAAAATCTGCTTGAATTTATTACGGATGAAAACACAGTCAAGGCCCTTTCGATTCTAACGGATTCCAGCGTTACAAAGTTTTTTGCGGGACTTTCGGATATGAGCGACAGCATTACGGCAGCAGATTCGCTGCTTAAAGATTTACAGGACCCCGAGGTCCGCAAGGCGCTCGACAATCTTCCGCAGACGGTTGAGAAAATTGCCGAAATACAAAAAGTCCTGAACGAAAATCAGGACACGGTTGATTATCTTGTATCGCTGCTCAACGGCGACACAGCCGACGCGGTAACCAAAATATTCTCAATGCTCGATGAAACCGACCTTAAAAAGCTCGATGAGAAATACGGCACCCTGACAGAAAATGCCGGCGATATCGCGGCAAGAATCGAAAAGTGGATTTCTTTCGGTAAATCATACCGGATATTCACGGACGCCGCCGATGACATGCAGACTTCCGTCTTCTTTATTTATATGACTCCGTCAATCGAAATAAAGACGGACAAAAGCGAGACGTCAACCGTGCTTTCGGGCGAATCGCCGCTGGATGAGTTTATAAAGAGATTCAAATAAGCAAGCAAAGTTTCGTTTTTCCATCCCTGCCTCACTGTAATTATCTCACAAACAAAGTCCAAAAACGCGGACTTCAACTTGTAATGTCTCAGAAGGCAAAAAATGCCGCCCACAATAAGTGAGCGGCTTAATTCTTATTTGTATTTACTCTGCAAACCGGAATTCAGCTGTCTAATCCATCAATAAATGACTTTATGACTTCGCCGCATTCCTCCGGCTTCTGCTCATAGATCATATGATCGCCGCCAAGCAGGATGACTTCACAGTTTCCCATTTTTTCGGTATATGGATTAATCACTTCTTCACGCTGCTTTGCGAAGTTATCTACCTGCTCTTGTATTTTTTCATCCGATATTCCGTCACTGTCAGGTGCTTTCAGACCATTCTTTTCTTTCAGAGCGGCGAACCATTTCAAATACTCGCGAAATTCTTCCTTCGTCTGAAATCCCCAGCTTGCACAAATATACAGCTTGGGAATATCATTGGTCACAATGCCGTTCCATGCTGCCAGACGGTTTTGCGGAAGCAGACAACTTTCTGATGTCGGCGCAATCGAATCCTCTGTCATCAGTTCAAGCGCATCACATAGGCGCTGTTCTTCCTCGGAATAATTGTCCGGCAGAAGATAATAGTTTTGTCTGAGCGCATATCTGCTGAAACCGAGCTTTGCAAGAAATACCAATGCTTTATCACTGAAACCGACTGTTCTTTCAGGCTCGTCATCAGACGCATTTTCACTAAGCTGAGAACCGTCAACAAAAACGACTGCTTCGATCTCATCGGGATACTTGCTTGACCAGTAATTCGAATAAGCTCCGCCAATCGAATGGGGCATGAGGATATACGGT
>JAEEYU010000023.1 GCA_016288315.1 Clostridiaceae bacterium | reverse complement strand
TGGTCGCCGAAGGTGTAATAAACGGGAGCGATTTCATTGAGCTTTTCAAGCGTTTTGCAGACGAGGTCAACCTGGTCATTGCCCGCGTATTCATAAAACATGTCGCCCGTAACCGCTATGATGTCGGGCTTGAGAATGCCGACCGCGGTCAGAAGGCGCTCGTTCTCCTTGCCGAAGGAGTGGCCGTAAAGGTCGGAGAGCTGAACAATACGCACGGAGCGTGAAAGATTTTCAAGTTTGATTGTGTAGTATTTGGGCTTGAGCATCCAGCTTGAAAGGAATGTGCTGACAAGCGAGGCGATGACGGCAATACAGACGATTGTCAGGAATGACATTCTCGCACGGGATGCCGCGCTTGATTTTCTGATTTTGGCACTTGCCACGGTAAACCCTCCTTTGATTCGCGAGGTTATTTTTTGTAATTATAGAATATAAAACGGGAGTGTGTCAACAGACAAAAACCGAAATATGTATAAAAACAACAAAATTTGTTACAGATTATAAGGAATCTGCAACCCCGCCGGTTTTAAAGAATGTCGATGTATTCGCCCGCGAGCGCCTTGTTCATGCTGCGCACCGCGCAGAATTTGCCGCACATGCTGCAGGTGTCGCTGTGGTCGTCTTCGGGCAGACGGTCGTTGCGTATTTTTTTTGCCGTTACGGGGTCGAGGGCGCAGGCGAACTGGGCGTCCCAGTCGAGGGCTCTGCGGGCATCCGCCATTTTGTCGTCAATATCTCTTGCGCCGGGGATTCCCTTTGCTATATCGGCGGCGTGGGCGGCTATTTTTGAAGCGATTATGCCCTGCTTTACATCCTCAACATTGGGGAGGGCGAGGTGCTCGGCTGGGGTTACATAGCACAGGAAGGCGGCGCCGCTCATGGCAGCTATCGCTCCGCCTATTGCCGAGGTTATGTGGTCGTAGCCGGGGGCTATATCCGTGACAAGCGGACCGAGCACATAGAAGGGGGCGCCCATACATATAGTCTGCTGAACTTTCATGTTTGCGGCTATCTGATCCATCGGAACGTGGCCGGGACCTTCAACCATAACCTGGACGTTGTGCTCCCACGCGCGTTTTGTAAGCTCGCCCAGGCGGACAAGCTCCTCTATCTGGCAGACGTCGGTTGCGTCGGCGAGGCAGCCGGGACGGCAGGCGTCGCCCAGGGAGATTGTGACGTCATACTCCTCGCAGATGTCGAGAATCTCATCGTAATATTCATAAAACGGGTTTTCTTCGCCCGTCATACTCATCCACGCAAAGACGAGGGAGCCGCCGCGGCTGACAACGTTCATTTTGCGCTTGTGATTTTTTATCTGGTCGATTGTTTTGCGGGTGATTCCGCAGTGAAGGGTTACAAAATCGACGCCGTCCTGCGCGTGCAGGCGGACAACATCTATGAAATCCTTTGCCGTCAGGGTGGCTAAATCGCGCTGATAGTGAATGACGCTGTCATAGACGGGGACGGTGCCTATCATTGCGGGGCACTCGCCCGTGAGCTTTTTGCGGAAGGGCTGTGTGTCGCCGTGGCTGGAGAGGTCCATAATTGCCTCCGCGCCCATATTGACCGCGCTCATAACCTTTTGCATTTCGATGTCATAATCCTTGCAATCCCTTGAGACGCCGAGGTTGACATTGATTTTTGTGCGCAGCATGCTGCCGACGCCTTCGGCGTTCAAGCAGGTATGAAGCTTGTTTGCGGGAATGGCGACCTTACCCTGTGCCACGAGGTCCATAAGCTTTTCGACGGGCATATTTTCCTTTTGTGCCACTGTTTTGATTTGCGGGGTAACGACGCCTTTTCTTGCCGCATCCATCTGAGTTGTGTAAGTCATCTGTGATTCCTCCAAGCAAGAAATAATATGAGCAGAGAGTGGTGTCCCCGGTCTGCCCGCAGATAAAAACCGGTATGCCGCGAAAAGCATACCGGTTGAAAACCAATATTCACCTTCGTTGGCATTATCCAAATCAGGTTGCGGGTCGGAGCGTTGCGCGCTCCCTCTCAGCCGTCAAAAATAACAGCTCCCCTGTTTTTGCCGGGCGTCCGGTGACGCCCGGCTCAGTGCTTTTTTATCTGCGATTGATATTATACTACTTTGTTTTTATGCCGTCAAGGAGATAATGCTTTAATAAAGCGGGTTATTTGT
The DNA here is from genome assembly GCA_016288315.1 of Clostridiaceae bacterium. Taxonomy (GTDB): domain Bacteria; phylum Bacillota; class Clostridia; order Oscillospirales; family Acutalibacteraceae; genus CAG-177. Next base: position 32,415 of record JAEEYU010000023.1, on the reverse strand, counting down.
GTTTGTCGTTGTAGTCGTAGAACATCTCGTCGAGCAGGGCGTCGTATTCGGCGGAATCGCCGCGGGCGGCTTTAATGATCGGCTTGATGTTTCTGAATGCGAGCTTGAAATAGAGCCAGTCGTCGCCGGCGTCGTCATATTTGCGGGTGGAGTTGATGAGGCGGTTGTAGCGCAGGACGCCGAATTTTCTGCCCTGACGCCTGCCGTATTGACGGATGAGCTTTGCCGTGGCGATATCTTCCATTGAGCGCTTGTCAACGAAGCCGCCGATTGCGTCGAAGGTGGATTTTTCCGCCCAGATTATGCCCGCGTAAAGGCGGGTTGCGGCAAAGCCGGCGCGGCACATATAATCGTTTAACATAAGCGGGAAGGATTTGCGCTCAAAGCGCATGGGGGCTCCGCCGCCGATGTATTTTCCGCTTTTGATTTTTGAATATATCTCCGCCAGGGTGCCGGGAGTCATACGGTTGTCGCAGTCGATGGTGACGATTACTTCGCCCTGAGCCGCCTTTATGCCCGCATTGCGCACGAGGGCTATGCATCTGTCTTCATTGAAGACGGTTTTTGCACCGCACTGCTCCGCTATGGAGGCGGTGGAGTCGGTGCAGCGGTTGCAGACAACTATTATTTCGACGCTGCCCGTGAAGATTTCATCCGCCTGCTTTACGGAATCGATGCAGCGGCGGACATACTTTTCTTCATTATGGGCGGGGATGATGACCGAAATGTCGTATTTGTAATTCAAGCTTAAAACTCCTTTCGGCGGGAAGGTGGATATCTGTATATAATTATACATTTTAATAACGGCAGATTCAAGCCCCCGGCACACAGTGCCGGGGGCCTGAAAGGTATTCAGTATATGCCGCCTGCAATCAGAACCTGATTGTGGGGATGTTAATCTTGAAGAGCATGAAGAACAGACGGAAGATCGGTGAGGAGTCAAGGAAGTAGTGAACCTTCTGCCACCAGGTGAGCTTGACGTTTACGGGCACCTTGGTCTGGATTGCGGTGCCGGGAATGCTCGCGGTGATGACTGCATCGCCGGGGCCTACCGCCGTGACGTTGCCATTGCTGTCAACGGTTGCAACCTTCGGGTCGGAGGACTCGTAAACAACGGTGCTGGAGTTGACGCCGTCAACCTTGAGAGTGACCCTCTCGCTTTCTTTGTAGCCGATGTTGAGAATGCCGTTCTCGTCGATATTCGGGTTGAGAGGAGTCTGGCCGTTGCCGTCGCCGCTGACTATTGAAACCGTTTTGGTGTCAAGGAGCTTGTAGCAGTTTTCGCATCTCTTGGTGTATTTGCCTGTTGCGGGGTCTTCGCATACCCATTCGCCGGGTGTGTGGGCGACGGGGTCGGTTTCATCATCGATGTAGTTTACTCCGCATTCGGTGCAGGTGTAGATGCTGTAGCCGGCTGTCGAGCAGGTGGGGGCAAACACCTTTGAGACTTCAAAGGTGTGACCCTTTGCCTGTGTTTCGTCTTCAATCACCGAGAAACCGCAATCGGCACAGTATCTGATTGTGTAACCCCCCGTGCAGCAGGTGCTGCTGATAACTTTTGTGCTGAAGTTGTGGTCGGTTGTCGGTGTGATGTCGGAAACATATTCACTGTCGCAGTTTTCGCATTTGTATGTGGTGTAGCCGTAATGCGAGCAGGTGGGCTCGGTTACGGTTGCCGTGTAGGAGTGGCCTGTGGGCTCGACGATATCTGTTCTGATAACTATTCCGCACTCGGTGCAGGTCTTTTCGGTGTAGCCGCTCTCAACGCAGGTGGGGGCAACTACCTTTGAGGTGTAGGTGTGCTCCGTTACGGCGGTGAGGTTGTCGCAGTAGGTGTCGCCGCAGTTTTCGCAGACGTAGCGGGTGTAGCCGCAGGTTGTGTGGGTTGCGGGAACTACAGTTGACGTGTAGTTGTGTTCAAGGGCGTCTGTCATGGAGAATTCGCTCGCACCGCATTTTGAGCAGACCTTGACTGTGCAGCCGGGACGTCCGCAGGAGGCGGGCATGGTGAATTCTGTGTAGGTGTGGCCCTGAGCGCAGTCTGCGCCGATTAACGCGAGCCACTGTTCAACGGTGCCCTGATAGCCGTTTGATTTTGCGACTTCATAAGCGGATGCGCCGTTTGTGACATTGAAGAACGCCGTTGTGTTGTCGGAGAATGTGATTGTGTAGGTGTCAACAAGACCGTTTGTTGAGGTTTTCTCGACTTTCTTTACGGTAGCGCCTTTGAGGGATTCGAGCCATTCGTCAACCGTGCCTTCAAAGCCCTCGTCAAGAGCGATTTCATAGGCGGACCTGCCGTTCAGGTCGCCGTTGAAGCGGCACTGGTTGGAGAAAAGACCTTCGGTATAATATGTGTAATTTCCTGCAGTATTCGAGAATGCCGAGGTTACAGCAAACACGGTGTTTTTGGTGCGGTCATAATCATCCTGGGTGAGGGTATAGGTTGTGTCGGTGATAATATCATCGCTGACCTTTGTAAAGGGACGGCCTTCAACCGACTTGTAGAGGAAGTAGCCGGCAATTTCCTGGCCTTCGCCCGTCGGGGGTTCACTCCAGTCAAAGGTGAGTTCCGTGCCGCCGTTGGTGACTTCATATTCAAGGTCGGTAACTCTGGGCGCGGGACCGGTAATGTTGTTGACATTGTAGCCGTAAACGGGAACGTTCTCGTTGCCGAGAAGGTTGAGATCCCACTTGCCGAATGACCACTGGAAGCCGTATTGATGAACTATATCGGAGGGAGAGTCGGTTTCTTCGGCTGAAGCTGAGTCATCGATATCCGAAACGGAGCCCTCGGTTCCGGTTCCCGAAACCGTGGTTTCGGTTGTTTCGGCGCCCCACATAAACTCGGTGTTTATATAAAGGCCGAATTTGACATGCTCGCTGCCGCCGCAGGCGGACATTTCAAATGAAAAGCCGTTTTCTTCGGAGGAAGAGGTGCCCGAGCCGTAGGAGTCTTCATAGCTTATTGCCTGGGAGCCGCCGTTGTGACCGAGCGTTGCGGTCATTGCGCCGAGTGAACCTTTCGTGTAGGCGTAGGGGTTGCCCTCGTTGCCGATGAGGTAGGGGGCGTTTTCTTCGGTGATAAGTTTGAACTTCTTGAAATTATTACCGTAAACCGCCTGCATCTGATCGTTGTAAATCGTTGCAAACTGGTTGTATTCGTCAACTGAGAAGGTGTAATAGGTGGATTCCTTGACGACGTTTATATGGTAGCCGCCTTCGGACCATTTTTTATTCTGCGCGTCCCAGATATCATAGGAGAAATCGAAAACGGGTGTTCTTCTGACAATTACCGTGTCATGCGGACCTGCCGTTACAGAGAATGTCTGGGAGTGGCTCTGGGTGCTGAAGGTGGTCTGAGACCAGGAGCCCGAGTAGCCCGCCTTGATTTCCATTTCAAAGACCTCGGCATCAACCTCGAACATACCGCCGACACCGAGCGACTGGCTGCAGGATTCGGCGTATTCGGACTCGTAGGATGTTGACATTGATATTGTGGTTTCGCCTTCATAGTCGCCGAGCTCGCCGAAATAGGGAGCCGCCTGAAGAACGCCGATAATGTCGGGGTCGCTCCAGCCGTATGATTTGCTTCTGAACTTGACTTTGACAATGTCGTTGTCGCAGTCAACGGCGTTTACTGTTGCAAGCCAGTCTTTGCCGCGGTAAGTTTTTGAGTCTTCAACATCATTGCAGAACCAGTCGCGGGTTACCGCATCACCGTTTTTGACATCTTTTTTGCCGAGAACACCGGCGATACAGTGGTATATTGACTGACTGGACTCTTTGAGACCGACAACGAAAGCTATCTGTTCATAGGTGCTGTAGTTGCCGTCAAACACGCCGTTGTCAACGGAGCTTATAAATGTAACGCTGATGGCGTTGCTGTCGTTGGCGGCATCCATTGAATTGAAATAACCGGGGGTGTAAACCGCCTCAAGCTTGCCGTTTTTGTATTGATAGACAGAACCGCTGATAAACACATATTCAGCTTTTCCGATGCCGTCAATTCTTGCGGCACCCATACCGATGGGCTGCCAGCAATAGTCCTGAGCAAGCCAGACACCCGAAACCGATTCGCCGGTTGTTGAAGTCCAGCCGTTGGGGGCTTTTTTCTCCCAGCTCTTCATTGACAGACTGTTGTCGGCATCATAAGAGACAAGAATGATGTTTGACGCTGTTCTTGAGCTGTCAACCATATAATAATCTTTGCCGGAGGTAGTGCCGGTTACCTGACCGTAATAGCCGGCAATAACTATTTCATCTCTGCCGTCGTTGTCGATGTCGGCACCGATGAGATTGCCGGCGATGGGCATATCCCAGTATTTATCGCTGCCGCTCGTCTTTTCATTATTAATAACCATAGTGCTTGCTCCCGGAAGAGCCGGTATTCCCGATGATGAACCGTGACCGATTCTCAGGAAGGGAACGTAAAGGTCTATATAGTCCTCGTCATCGTAGGTTGTGCTTATGTTGTTTGTATAGCTGAGAACGGCAATGTCATCTTTGCCGTCGCCGTTGAAGTCGCCGGAGGTTATCTGGGTTGAAAGCAGGTCCTCATAGTCAGTGCTGTCAGCTATTCCGATTTCATCATCATCAAAGAACGCCTGGTTCACATAACCAGATGTGCCGTTGCCCTTTGAAATGGTGTTGTTTGAAGCATTGACTGTAAACTCAATAACCTGAGGAACTTCATAGTCGGTGTCGCCGGGCTTGCAAAGGGGAAGAACCGCAACGGCTGTTTCTTTTTTGTTGCCGTTGAAGTCGCCCGAAGTTATGCTGAAAAAGTTGAGCGACTGATAAACCGCCGCTACTCTGCCGCCGTAAAGGTCCTGTATGCCTTCTGCGGCAGTGCCGACAGTAAGAACGGAAGAGGTCTGCTTTGTTCTTGCGTTTACAACCCAGGCAACAACTTTTTTGTCGCTTGCTCTCCAGCCGACATATACTACGGATTCGCGCTGACCGTCGCCGTCGGCGTCAAGAGCTGCGGACCTTGTGAAAAAGACGCCGCTTATTGAACTTGAGCCGCCGGAGGTGCTTTCAAAATATGCGCTGCCGCTGTCAAAGTTGAGTGCGTCATTGGTCCCGTCGATTTTATCGGGTTTTAAATTGTCGCCGATACGGTAGTCTATTTTGCTTGTGTTGTTTACGGAAAACATAAGCTCGCTGAGCGCGGCAATCTGCTTTTCGTTATTGGTGCCCGCAAGCTTGTAAGGGTCCTGTGCGTTTGCATATCCGGGCGGTTCGGGGCCGGTGGGGCTTGTGGCGTTGGTGATATCGGCGCCTGAAGCCGCCGCCTCTACTGCAAAGGGGATGTTTGCGGCTCCGAGTGCAAAGGTGCCCGCAAGGAGCGCCAGGCACAGGAACAGGGAAATTGCTTTTTTCATCTGAATACCTCCGTTTAATATATTTGAAATTCAATGAAAACAAAATTATTTTTTCTTCGCCTGACGTTTGAGCAGGAAGGCGGTGATGAACACCGCGGCGAAGAATGAGATGACGGCAACAATGACATAGCCGCCTGCGCCTTCACCGAGCAGGGACGCGCCCGTAAGGCGTGAGCAGGAGTCTATCGGCGACATGCCGATAAGTCGGAACATAACCCCTGTGAGCGCGGCAAAAAGAAGCAGCGAAAAGCTGCCCGATGCGGCAAGGCGCATTTTTTCGCGCCGCCTTCTCAGGACGGATGCTCTCTCGTGAGCGAGGGCTATTCTTTCTTCATTGGTTCTCATCCGGCGTGCCTCCTTTCGGTCCGTTTAAAAGTCCCTTCACTATATAAGATACGTAAAAATCGAAAATTCCCACCCTGAAATGAAAATTTTTTAAAAAAATTTGAAAAAAATTGAAAATTTTTCAAAAATCGAACAAAAAAGGCAAAAAATGACCAAAAAAACGACCGGCTCCGGAGAGCCGGCCGCAACAGGCGGGAGGTTATTCTTTTTCAAGAAGATTCAGAACGGGGCTGTAGATGAAGGCGACCAGCACGGCCGTCAGGACGGGGAGTAGGAAGCCGGCGACAGCGGCGGCGCCCGTCTGCGAGATGAGTATGTTGTAAATGCCGTGGTAGGTGATGGCGAGGGCCAGCAGACCGATTGTGCCCGCCGCGCGAAGCCAGCTTGTTTTCCAGATATAAATGAGGCCGGTGCCGACGATTGCCCCGCACACGACGTGCATGGCACCCGCGCCGAAGCCGCGTATGACAATGCGGAACAGACCCTCCGCGCCGTTTTGTGCGAGGAAGCAGACGTTCTCAAACGTGGCGAAGCCGACGGCGGTCATAAAGACGGCGACGGCGACATCCTCTTTTTCCGGCTCGAAGACGAGAAGGAAGAAAAGAATCGGAAGCAGCTTCATAATCTCCTCGACGAGGGGGGCGATTTCAACCGAGGCGGTTGAGAGCCCGACTCCCTCAACAGAAGCGGCGAAGGTGCTGATATAGGATGAGAGCAGGCAGGAGACGATTCCGCACAGGATGAAAATAAGAATCTTTCTCGAGCGTTCTTTTGCGCAGATGAGCGCTATTATGAAAGGGGCGGCAATACATATAAAAACATTTTCGATATAATTCATCTGCGCACCGCCTTTCGCTGCGCGGGCAGGAACAGGAAGAGCACTGCCGTTTGCAGAATATCAAACCAGTAATACGGGTTTTTAAGCGTGTCGCCCTCAAAGAAGCAGCTGGCGGTCCACGCAGCGTATTCCATTACGCAGAAGAGGACGACAAAAACAAGGAGCAGCCGCGCGGACTTCTCTCCGGGCGGTTTTTTATGCAGATAAGCAAGACCGCCGATTGAGCGCCAGAGCAGGCAGCACATAAGGAAGGCGGCGATGAGGTTGCTTATATAATCGCCGAAGGTCATATAGTAAACGCACATAGCCGCCGTGAAGACGGGAATAAGCCACAGTATTTCGGCGTGCTTTTTCCAGTCGCAGGGGCAATGGGTGACAACGAGCATAAGCAGGAAGAGGTCTGCCGAATACCAGCAGAGGTAGGGGATGAAGGAGTAAGGCGGGGTCTCGCCGTAAAAGGTGAGGTAGAGCTGCCAGTAGAGATCGCCGAAAAAGAAGACGCTGTAAAACAGACCGAGCTGCAGCCAGGTTCTTTTCCACGAAATGATTGCCCTGACAAAGCAGACGGCCGCACAAAAGCCGGTGATGACGAGCTGGACTATGTTGATAACACTTTCGGTCATTTGTTTTCTCCGTTATTGTTCCCGTCGCGGCTCTTTCTGAGGCGGAAGCAGAAAACGGTGACTGCCGCGCCGAGCGAAAAGGCGATAACCGCAACGACTATATAGCCGAGAGCGCCGCTGCCTGCGAAGATGCTTGCGCTGCCTTCATCGGGCGAAAAGCCGGCAACCGTTCTGCCGTTCAGAGTGTTGACAATGACGGCAAAGGCGACGGTGAGCGCAAAGCAGGCGGTGAAAGACGCCGTCTGAATAATCTTCACGGCGCGTGCGTGCTTTTCGCGTTTTATCTGAGCCGCTCTTTTGTGCATGGCTTCAATGCGTTGTTCAGTCGTATGCATCTGTTACACCCTCCTTTGCGAGTTCTGCTTTTAAACACTCCCTGCCCCTTGCAAGGAGATGGTCAATACGTTTTTTGTTCACTCTCATAATGCCGGCTGCCTCCTCATAGCTCATACCCTCGTAGTAGAACAGCCACAGCGCCTCCCGCAGCTCGGGAGGAATGCGTCTGAGGCAGGTATTGAGAATCTGCCGGCGTTCGTCGTTTTTATAGATGTCGCTGTCTGACACGGGTTCTGCGCCGCCTGCGGACAGTTCATCAAGACTGAAGACGTCGGAGCGGCGTTTTTCGTGCAGGCGGGCTGCAAGGCGGCGCGCGGTTTTGTAAAGATACGCTTTGAAGGCGCCTTCGCCGATTCGGGGCTTTTTGACCATAATGCGGGCGAACGCCTCAATCATAAGGTCTTCGGCGTCTTCGGGGTTGTGAACGCAGCCGTTCAGGTAGAAAACAAGGTTGTCGCCGTGGCGGATCATAAGCTCGTCGCAAGCGGTTTCATCGCCCGAGAGAAAAGCGGCGTATAGCTCGTCGTCGCTTCGCATGGCGGCATCCTTCCTTTCTTTTTAATTTAAATAGTATTTAATTTTAACATATATTTTGTTTATTTTCAAGGAGGAATATGGGGGAGGTTTCAAGGGTCAGGGTGCGGAACGGCAGGCGGTGTTCGCTGCGGATTGGTTTTAAATTGAGGTTAAGGCGGCGGGCGATTGATAATCGCCCCTACCGGGTGAGGCTTTTTGTGAGATTGAGGTTAAAGGCAGTTTTTGACCCTTCCGACTTGACCGCTTGCGGTCAAGCCACCGTCTCGCCTGCCGGCTCGGTCGGCGCTTCTGCTTCGCAGAGGTGTCCGCCGGACACCCGCGCCCCTATAAGGGGAGGCTATGGGAGATTCTTCGCCTGCGGCTGCGGATGGGGATTTGTTATATGAGATCCTTCGCCTTTACCCCTCAGAAACATAGTCGTTCTGCTCACTGCCGTTCGCATTACTCCTTGTTTCTTCACCTCAGCGCCTCGCTTCATCGTCCACCGGACGCGCTTCGGCGCTTCGCCCCAGAATGACAAAGCGGGGAGGGAAAACAGAAATCCCGGTTAATCGGGGGGATTAACCGGGATGTTGAGATATTATATTGATGTTACGGGTGTGGGGTTACCAGGTGATTGAGACGTTGAGGCCGTCAACGGTGTAGGTTACGTCGTGGTGATACTCGCGGTCAACCGCGCCGGTGAAGGCGTCGCGCATGGTCTCGTTCGGGAATTCGATTGTGCTCTCAAGGAGCATACTCGACGGCTTATACATATAGTTGTTCATCTGGAAGCCGTTTACCCACCAGTGAAGGGTGGGCTCAATGTCAATAAAGACCTCGTCGCCGTGCGTTATGCGAAGGGACATAACCATTCTTTCTTCATCGCTTACGGTGTTGTAGTAGGTGCCGATTGCATACTTGCTGCGGTTGTAGATGCCGACCTCGCCGCCGTTTGTGATGAGGTAGTTGCCTTTCCAGATCTGAATCATCCACTGCCTGTCATCATAATTGAAATGGAAGCGGCGGGTGATGTAATTCCACATCGGGAAGATGTAGCAGTTGAGGTCATAGAGGAAGGTGAAGCCGAAATCTCTCATCCAGCAATACATCGGGGCGTAAACCATAAGCTTTTTGAGGTTGTAGTTGAAGCCGGTGTTGACTATGCCCTTGCCCGTCTTGTTGTAGCACTCGCCCGTTTCGGAGTTTATCCAGATGCTGGGGTGCATCTCGCAGGCGGTGCCGTCTGTGAAGCGGACGAAAAGGACAACCTCGTCAACATTCTCCTCATCAGTGGGAACGGCGCAGACGTCGCACGCTTCGATTGTGCTGATATAAACGCCGAACATAAACAGAAGGTAGGCGAGACCTGGCTGACCTGCGTCGCGGATTTCATAGGAGCGCTCGATAAGACGCTCTCTGATTGCGGTGGTGTCGAGGCGGGTGATTGTGGTTATCTGCTCAATGGGGAAGTTCATTTTTTTGAACGACGCGAGCAGACCGACAATGTCAAGACCCGAATTTTCGAGCACGATGTCGCAGTAGCCGGTGATTGTTTCATCAACGGTGAGCTTTATTTCGGTGGTCGGGATGAGCGACATACCGGTGATGACATCGGTGAATTTGTTGATAACGCTCATTATTTCGAAGAACTGCGCAGTTGTGAAGGTGGGCGTTGCGTCTGCGGGAGTCTCCTGAGGAGCCGCTTTTGTGACTGCCTGCGCGGGCAAAACTGCGGCGGTGATAAACATGACAAGCGAAAGGAATATCGCCGTAATTCGTCTTTTCATAACTGATTCCCCTTTTAATTTATGCCGTATTTCCAGCGCTATCATAATAAATGATATTTCTGATTTTTGCAACATATATTTTTATAATTAATAAGATTTTAAGAAAGGGATTGACAGAAAAGCCCGGATTTGTAAGCACCGGGCGGCTTGCGTGTAAATTGACAACGGGGCCGGGATGGAGTAAAATCTTAATGTTAAAGATTATTATTAACGGTGGTTGAAATGACTAAGGATGAAAGAATACGCGAGCTTATTTCCGTTCTCAACGAGGCGGCGGACGCCTACTATTCGAGGAACGAGGAGATAATTTCAAATTTTGAATACGACGCGCTTTACGACGAGCTGCTCGCCCTTGAAAAAGAGACGGGAACGGTCTATGAGGACAGCCCGACGCAGAGGGTTTTTGTTGAGAGGACGGTGTCAAAGCTTAAAAAGGTCAGGCACGAATACCCGGCGCTCTCGCTCAACAAGACAAAATCCGCAGAGGAAATCGAAAGCTGGCTGGGAGATAAAAGCGCAGTGCTGAGCTGGAAGTGCGACGGCCTTACGGTTGTGGCGACATATCAGGGCGGGCGACTTGTTTCGGTATGCTCGCGCGGTGACGGCGAGACGGGCGAGGACGTTACGCACAACGCCGTTTATTTCAAGGGGCTTCCGCACACGGTGCCTTATAAAGGACGGCTGATTGTCAGGGGCGAGGCGCTGATGAAATTCAGCGAGTTTGAGAGAATAAACTCGCTTGTGCCCGAGACGGAGGCAAAATACAAGAACCCGAGAAACCTTGCGTCTTCGACGGTGCGCCTGCTTGACAGCAGGGAGTCCGCCGCACGTGAAATACACGTTTTTGCGTTTGACCTTGTGTTTACGGACGATGAAGAGCAAAACGAAAAGAACAGCTTTGACAAAAACCTTGAATACCTTGAAAAATCGGGGTTTGAGGTGGTTGAACACTGCCTTGTGACGAGGGGGAACGCGGCTGAAAAAATTGAGGAGTTCAAGGCGAAGCTGCCTCAGAACGACTTCCCTTCGGACGGCCTTGTGTTTGTGCTTGACGATATAAAATACGGCAGGCAGCTCGGCTCGACGGGCAAATTCCCGAGAAACGGGATGGCGTTCAAATGGGAGGACGCAACAGAGGTGACGACAATAAGGGAAATCGAGTGGTCGCCGTCAAGGACGGGACTTCTCAACCCCGTTGCGATATTCGACACGGTTGAGCTTGAGGGAACGGAGGTGTCGAGGGCTTCCGTTCACAATGTGAGCGTGGCGCAGTCGCTGGCGCTCGGAACCGGCTCAAAGGTTGAGGTCTATAAGGCGAATATGATTATTCCGCAGATAGCGAGAACAATAAGCTCGACGGGTGAAACGGTAATACCCGACGTGTGCCCGCTGTGCGGCGGAGAGACATTTATTAAAGACAATGACGGCATAAAGACGCTCTACTGCTCGAACCCCGCCTGCCCCGCCAAGAACGTGGGGAGATTTGCCCATTTCTGCGAGAGGGATTCGATGAATATCATAGGTCTGAGCGAGGCGACGCTTGAAAAATTCGTTGACGCGGGCTTTATAAAAACGCTGCCCGACATCTACCGCCTTGAGCGTTTCAGGGATGAGATAACAGCCCTTGACGGCTTCGGCGACAAGGCGTTTGCGAACCTCATCGACGCGGTCAACGCCTCGAGAAAAACGACTTTTTCGGCGTTTATCGGCTCGCTCGGAATACCGAACGTAGGCAAAAACACGGGCAAGCTCATTTCGGCCTATTTTGGGGAGAACGCCCTTGAAAAATTCATTGAGACGGTTGAAAACGGCGGAAGCTTTGCGGGAATAGACGGCATAGGCGACATAGTGAGCGACAACATAATCAGGTGGTTCGGCGAGAACAGGGAGGAGTTTGACGGACTGCTCGGCTGCCTTGAAATAAGCGACGACGCAGTGATAAGCTCCGACGCGCCGTTTGCGGGCAAAACCTTTGTTATTACGGGAGCTGTTTACAATTACCCGAACAGGGACGCGGTAAAGGCGGAGATAGAGGCGCTGGGAGGCAAGGTCGCCTCCTCCGTTTCAAACAAGACGGACTACCTTATCAACAACGACGTCAATTCAACAAGCGGGAAAAACAAGAAGGCGAAGGAGCTGGGGATTCCCGTAATTTCCGAAGAGGAATATATGGCGATGCTGCCGCAGTAATGCGACATTTTAAATGTGACGTTATAAGTATTGCATATTTTATTATTATGTGATACACTTTCACTCGCACAATTTTATGAATATTATTCTTTACTATAAATAAAGGTGAAGTAATGACACAGAAGCTTTATTATTTTGACGCTTACATGTCGGAGTTCAGCGCGGACGTTGTTTCGTGCCAAAGCACCGAAAAGGGCTTTGCCGTTGTGCTTGACAAAACGGCGTTCTACCCCGAGGGGGGCGGACAGCCCGCCGACACGGGATTTATCAACTCCGCCGCCGTAATAGACGTGCAGGAGGTTGACGGCGTTATCTACCACTACTGCTCGGAGGAGTTTGAGCCGGGCGAGAACGTCGGCTGTTCGATTGATTTTGACCGCAGATTCCTCAACATGCAGCTGCACTCAGGCGAGCACATTCTGTCGGGCTACATACATCAGCTCACGGGCTTTGACAATGTCGGCTTCCATATGGGCGAGAGCGCGGTTACCGTTGACTTCAACGGGGTTGTTTCACCCGAAATTCTTTCGCAGGCGGAGCGCCTTGCAAACGAGGCGATCTGGAACAACCTTGAAATAGAGACGATTTACCCCTCGGATGAGGAGCTTGAAAGCTACGACTACCGCAGCAAAAAGGAGATTGACGGGCAGGTGCGCCTTGTGCGCATTGAAGACGCCGACCTTTGCGCCTGCTGCGGAACACACGTGCATTATACGGGCGAAATCGGCATGATTAAAGCCGTTGCAATGCAGAACTACAAAAGCGGCGTGCGCATAACCCTGCACGCAGGCGCGAGGGCGCTTGAGGATTATGACGCGGTAAACAAAAGCGTGCGCGCGGCGGGAGCTCTGCTTGCGGCAAAGCCCTGCGAGGTGCCCGCAGGCGTTGAGCATCTGCTTGAAAAGATTGACGCGCAAAAGGCGGTCATAACCGATTTAAGACTGAAATTAAACGCGGTAAAATGCGAAAAGATAGAGCAGGGCACTCCGTATTACCTTGAAGTAATAAGCGGCGGAGATGTTAAAGAGGCGCAGAAGCTGTGCGACATGATCTGCGAAAAGGCGGAGGTCGGAGCGGTGTTCTGCGACGGCGGAAACGAGATAAAATACTGCATAGCGAGCCGCGAAAAAGACGTGCGCCCGACGGGCGAAGCGCTCAACACCGCTCTTGAAGGCAGGGGCGGCGGCAGAGCCGAAATGGTTCAGGGCAGTCTGCCGTGCGGAATTGACAGGGCGGTTGCCGTCTGGGAAAAGATTACGGCGCAGGCAAACGGATAAATATCAATAAAAACAGCGATGCCCCGTCATCCGGAAGGATGGCGGGGCTGAATTTTTGCTTTCAGCGCAGGGCTATGTAGAGGTAATCGGCGCCGGATTCGTTGAGGCGGGAGCGGCAGACGCCGGACGACTCGGTATTGAGCGAAAAGCCGTTTGCATTTATGCGCACGCCCGGAGAGCCCGCACCCGCACAGGCGAAGGCGCAGAACTGGTCTGTCATACCGGAGGAAGAATCGCAGGAGCTCGACGGTTCGGCAAGGGCGCTTATGAAGACTGCTTTCGGCGCAAAGCCGAGCGATATCTGCCTTGAGGACGAGCCCGTGCCGAAGTAGGTGCCCGTGACGACGGGGGAGGCAAGGTATTCACGCTGGGCGGAGCTCAGATGGACGGAGGTGTCTCTTATATGGCTGCCGCAGAGCAGATCCTTGTTCATAAAAGAGGCAAAGGGCACGGAGCAGGAGGCGGCGGGGCAGAGGTTGGCTCTGACGGTAATCCAGGCAAAAAGCACGAAGGCGTCGGTGTCTCTGTCGGCTGTTACACCCTGCGCGCCGGATTCGACAATTTCAAGGTCGGAGGCGAAGGTCAGGGTATCTATGACATCGGTGAAGGCGTCGTAGCACGCTTCGCCCCCTGCGGAAAACGGGGCGTGAACGCCCAGGCGGACTTTAATGAGAGCGTTGCGGCAGTATTCGTCGCGCTCGAGAACACCGCCGTCGTTTTCAACGAAGGTGTCGGTGACAGTGACGGAATCAATGCCGACGGAGACTATTGTGCGGGAGAGGGGAACGCTCTTGCGTTCGGCGGGATATTCGGTTGTGAATCTTATGCCCGAGAGCGCCTCCTGACTGCCGAGCCAGGAGGCGATTGAGCCGGGCAGGGCGCTTATTTCACTCATTTTCATCCTCCTCAATCATTACTCTTATAATCGCCCAGATGTAAAAAATCTCATCACCTGCATAAACCTTCTCCGCCCTGTCGATGCGGTATTTTATGCCGTCTGCGAGCAGGAAGGAGCCGTCGGGGGCGTCTGTCAGGTCGCAGGAGGGAGGGCCTATATAGAGATAGTGCCCCTCGCTGTTGAAGCCGATGTCGGTGAAAACTCCGTTTAAATACATCTTGTTTTTGTAGCGAAGGGGGCTTATGACAGCCCTGTGAGCGCTCAAAGTTTCACCCGAAGGCGAGATGAGGGACACCTGCCTGCCGACTGTGTCGAGATATTTTGCCGTGTTCATATTTTCACCTGCATAAAACAGAAGCCGCTGTCTTCAAGAAGGGGGAGTGCCGATTCAAGACGGCGCTTTTTTTCATCTTCCGCGCGGGCAAGGACAGAGCCGAAGTCGGAGGTGACGGCGACATCGCCCGCTTTGAAGGAGACGGCACCGCCCTGCGAGGACGCTTCCCGGACGGCGAGGGTGTATCTGACACCTGCGGCGGCGAGGTTTAAAAGGCGGATGTCGTCAAAACGGGCGTTATGCCTGACGAGGGGCGAAATCTCGTCACAGACTGCCGCGCACAGGGCGTAAAAATCGCCGTTGAGAAGCGGGGGCTCGCCGTAGTTGCGACGGTAGGTGTCGGCTGCTTTGCGGAAATCTATAAGCTGATTCATCTTAAACGCTGAGGATTTTTGACGCGGGGTCGAAGATTTTTGAGAAGCCCGCCGTGCAGGTGATTGCCGCCCTTTCGAGCTGGCGGTCGATGAGCTTGTCATATTCGGTGGTGATGCCGCCGCACCTGACCATTTCGAGGGCGCAGGAGCGGTCAAGACCGATTACCGTGCCGGGGGCGACACAGCCCGCCTTGATGAGAGAGGCGCCCATAGGGGTAATCATTCTGCCTGTTGCGTGGAAGTTGAGACCTGCGGCGGCGTCGCGGAATTCCGCCATTTCGAGCACCTTCTGCATAACATCGGGAGAGACGAGAAGGGTGTTGAGCTCATAGGGGTCAAAGGAGTTCCAGAAGGCGGCAAGGTCGGTGTAGGCGAGGGTGCCGGAAACCGCCGTGTTTGTGACAGCCGCCGCATTGCCGCTGCCGTCGCCGCTGACAAGCACGCCGACGGCGTCTTTAAGCTGGGAGCGGGCGATATAGGCGCCTATCTGCCTGAGGGTTACGGTGAAGAGGTCGAGGCGCTGACGGCGGACCGCCTCATAGGAGGCGACGAGCATTCTGCCCCTTTTGTTAAGAGTTACGAGGGAGCTTTTGACGCTCACCCTTGTTTCGGGGATGAAGGCGCCTTCGGCTACGTTTTTAAGCTCCTTTTTATCTTCGTCGGGGTCGGATGTGATTGTGCGGTAATCGGAGGAGTCAATGACCGTGGTTGCTGCGACTATGCGGGGGAGAATATCCGCCTGCTCCATACCCTGACGCACGGCGCGTGCGACATATTCGGGGAAGAGAACGGCGGAGTCGGTTGTTTTGAAAAACTTTTCAACCGTGTCGCTGCCCGGACCGCTGACTCTGATATTGAACCTTTTGAGCTGGCGCTCGTAGGCGTCGAGCCCTTCGAGAGAGGTGCCCTTATACTGAGCGGAAGGGTCCTCCTTTTCGAGGGCGCCGGTTATTGAGCCGTTGCAGTAAAGACCTTTTTCAAGCCGTATATTGTCATAGTTCATACAAAATCCTCCTTAAAGCAAGATTGTGACCGTGCCTGCCGCCGTGTCGGTGTCGAGCACGAGGTATTCCCTGCCGCTGTCTGAGACGGCAACTCCGCCGCTGCCGTCCGCCGCAAGCTTTGCGTAGCCAGCAGAGGGGGCCGTTCCGCTTAAAGCGAGGGTTACGGTGCCGCACAGGTTCACGCCGGCATATCCGCCGCGGTATGATGCGACGGCGCCGCAGAATTCATCACCCTGCGAACAGGGGGCGACCTCTCCCGGAGCGGTCATTTTAACGGGAGTGCCGGGCTGAATTTCATCCGCACAGGCAAAGGTGAGTGCGGAAGTGCCGAAGCCGTCAAATGATACTGACATAATATTTCCTCCTTATATTCTGTATTCGCTGTTGGAATTTTCGCTGTTTTTACGGTTTGAAGAAAACTGCGGGGGCAGGATTTCATCCGCCGTGTCAAGGGCGGATGAGAGGCGCAGAAGCTTTGAGACATCCGCATTTTCAAGCAGTTCTTCAAAAAAGGCGCTTTCAAGAGAAGGGAACGCCCTGCAGCATTTTTTGACGCCTTCGCGCACGAGGGAGAGGCGGTATTCCTCGCCCTGCGCGGCAAGGCGGAGAAGCCCGCCGACATCGGCGGAGAGCGCGGTTTTCTCTTTGCTGCAGACGGGAGCGCCCGACGTGTATTTTTTGATTACGCCCTCAATGTCATAAGATTTGGTGACGCCCGCCGCCTTCTGTGCGGGAACGGCGACAAAGCTCCACTCGTAGGCGTCGTCGGGGTCGGTGAGAACGGCGTGGCAGAGCTTGCCGTCGTAGAATCTGCCCTTTACGTGCCCGCAGTTTCTTATATCCTCGCCGCAGACGGAACAGATTTTGCTTCTGACCGACAGACCGACGCTTGTCTCTTTGCGTATTCCCATTTCAATCTCTTCAATCAGGGAGGCGTTCTTCTGAGTTCTGGGCATATAGGCGTAAGCTTTTATACAGGTATAGGGCTCGCCGGAGGAGGTTATGCGCTCGGGGTCGGTGATTAACTCGGTGTCGAAGATTCTCGCGCTCTGATCCTTCGCGCTGCAGGAATGGTCGGAAATTCCCGTTTTGCCCTTGAAAAGCTCCGCCGCTTTTTTAAGCGCCCCGGCGGAGAAGCGCTCGCAGTCGCGGTCAATCTCGTTGTCGCACAGAATGACCGCAAATTTGTAGATATCCTTTGCTTCGACGGGTGAGACGGTGTAGCTGTTGATGAGCTCAAGCTCACGGGCGTCGGGGACAGATTTGTTCATTTTTATAATTCACTCCTTATTTTTAAGGCATTTGCGCGGTTTAATTCCGCCTCGCTCAGGGCGACCTCGTCCTGCATTGTTATATCGTTCCAGACAACCTCAAGCCCGTCGCCGCAGCCGACGCTGCGCAGGTAGGTGCGGCAGATTTTTTCGATGACGGGGGTGAGAATGCGTCTGTATGCCTCGAGCTCGCTTGTCAGGGCGTCCGCCTGCTGCTGGGACATTCTTTCGGTTGACGACCAGGAAAGACCGAGCATAAAAGGCGGTATTCCCGTTTTGGCAACTATCTGCTCGAGCATCTGGCGCACGGGAATTTCGCTTTCGGGAACGGCGCAGTCCGCACCGATGGCTTTGATCTGCACATCGCCCGCGCACACGAAATCGCGCACGGCTCCCGGCTGCATTGCCCTGCTCCACTGCTCCGCCATCTGTTTTGCGCGTTCGCCTGCGTAAGCCCTGTCAACGGAGTCGCTGCCCGGCTTGTAGGTGACGGCAAAGCGGATGTTGCCCGCACGCTCCCAGTTGGAGCCGATGCTCTCGAATATTTTAAGAAGGATGCCGCTGACGAAGGGCATACCTTTTAACAGGGAGGAGCCGTAGAGGGAGCCGGGCTCGGGATTCAGGACGCTGATAAGGCATAGGTCGGGGCGTTTTACGGGCTCGGGAGTGCCGGAGGCGAGGGTGAGGATGCCGACACCCGCCCGGTTTTTGCTGCGGACAAGCTCGATATTTTCAAGCGGGGCCACCGAGAGCGAGCGGGGAACGCCCGACAGGTCGGTGAGTATTTCGCCTGCCGCAGTGCCGCAGGTGAGAAGCTGCTCGAAATAAGAGGAGATGAACGCTTCAAGCCCCGTCTGTGTGCCGCCGACATCAACCTGCATTATGAAGGCGTCGAGCATTTTCTGAGCGTAAGGGGAGGCGCATTCGACGCGAAAGCCGCCGGTCAGGCGCACGAGCTTGAAGACAGCCGCATCGATTACGGGAACCGCCTCGCGCAGGGCGTAGTAGATTTTTGTGTGCCTGCAGGGGACGGGAACGCACTGCTCCGGTATTCCGAAGGCGGAGCCCTTTGAGGGGGAAATCTGAACGGCGGAGACCGTCTGCTGCTTCGGCTTTTTTCTCAATACCATTTGTCACACCTCCTTTCCGCCGCCGAGACAAAGAAGGCGCTGTCTGCACCGAGGGCGGTTTTTACGAAATAGCGCATATCGTCCATTGCGTGGTCGTTGTTTTTGCACACCGTGTCGCGCACGGCGTTGTTCTCCCAGTGATAAAGCCCGAACTCGCGGATGATATCCTTACAGCAGGGGCAGATGAGGATTCTGCGCTCTCTTAACATATCGCCGGTTTTGCGGATTCCGCCCAGCACGTCGTTGTCGGCGGGCAGGACGGCAAACTCGCCGTGCCTTCTTATGCACTCCATAAAGCTCGCGGCGCTCGGGTCAACGATTACCGCTTCAATCGGGTCGTCGCCCGCAAGTTCTTTAAGCGCGAGGTAGTGCTCTTCATCCGTGCGTGAAAAGCCCTCGCGGGAGGAATCAAAGTAGTATTCGCGCAGGCGATACCACCTGCCGCCGCACTCGCCCCAGACGCCGAAGGAGGAGGGGTTGACGGTGCCGTAGTCGCAGGAGATGAATCTTCCGCGCGTGGGGACTTCGGGCTCTTTTACATGGGTTTCGGGGCGGAACATCGGGTAAACGGCTCCGTGAGCGGCGGTCCATCTGCCCTCGACAAAGCGCTCGTAGAAGGTTCCGCTGTAAAGGTTTTTATAGCGGCTGACTATGGCGGGGCTCAGGGAGGGGTTGTCATCCATTGTGAAATGAATATAAAGGCAGTTTTTTTGGGCGGCTTTTTTAATCCACTCCTCATAAAACCAGTGGGAGGGATTGGCGGGGTTGCAGCTGAACCAGATTTTTGAGCCGTCAACGGAGCAGCGGGCAAGCGCCTGCTCGACAAAGGAGCGGGGCATTAAAACGACCTCGTCGAAGAGGACGCCCGCAAGAGTCATACCCTGGATGAGAGAGGCGGAGCTCTCATCCCTACCGCCGAAAAGGTGGAACCTGTTTGTGTGGCCGCAGGCGGAGATTTCGACCAGATTTTTTGAGAGCTTTTCGTGAACTTCAAAACGGAGGCGGCGCAGGGCGGGCAGAACGGGGGTGACGATGTTGCGGCGCAGAGAGGCGATTGTTTTGCCGCAAAGGGCGAAGTCGCAGTCATCTTTTCTGAGCGTAGCCCAGATGCAGAACGATAGGCACATGCTGAAGGTTTTTCCGCTTCGCACGGCACCGTCGCAGATTATTGCGTCATAATCCCTGAAATCGCTGTTTTCGTGCCACCAGCAGAAGACCTTCATCTGCTTTTTCGAGAAGGGGCGAAAGCTCTCTTTTTGTTTAATCGCCGACACCTCCGAGCTTTTCGGCACCCTCGCGCAGGGCGGCGAGGAGGTCATCCCCGGCAGATGTGCAGGAGCGGGAGTTTTCAAGCTTCTCAAGGGCTTTGAGGCGGTCGAAAAAGCGAATTTCCATACCTCCGCTTTTCGGGAGGCGGATTTCGGAGACGTTGAAGAGGTCGAGCTTTTCAATGTCGGAGTCGGTGAGCGTCTCCCAGTTTCTGAGAAGGATGACGGCATCCGCCGTGCTGCCGAACGAGAGGCGGCGGTAGCCCTGCGCACTCTCATCGGGAGGGGGTGTCTGCGAGGCGATTGTGCGGGAAATCTCCGCTGCTATCTCCTGCCTTGCGAGCAGACGGTGCGCGCTAAGGCGGGGGGCGGAATAGCCGGCGAGGGCGGCTGAAGAGCGGGCATCGCGGGTTTTTGCGTAAAGGGATATGAAAAGTTTTTCGCGTTTTGTTAAATCCGGCTGCATTTTTTCTCCTTTCGGAAAGGGTTTGAGAAATTTGCCTCTCACCCATAGCGTGAAAACGGGTTTTTCGTGACCTTTTTGTGTCAAGTTCCGCCGTTTCTGAGAAAAATAATTTTTTCGGGAGGCAGACGGCGAAAAAATTAACATCCCCCTTGAAAAATAAATAAAAATATTTTATACTTATCTTTAATCGGGGTAAAAGGCGGTGCGCCGCCAAAACAAACCCGTAATCAGGAGGAAAATATAATGAAAAAGATTTTTGCTTTACTGCTTGCGCTTTCAATGGTTCTGTGCATGGCTGCATGCGGTGCCAAGACCGAAGAAGAAAACCTGACAAGCGAAGTTGTTACCGCCGCAAACGGCGAGACATCCGCAGAAAGCACCGAAGCTCCCGAAGAGAGCACAGAAGCGGCTGAGACAACCGCCGCCGAAACAACAACGGCAGAAGAGACCGAAACAGAAACAGAAGAAGAAACAACAGAAGCGGCAAAGAAGCCCGAAACAAAAGAAGAAATAGTAGAGTTCTTCAACGCTTCCGTAAACAAAGTAAAGACCGACGCGAAATCGGCAACACGCAACTACTCCAAGATTTCGCTTGCAGGCCCCACTACTCTCCCCTCCGCACTCAGCGGCATTCTCCGCCTTCTCGGCGGCGCAGACAAGTTCCTGGGCGACCAGCTTGCAAAGAACAGCAAGGGCTCAGAGACCTTTACCGGCTCACAGATTAAAAACACCTACCCCGTTGAAAACGAGAGCTGGGCTTCCAAGCTCACTGTTGACGATGTAAAATCAGCCACCTGCACAGAGGCGGACGGCAAATACACAATCACGATAATCACCGTTGCCGACGGCAAATCGGCAAACATCCAGCACGGTCAGGGTCACGCTCCCAAGGCGTTCAACGTTGTTCTTCCCGGCGTTGTAAATGACAACATCCCCGGTGTTGCCGCCAGCATGGTAGGCACTGCGACAATGAACTACCCCTCATCCAAGGCGGTAATTGTTGTTGACAAAGAGACAGGCAACGTTCTGAGCGCAAACTATGACCTCTACTGGACAATCAACTTCGATAAGGCGGGTGCGGTTCTTCCCTTCCTTACCTCTGATTCATGGACAATCAAATACTGATAAGGAGACGGACACCCGATGAAAAAAGAAGTTCTTATTGAGACCTCCGCGCGTCACGTTCACGTTACACGCGAGGCGCTTGACATCCTTTTCGGCGAGGGCTATGAATTGACAAAAAAGAAAGATCTCTCCCAGCCCGGGCAGTTTGCCTGTGAAGAGAGAGTTGCGGTTGTAGGCAGCAAGGGACAGTTCCCCGCCGTTTCGATTCTCGGACCCATCCGCCCCGCCTGCCAGGTTGAACTTTCGCTTACAGACGCACGTTCAATCGGCGTTACCGCGCCCGTCCGCGAGAGCGGCGACATCGAAGGCAGCGGCCCCTGCAAGCTTGTGGGCCCCAAGGGCGAGGTTGAGCTCGACTGCGGTGTTATTGCGGCAAAGAGACACATACACGCCACACCCGAGGACGCTGAAAAATACGGCCTTGAGGACAAGCAGATTGTCAAGGTTAAAATCGATTCCGCAGGCGGCCGTTCGCTTATTTTTGACGACGTTGTTGTCAGGGTAAGCCCCAAGTTCGCCCTTGCAATGCACATTGACACGGACGAGTCCAACGCAGTTGTTCCCGCACCCGGCACAATGGGCGAGATTATTGACTGAGTGAATTAAAAGAGAAAAACCCATCCCGTGAAGGGGTGGGTTTTTGTTTGGGGCGGGGGTTGATTTGAGATTAAGGTATGGGTGAGAGCCCTCTCCGTCTCGCCTGCCGGCGAGCCACCTCCCCTATGAGGGGAGGCTAATTCGGAACGCCGGACGGCGTTCCCTACTGGCATCACCTGCAGTGACGACACCTCATCAGTCACGGCTTTATACTAAAATGCCGTGACAGCTTCCCCTCAAGGGGAAGCCATAAAAACGGGAGGATATAAGAGATTTTTCGGCTGCAATAGGAGATCCTTCGCTGCGCTCAGGATGACAGGAGTTTTTGATTAATGTGGGTTTTGACCCTTCCGTCTCGCCTGCGGCGAGCCACCTCTCCCGAAGGGCGAGGCAAGGAGGACAGCGGGTTGAGGAGAGATTGAGGTGGTTGAGATTCTTCGCCTGCGGCTCAGAATGACAGGTTGCGGGGGTGATGACAGGTTGTTGGGCGGGATGACAGGTGATTTTGAATTAATTGCAACAAAAAGCGGGCGGTCGGTAACCGCCCACGTGGATGAGTCTTTATTGAATTGATTATTTATGGGCTTTTGATTATTCTGTGTAATTAAATCTGAGGTTATTTCTGTTTAATATAACCTTCTGATTTTGCGAAGGCGAGGGTCTGGGTGAGGGCGTTTTCTTTTTCGATGCCTGCGAGGCGGAGCTTTGTTGCGTAGTCGAGGAGTCCGGAAAAATATGTGCCGGGGGTGAGACCTGCGGCGACGAGGTCGGCTCCCGTGACGTGGGGCTTCGCCATAATTTCATTATAAGCGTTTAAACCGTTTATGAGGTATTCCTGCATTTTCGGATTGATTTCGCGGCTGCCGCAGCCGAGGGCATCCGCCTTTGCGAGCATAACGAGGGCGGCGGGGTCTTCGCAGGCGTAAAAGAGCTTGTTGAGCGCCTTCTGACTTGAATTGAACGCTGCGAGCTGATTGGGGCGCATGTGGAGTTCGCACAGATTGAGCGTGTATTTTATTAAATCCGTTTCATCGGTCAGGCGGCGCAGGAAGCTTTCGATAAGCGGAAGACCCTCCGTTTCGTGAGAGTAGAACGTGATTTTGCCGTTTTCGGTTTTTTGCGTTACCGCCTTGCCGAAGTCGTGGCAGAGGGCGCCGAGCATAAAGCCGGTCGGGTTTTGCGCTTTGTTTTTCAGCTTAGCCGCCGCATCGAGGACGAGCATTGTGTGGCTGTAAACATCGCCTTCGGGGTGCCATATCGGCGGCTGTTCAAGCCCGATGAGCGATTTTAATTCGGGAAACCAGAAGCCGAGCTGCCATGTGTCTCGCAGGCAGTCGAAAAATATTGAGGGGCGCTCCGCTTTCAGGAGCGCTTTTTTAAGTTCGGCGAGCACTCTCTCCCTTGCGAGGGCGTCGAGGTTCATTGTTTTTATTATATCGAGCGTTCCGGGGGCGATTTTAAAATTGAACCTTGCCGCAAACTGACAGGCGCGAAGGGCGCGCAGGGGGTCTTCGACGAAGGTTTTGTCGTTGACGTGGCGAAGGATGCCGTTTTTTAAATCGTCAATTCCGCCGAAGCAGTCGGTTATTTCGCCCGTGAGAACGTCTTTCATAAGGGCGTTTATTGTGAAATCGCGGCGCAGGGCCGCTTTTTGTGCGCCTAAGAAGGGGTCAACGAAGACCTCGAAATCGCGGTGCCCTCTGCCCGTTGCCTGCTCGAGGCGGGGCATTGCTATGTCGATGTCGCAGCCGCGAAGGCCGTAGATGCCGAAGCTTGCGCCGATTTTAAGCTTTTCGCCGACGGAGTCCAGAATGTTTTCAAGCTGTGCGGGGGTTATGCCGTGAACCTCGATATCGACATCCTTGTTCTCAATGCCGAGAAGTCCGTCGCGCACCGTTCCGCCGACATAATATGTTTTTCCGCCGAGTTCTGCGACGAGCGCGGCGATTTTTTTTGCAGTTTCAATATTCACATTGCCGCCGCTCATCTTATCACTCCTTATTGCGCGGTTTCTTTTTTATCTTCGTGGGCTGCGCCGCTTTCTTTGCCGTCTGCCGTCTTTTTTGAAAAAGCGGTTGTGTATTCAAGGGCGGAGTGCGGGCAGACGTTTATGCACTCGCCGCAGCGGATACATTCAAGTGCGTTGGGGTTCTCTGCGGGATTGACGCCCATTTTGCAGGTTCTTTTGCACCTGCCGCAGCCGTCGCAGGCGCTTTCGTTTTTTGCCATCTTAAAGACGGAGACACGGTTGAAAAGGGAGTAGAACGCGCCGAGGGGGCATAGGTATTTGCAGAACGGCCTGAAGATGAGAACGCTTGCGAGAACGATGATGCCGAGCACGCACGCCTTCCAGGCGAACATTGTGCCGAAGAGGTCGAAAAGGCGGGTGTCGGAGAAGGCGAGCAATATGCCCGCAAGAGTGCCCGAGGGGCACAGATATTTGCAGAAAAACGGTGTGAGTTTGACAAAGAGGGGCAGGACGATGACGAGGAGGATGAGAACGGCGTATTTTATCCACCGCAGGTATCGGTCGCCTCTGAAGGTTCTGATTTTTTTGAAAAACGGAATTTTATAAAGCAAATCCTGCAAAAAGCCGAAGGGGCACAGGAAGCCGCAGATGAATCTGCCTGCGAGCGCACCGAAGAAGATGAGAAGACCGAGGACGTAATAAGGGAACCTGAACTTCTGCGCACCGAGCGCGCTCTGGAGAGAGCCGACGGGGCAGGCGCCCGCGGCGGCGGGGCAGGAGTAGCAGTTGAGACCGGGCACGCAGACGTTTTTTGCGGGGGACTGTGAGATTCTGCCCGTGAAAAATCCCCTGAAATCAGCGTTGTGCAGAAAGGTTGAAAGTGCCTGAACGGCGAAGCGTTTTCGTTTATCCAATGCCGATACACTCCAGACATACGGTTACCGCCTTGGCAAAGACGGCAGAGGGCTGACCCGCCGCGCAGCCGGCGGCGACGAGGACTGCCGAGGCAATCAGAAGGGCGATTGTGATGATTTTTTTCATGGGGCACCTCCGTTAATTATAATGCACAACGTGTTTATTGATTTCAATATAGCACACAACGGGGCGCGATTCAATAATTATTACGGTTGATTTAATTGTGAATATGTTATATTATATTAACAGTATTTTTGAAGGAGTGGTTTTATGGCGAAAGACAGAAAGCTGCCTGAGGAAAAGCCCGTTCACCCGAATCACATAGGCATAAAGGACGGGCTGAGTTACATGATAGGCGACGCAGGCAATATGTTTGTGCTCACCTATGTCAGCTCTTATCTCAAGGTGTTTCTGACCGACGTGTTAAAGCTCAGGGCAAAGCCGACGGTTGCAAACCTTTTTCTTTTCACCCGTCTGTGGGATGCGGTAAACGACCCTCTCTGGGGTGCGATTGTGGCAAAGAGAAAGCCGGGCAGAAACGGCAAATACCGCCGGTATCTGCTGACTGTTTCGATTCCGCTCGCTGTGTCTGAGCTGCTCTGCTTTTTCGGAATTGACAAGCTGACGCAGAGTCAGGGCGTGTTCCTCGCCTTTGCCTATGCGACATATATTGCTTTCGGCATGCTCTACACGGGGATGAACGTCCCCTTCGGCTCGCTTGCCTCGGTTATTACGGACGACCCCGACGGCAGGACTCTGCTCTCCACCTTCCGCGCGATAGGCAGCGGTGTGGGCGGAGCGGCGCCTCTGCTGCTCGCCCCGATGATTGTTTACACAAAGGTTGACGACGGAGCCGGCGGCACCTACGACGTTGCAAACGGAAAGGGAATGTTCCTGTTTGCGCTGATTATGGCGGTGTTCTCGGTTACGGCTTACCTTGTCTGCTACGCCACGACAAAAGAGCGTGTGCCCTCAGAGCCGAATCCGCAGGTGAACCTGAAAAAGACCTACGGCTCGATGATAAAGAGCAGACCCTTTGTTGTGCTTGCGGTGACGGGTATTCTCATAAGCGGTCAGCTTCAGTTCTCCTCGCTCAACCAGTATCTTTACAAAAACTATTTCTGCGACACGCGGCTTTCGATTCTCGGCACGGTCGCGCAGTATCTGCCCGTTGCGATTATGATTTTCTTTGTGCCGAAGCTCAGCAAAAAATACGGCAAAAAGGAACTGAGCCAGGTGGGCGCGTTTTTCTCGGCGGCGGCGGCGATAGCAACCTATGTTATCAAGCCGGGCAGGGATCAGGCGTGGCTGTTTATGATTCTGCTGTTTGTAATCGGCTTCGGCTACTCGTTTGTTTCAATTACAAACTGGGCGGTTGTTGCGGACGTTATTGACTACCAGCAATACAAGACGCACGAGCGAAGCGAGAGCGCAATTTATGCGGTTTACACCTTCTGCCGAAAGCTCGGTCAGACTGCCGCAGACTACGGCGGACTGACGCTGCTCGGTATGGTGGGCTACACCGAGGAGATGGCGAAAATCGGCTACAAGCCCGGCATAAGCGAGGGAATACTCAAGGTATGCACGCTTATACCCGCCATTGTTTACACGCTGATTTTCATACTTTACAAGTTCTTCTTCCCGCTCACCAAAGAGCGTCTTGAACCCGTCTATGCCTATGTGCGCGAGGCAAACAGCGCCGCAGAGAAGGCGGAGGATGACGCGCAGGAAGCCGTGCAGACGGAAGAAAACACAACGGGAGAATAAAAAGAAAATATATATACGGGATGTGAATGAAATGAAGGGAACCGGGCTTTTCAAGGGGGCGCGTTTTATTGACTGCTGCGGCAGCAGCGCACCTGTTTTCAGAAAGACATTCACAGCCGTCAGAGGCGAGACTGCGACCGCTCTGGTCTGCGGTCTCGGTTTTTTCCGGCTGTATATTAACGGCAGAAAGGTAAGCGACGACCTGCTTGTGCCAAACGCTTCGAACTACAATTACAGGGATTTGTCGAAGTTTGAGTATCCGCTTGTTGACAAGCTTTCGTTCCGCACCTACTGCGTGAAATACGACATATCGGAATACCTTGCAGACGGTGAGAACGTGATGGTTATCTGCCTGGGACCGGGCTACTACTGCAACGACTACCGCGACGCGGAGGGATATGTCACCTTCGGCAGACCGAAGCTGTGCTATGTGATTGAAAAGCCGAGCGGAGATGTTCTTTCGGACTCTTCGACGCTCTCGCACAAGGGCTATATTACCGAGAGCTGCCTGTATAACGGCGAAAAGCACGATTACACGCTTCTGCCGGCAAACTATATGACGGCGGACTATGACGGGAATGATTTTGCGCCGTCGAGAGAGATTGAAACGCCCGAAAGCAATTATGAAATTCAATATGCTCCTGCAGATAAGGTCATAAAATCGCTGACACCCGTGCTTGTTGAGGACGACGGTGAGGAGCGGCTTTATGACGCGGGCGAGAACACGGCGGGCTACGCCGTTGTGAAGTGCGCAAAGAAGGGCGAAAAAATCACGGTGAGCTACGCCGAGGACATATATGACAAGCCGAATTTCGGTATTCATTTCAGGGAGGATTACCAGACGGAGGTTTTCATAACCGACGGAACGGACAGAGAATACTTCCCCCATTTCACGTGGCACGGCTTCCGCTGGTTCAAAGTAAAAGGCGATGCAGAGGTTCTGCGTGTTGACGTTGTGCATTCCGACTGCCCTGTTTTATCATCTTTTGAGAGCGACAGCGAACAGTTAAACTGGCTCTATAACGCATATATAAACACTCAGCTGTGCAACATGCATTCGGGCGTGCCTTCGGACTGCCCGCACAGGGAGCGCCTCGGCTACACGGGCGACGGTCAGCTCTGCTGCGAGGCGGCGATGCTTATGCTCGACTGTAAGGAATTCTACCGCAAATGGATTTACGACATAGCCGACAGCCAGTGCATTGAGACGGGGCACGTTGCCCACACGGCTCCGCTTATGGGCGGAGGCGGAGGACCTGCGGGCTGGGGCGGCGCCATAGTTGAGGTGCCGTGGCAGTTCTACAGGCACTACGGCGACAGGGACCTGCTCGACGAGTTCTTCCCGAAGATGCTGAGATTCCTTGACTACCTTGAAATGAGGAGCGACAACGGCCTTGTCTGGCACGAGGAAAAAGACGGCTGGTGCCTGGGCGACTGGTGCCCGCCCGAGCCGATAAAGATTCCCGAGGCGTTTGTAAACACCTGCCTTTATGTCGGCTTCATGCAGACGGTGATGAAGATTGCGGAGATTCTCGGCAGGCAGAGCGAGGCGCGGCACCTGCCCGAAAGAATCGAAAGAGTGAAAAAGGCGATAGACATTGCGTATTTCAGCAAGCAGCAGAGGGCTTACTGCGGCGACGTTCAGGGCGCCTCCTGCCTTGCGCTTCAGATTGGGAACGGCAACGAGGGCGTGCATAAAAAGGTGGTTGAAAAATACCGCGCGCTCGGTATGTTCGACACGGGAATTATTGCGACCCCCGCGCTGACGGGCTGGCTGTTTGACAACGGAGAGGCGAAGCTGGCGTATGACCTGCTGACAAGCAGGGGTGAGGTTTCGTTTGACTATATGGCGAGAAACGGGGCGACCACCATCTGGGAGAACTGGAACGGAGAGAGCTCGAAGAACCATCCGATGTTCGGAGCGGTTACGAAATATCTGTTCACACGCCTGCTCGGAATCCGTCAGCCCGATGATTCGGCGGGCTTTGAGAAGGTTGTTGTTTCGCCCTGCCTTGTTGACGGGCTCAATTATGTAAAGGGGCATATCACAACGCAGAACGGCGAAATCGGCGTTGAAATCAGAAAAGAAAACGGCACCGCAGTCATAAAGGCGCACGCAGATGAAAGAATCAGGGCGCAGATAGACTGCGGCGGTGTGAAAAAGGAATTCACGGGCAGCGTTGAGGTTGCCGTAAAACTCTGAGAAAAGGGGCGGAATATGAAGACCGTTTCGGCTGTTATTCTTGCTTTTGCAACATTTTTCAGCGGCTTTATGTCGCAGATTGATTTTTTGATAAACCCGCAGAAATACAATGCGATAACGCTTGACATCTCCGGACTTCCCGCTCCCGTTGAGGAGCCGCGCGAGGACGCTTTTGTTGAGCTTGACGGGGTTAAAATGCACTACCTTGTTTACGGCGAAGGCGACAGGGCGGTTATTCTCGTTCACGGCAACGGCGGCAGCGCGAACTCGCTTAAAGAGGCGGCGCAGTATCTTGCAAACGATTACACGGTATATGTGCCCGAAAGCCGCTGCCACGGCAAAAGCAGCGACCCCGGCGAAATCTCATACGATCTTATGGCGAAGGATTTAAACGGATTTATAAAGGCGCTCGGCATTGAAAAGCCGGTTGTTATAGGGCACAGCGACGGAGCGATAAATGCAATTACCCTCGCCGCTCTTTACCCCGACGCGCCGGGCGCGATAATCGCCTGCGGGGCAAACTCGAGACCGGGCACGTTCAAGCCGTATTTCCCCATCGGGGTTTGGGTGAAAAATCTGTTTATGCCGGACAAGCTCAACGATATGATGCTCACCCTGCCCGATTTCACGCCGGAATTTCTTGCAAAGGTCACCTGCCACGCATACATAGTCAGCGGGCAGTTCGACATAATGTGGCTTGAGGACACTTTATATATTCACGAGAATATAAAAGGCAGCGATATGGCGGTGATAAAGGGGGCGGACCACAGCTCGTATATGTCGCACGACGGACGGCAGACCTATGTGCTCGCAAAAAGCTGGATGGATGAGAAGGGAATATAGGCAAACGCTCTTTTTATTCTTAAAATGCAGAAAATATATTTACATAAATTACGTAAAATGATATAATAAATCGGTTAATAAAATATATGGGAGGTTTCTCCCGGAAAATGAGGAAAATGTTTAATGTCTAACTGTGCTATTGTCGGTATCAACTGGGGCGATGAAGGAAAGGGCAGAATGGTTGACCTGCTCACGAAGGATTACGACATTGTCGTGCGCTACCAGGGCGGCGGCAACGCCGGACACACCGTCATCAACGAATACGGCAAATTCGCGCTTCACCTGCTGCCTTCGGGCATATTCACGAAGGGCGCCGTCAACATTCTGGGCAACGGCGTTGCGCTTGACTGCGAAAACCTCTGGAAAGAGATTGAAGAGGTTGTCGCTCAGGGCGTTGCAATCACACCCGAAAACCTTAAAATCAGCGACCGCGCCTCACTTGTTCTGCCCTGGCACCGCGACCTTGACGGGCTTGAGGAGGCAAGGCTGAAGGATAAAAAATTCGGTTCGACAAGACAGGGAATCGCCCCGTTTTATTCGGACAAATACCAGAAAAAGACCGTGCTTGCGGGCGAGCTTCTTTACCCCGAACATCTCAAAGCGCACCTTGCGGACCTTATGGAGTGGAAAAATCTCACACTCACAAAGGTTTACGGCGCAGAGCCCGCGACGATGGAACAGCTTATGAAGTGGGTTGAGGATTACGGCGAAAAAATCAAGCCCTTCATCTGCAACACGGGAATCTTCCTGCGTGACGCACAGAAGGCGGGCAAGAGCATTCTGTTTGAGGCACAGCTCGGCTCTCTGCGCGACATAGATTACGGCATTCACCCCTACACCACATCGTCAAACCCCATTGCGGCATACGCTCCCGTCGGCTCGGGACTGCCCTCGGCTGTTATTGACGAGGTTGTGGGCGTTGTAAAGGCATATTCCACCTGCGTGGGCGAAGGTCCGTTCACCTGCGAATGGTTCGGCGAAGAGGCCGAGAAACTGCGCGAGGCGGGCGGCGAATACGGCGCAAAGACGGGCAGACCGCGCAGAGTCGGGCCCATCGACATAGTTGCGACACGCTACGGCGTTGAGTGCCAGGGCGCGACGAACATAGCGCTGACAAAGATGGATATTCTCAGCTATATGGATAAAATCCCCGTTTGCACGAAATATATTGTTGACGGCAAAGAGACGGACGAGTTCCCGTTCCCCTGCGTGCTTGACAGCGCAAAGCCCGTTATTGAATATATGGACGGCTGGAAGACCGATATCTCCGGCGTCCGCAAATGGGAGGACCTGCCCGAGGCGGCGAGAAAATACGTGCTCTTTATTGAGGAGCAGATAGGCTGCAGAATCGGCTACGTTTCGGTAGGCCCCGAGAGAGACAGCATAATTATAAGATAAGGGAGGACACGGTATGTATTGCAACCAGTGCGGAGCATTAATTGCAGACGGCAGTTCATTCTGCACAAACTGCGGAGCGAGAGTAGCTCCGGAGGCACCCGCCTATGAAGAACCTGCCGTTGAAAAGGCGGCAACCGAAGAACCCGCGGCCGTTGAGCCCGCCGCAGAGCCCGTAACGGAGCAGGCGGCGCCCGAAGAAACCGTAAGCACTCCTCCCGTTGAGGAAGAACCCGCGGCACAGGAGCAGCAGTTCAAGTTCTGCACCCAGTGCGGAGCGAGAGTTTCAGCCGATGCGGATTTTTGCATTGTGTGCGGAAACAGCTTCAATCCCGCGCCTCAGTCGCAGGGAGCGTATAATGCGCCTCCTCAGGGAGCACCGCAATACGGCGCACCCAACCGCAACCCCTACTCATACAGGGCGGAGGACCACGGCGGAGTCGGAGCGGGCAACGCCTATCAATACAGTCAGCCGTCAAATTCGGCGGCGCAGACGAGTGACCTTATAAAGCTGCTCATCAAGGCGTTTATGGTGGTCGGCTGCGTTACATTCGGCTGGCTCATTATTCCGCTTTTATGGTGTATTCCGATGACAATAAAGGCGTTTCACTGCATTGACAGAGGCGAGCCGATGACTCTCGGTTTCAAAATCTGCTCGCTGCTGTTCGTCAACCTTATTGCAGGCGTATGCATGCTTTGCATAAACGACGAAGGGAACGCGGTTCTGTAAAGTTTATATAATGAAAAAAGCTCTGTGGAAGGCGGCCGCTCATAAGCCGGTAAAAAGTAATCAAATCACAATGCGGCAATTGTCATATACAATCAGAGCCGGTTAAAAAAGATATAATATCAACAAGCTCCGGATGCAAGGTGCATCCGGAGCTTAGTCTTTTAATCTGAAACATAAAGTTTTATCGAACTTTATTTAACAAATGTTGCTTTGTGTTTCTTTCAACTTTAAAAGGCACAGTCCTGTTTAATTACGGGGTTATTCATAAACACTTTTGCAATTTCTTCAAACGAATAAATATTATTGAATTTTCTATAATAATATAATATAATTTAATTTGGATTTTTATATCTAATTATTTGCTTTTTATTCATTATTTCTTTGAGGAGTTTTGTTATGGCTCTTTTAAAATGTAAAATGTGCGGGGGTAATATTGAGTTCAACCCCGGCGACGCTGTCGGCACCTGTGACAGCTGCGGCTCGGTGCAGACTCTGCCTAAGGGCAGCGATGATGTAATCAACAATTTGTTTAACCGCGCAAACAACCTGCGCCTCAAATCCGAATTTGACAAGGCGGCGGAGGTCTATGAAAAAATACTCAACGAGAACAACTCCGATGCCGAGGCGCACTGGGGTCTGGTGCTCTGCAAATACGGTATTGAGTATGTTGAGGACCCCAAAACGTTCAAACGTGTTCCCACCTGCCACAGAGCGCAATACGAGAGCATTCTGACAGATGCGGACTATATTGCCGCCATTGAAAATTCCGATGCTTCTCAACAGGGTATATTCACTCAGCAGGCGCTTGAAATTTCAAATATTCA
>JAEEYU010000002.1 GCA_016288315.1 Clostridiaceae bacterium | reverse complement strand
GCGTTACGGCGCAAAGATTGCAAAAACAACAACTGCGCCTGCGATTCCCGACGCCTCCCCCGTTATTATTGACGGCCCGCAGTGGTCCGCCGGCTTTGCAAGAGCGGAGATTATGCCCGAAGAAATCGGCAAAAAGACCTATTACATTGCGGGGCACGGCTCAGGCCACGTTATGGAGGGCGTTATTTCACCCGTATATATTCACGCCTTATGGCTTGACTGCGGCGGCAGTGAAGGCATGCTGTGGTTGAGCGCCGACATTGTGGGTATGACGCGCATTGAGGTCAACAAAATCCGCTCAATGATTCTTGCGTCACCGAAAATCAGCGGCTGCCGACATATCAATTTCAGCTGCACGCACAGCCACTCCGGCATTGACACGCTCGGCTACTGGGGCAAGCCCAACCTTGTGAGCATACCCTCCGACGGCAAGGATAAAAACTACATGGATATGCTGATGAAAAAGGCGGTCGAGGTCAGCGAAGAGGCGTTCCTCGCCAAAAAGCCCGGCAGACTTTATTCGGGCAGGGTGCTTGTGCCCGGCGGTCTTCTCGCAAAACGGGATTTTGTCGATAAGCACGAATATCTTTCAAAAATCCGCTTTGCCCCCGATGACGGCGGCAACGAAATATGGATTCTCAACTTCGGCGGCCACCCCAACTCGCTCGGCGGCGGCAACCGTATGTTAAGCGGCGAATACCCCTACTTTATGCGCGAGCAGATCAAGGAGGAGTGCGGCGCGGACGTGCTCTTCGGCATAGGCGCAATAGGCGGAATGGACGCAGCCGAAAACGACAGGGATGACAACCTCAACTGCATAAAGCTTCAGGGCAGAATGCTCTGCGAATACTCGCAGAAGGTTGAGGATGAAAAAGAGCTTGAGCCCGTGATTAAGCTTATCAATCAGCCGTTTTATATGCCTGTTGAAAACAACGTTCTTACCCTGCTTGCAACGAGAGGGGTAATGAGCTTCAGGGCATATCCTGCAACGGCGGACGAGAGCGAGCTCGGAATCAAGATGGAAACGGAGATGACCTACCTCACCCTGGGCAGTCAGAAAATTCTCTGCCTGCCGGGCGAAAACTTCGTTTCAACCGTTTACGGCTCATATAATCCCGCCGAAACGTCGGCAACGGGCAAGGGTCCCGAAATCAACCCCGAGCCCCTCGCTGTAACCGCAGGGGATGACACGATGATAACATTCGGCGTGACAAACGATATGACCGGCTATGTCGTGCCGCCCAACGATTTTATTCTCAACCCCACGCAGCCCTACCTCAACGGATACCGCGACAGATTTGACAAAAACCACTATCACGAAACCAACTCGATGGGACCGAAATCCCAGAAGGTTATTGCGGATACATTCTCAAAGGTTCTCAGGAATTTTAATTAAAACGGAGGCGCTGTTATGGATATTGGCAAGCTTATTGTGTTCGTTTTTGTTGCAGGCGTCATTATAGCGGCGCTTGTTGTTTACCTGCGCAACCACCAGGGGACTTTCAAACGCCCCGAAATCAAGGATGACAAGGGCGGCAGCCCGATTATGATGTCAACGAAGGAAGCGATGTTCTTAAACGAAACAAAGCTTCAGTTAAGCGGGCAGGGCACCGACGGCGAATCGGCGGCGCAGAACCTGACAAAGGGCATAAGAACAGTAAAATGCCCCGACTGCGGAGCGACGGTTGAAGTAAACGATGAAAAGGTCTGCACCTTCTGCGGAGCGTCAGTTGCGGAGCAGATAGCCGAGCTTGTCAAGAGCGAGCAGGCGCTCAAGGTTATGATGATGCAGATGGACGCCCAGCGCGCCATCAAGGAGGAGCGCAAGGGTGTTCAGTCGGATGTTACCGACACGCTCAAAAAAACCGCCCTCAACCTCATGCTCCCCGGAGCAGGAGCCCTCGTCGGCAAAAAAAAGAAAAAATAAATCTTTACAACGGTTATTCTATATTTTTCATAAAAAATACAATCCCCGGACGGCTGCAGCCGTCCGGGGCTGTGTTTTTTGTTTTTTACGGATTAGGTTTTTTGATGGGGTTCCTCTTTGGACTGTGCCTCCGGGGGGATTCTTTGGGCGCGGGTGCAGGAGGATTGTGTTAAATGAGATTCTTCGCCTGCGGCTCAGAATGACAGATTAGGGATTAGATTTTAGGGATTGAGAGATATGAGATTCTTCGCCGGTGGCGCAGGATAACAGGGTGTTTTGGTAAATTGCAATAAATGCGGGGGGGATATTATTTGTTCGACTTTTTGCCGTATCTTTAAAAATTTTTATAAAAAATAAAAAATTTTTCATTTTTGGGTGGGAATTTTCGTTTTTTACGTATCTTATATAGTGAAGGGGTTTATTTTTTACATTGCTATTTAAAATAATAATGTGTCAAAATAAATCTGTCATATTTCTTATTTCTCAAAACAGGGAGGAAAAACAAATGAAAACCGGAAAAAGAATAACGGCAATTATTCTCTCGCTCCTGCTTTTTATTCCTTCGGTTGCGCTGTTCGGCACGGTTGACACATCCGCCTACAGGGCGCCTGAGGAAATCTATGACTCGGTAATGGGTATTGAGAACATACCGCCGTCGGACTTCGGCGAGGAAAAAGACCCATACGGTTACGGAAGATATAAGGATTTTATGCTGGTTCAGCAGAACGAGCTGTTTGCGATTAAAACAAACGGCAGCAGCCAGCATACGCTGAAATCCTACGACAATCTCGAGCAGGTCAACACCGGCTATCCTACAAATAATGCCGATAGCACCTCCTACACCATAGCCAGCAAATATACGCTGAGCTTTTCCCAGTCCGTCGCTTTTGACCCGACCGGGTCGGGGCGCAAAGACCACATTGCGGTTATCGGCATCTGGGATAATGACGACAATCCCTATGCATATATGTATGTTATGGATAAGGAAGGCCACCTGAGCGATTGCGTTAAAATGGTCAAGGCGACCTGGATGAATAACAGCGACACGCTCAACAACAGAAATATGTGGGATTTCAACGCCATGAACTTCATCGGCATAACGGCGGGTGACTATGACGGCGACGGAAAAGACAGCATTGTTTACTGGGTCTGCGGCAGCACACCCACCCTCAAAGAGGTTGAAGTCACCAACGATAACGGCAACATTACCTTTGAGAAGCTCAGCGGCGACGGATACCCCGACTCCGAGGGGTCCCTAATGCATAAAAAATACTGGGATACAGATGACACCAGGGTCGGCAACCGTATGCACGCGGCTATTGAAACGGGCGATGTCAACGCCGACGGTCTGGACGACCTTGTGGTTCTCAGTTATATAGACAGATCATCTTACAGAGAAGAAGCAACACTCCTGTTTGTTCCGTCACTCTCGGTCAGCTACGGTGTGCGTGACAGAGCGCAGTCTGTAGTAATGGGCGAACGGGCAGTCAGAAGAATCTATGTTCAGGAGAACAACAAACCGCTGCAGAGTGAAAGCGAATTTCACGTAGCGCCCGCTGCCGCCGGACTTGCCGTAGGCGACACAACCGGCAACGGCAGGGATGAAATTGTTATTTCCGGTTTTTATCATCAAATCAAGGGGTATATAGGCGAAGACGGCAACCACGAGGCAGATAATGCCTACTATGATCTTGACCACGATATTCTTGTTACAGCCATATATGACGGTATTCCGAATTTTACCGGCTACGGCTCACTTACAAGACTGTGCTTTGACCACAGTCTGGCAACCAATGTATGGACGCAGGGCGGCGATACTGCCGGAGGTATTTACCTTTCGGATTCCACTACCGGCGACCATTCCTGGCAGCAGACCTGTGTTGAAACCGTGGCAATAAACGGGCGCGGAAACGCCGAAATGATATTCGTTAACGGCGACTTGTATTCATTTGAAACCGGGCGTTTCGCACCGGTATATTCTCCGGATTATTTTGCCGAGGTCAACGGCGCCACAGGCGACCACGTGAATGAAGAAACCTATTTCCGTTCCGCCGCGGTAGGCAACTTTGACGGCAACGAGGAAGGCAGCGAGCAGGTTGCGTTCGTTCTCGGCGCCGCCATGAAAGCGGACACCGGCAATGTTGCGTATTCATTCGGCATGCTCGGCGGCAACCATATAAATGACGAAGGGGAATATGAGAGCGTCGCCACCAGTTATTACTGCACATCAGCCTATTCGCTGGAGTATCTTGACAATTACTATCCGAGTTCATCGGGCGCAAGCTGTGAGTATGAAGACTGCCTGAGCTTTGACCTTTGCTCGTGGGATAATGACAGCGACGGTATTCACGCGCGGTATGTAGATAAAAACTATATCTATACCGACCCCGATGTTGCGGCTATTGTTCAGGCGCCGCCGTATTTTGATGCTGTTGAAAGCGCTATGGACGAGCACACCACCACTTACTCTACAATCACTTCATATGAATACGAAACAGGCGAAGGAAACAGCGTTTCTTTCAGCGTGGGCGGTGTTTTGGAAGCTGAGGCCGGAGTTCTTAAAATAAATGCAGGCGCCGGCTATGCGACCGACTGGTCGGAAACATTTACGGAAGGGCTGTCGGTTTCCTGCGAAAATACGATTACCGCCATAGGCGAAGACCAGGTGCTGCTGACCCGCAC
The DNA here is from genome assembly GCA_016288315.1 of Clostridiaceae bacterium. Taxonomy (GTDB): domain Bacteria; phylum Bacillota; class Clostridia; order Oscillospirales; family Acutalibacteraceae; genus CAG-177. The sequence goes on along the minus strand of JAEEYU010000002.1, from coordinate 24,695 downwards.
ACCGGTTACAAACTACATATACCAGATTGAAGTTGACGGAGAATGGAGCGATGAAAACCTGATTGTTCTCTCCTTCCCCGGCACGCCCGCGCAGGAGGCAATGAGTCTTACGGAGTATAACAGCTTTGCCGCTTATTATAACCAGAAATGTGAAGAACAGGCGGCGCAGGCGGGTGTTGACGACGATGATGTTCCGCACCTTGAAACTGTTGATGACATCTGGCTCGGCAATGAAGGCAATCCCTACGGATATATGAAAAAATCGGAAGTGACATCCGACACAAGAATACTGCAGACCAGACCGAACAGATTCGGTGTCGGTTCGAGTTCCACGGGCTTTTCGTGGTCCGAGGAGCATTCATCGGGAACAGAAAGAACAAGCGCTCACGGTTTCTCTTTTGATTTTGCGCTTGAATTCGGATGGGGCGGCTCTCCTGCGAAATATTTTGTGGGAGTTCAGGTATCCCTTCAGTATATGAAAGAGAAAAGCGTATCTGAAAAAACCGCCGAAGGCGAGGGCGCAAGCTGTGAAATCGGCAATATGGACCCCGCTCTGCTCGCGCAGGCAGGTATTCCCGCCTCGGCCGCATCGCAGTATAGCTTCACCTACCAGATGGCAAGCTGGCCGTCAAATATTATAAGCAGTGAAAAGGCGGAAGACGACACAACGGTTTATGTTCCGATTTACGGCTATGTGCTCGGCGACCTGAGCCGGGGTGTTCCGCCTGTTACGGACCTGGATTCCGAATTTGTCAAAAATGACAACGATGAACTGAATATAAAGCTCACCTGGTCCAATCCCGACACGGCGGGCGATCAGATAGGCGCCTTTGCGATTTATCAGATTCAGAAAAACGGAGACATAGATTATGTCGCAACGGTTGACGCGGATACAACCGAATATCTGTTCACGGATATCGACGGCAGAAACGAATACTCGTTTATTGTGCGTTCAAAACGAAGCGGGACTGATACGGCTGAAAGTCTCAACTCAAACATCACTTATCTTTACCTTGACGCCAACGCAATCTATGCGATTGAACTGACGGGTTCGGATGAAAACTCCGACACATATACCCTTACCCACACAGACGGCTCAACAAGCGAGATTGTTGTGCGACACGGCTCGTATGTTACGGATGTTTCACTGGCGTCAAGCAGCGGCGGCACTGACACCTACACCATGACATTCTCAGACGGCACAACCGCCGCATTCACGGTTAAAAACGGCACGGACGGCGTTACACCGCAGCTGAGAATCAATAATCAAACAAACTACTGGGAGGTTTCATACGACGACGGCGCAAGCTGGGTTTCGCTCGGTGTAAAGGCAACGGGTGAAAACGGTGCTGACGGCGTTACACCGCAGCTGAGAATCAATAATCAAACAAACTACTGGGAGGTTTCATACGACAACGGCGCGACCTGGGCTTCACTCAATGTAAAGGCAACAGGCGAGAACGGGCAGAACGGCAACGACGGCATTTCGCCCAAGCTGACAATCGGCGATGACGATTACTGGTATGTAAGCTACGACAACGGTCAGTCATGGCAGCCGCTCGGCGTTAAGCAAAGCGGTTCCGTGATTACAGGAGCGGACGGCAAAACCCCGCAGCTCAGAATTAACACGGAAACGAATTTTTGGGAAGTTTCATACGACGACGGCGCAAGCTGGGCATCACTCGGAGTAAAAGCTACCGGCACGGGAATAATGTCAATAGGCAAAACCTCCACAGAAGGCAACGTTGACACATACACCGTCACGCTGACAAACGGCGATGAATACACCTTCACCGTTGCCAACGGCATAAACGGCATTAACGGCAGTGACGGTGAGGACGGCGAGGACGGAACAGGCATCGCCTCAGCGGTGATTGACGACAACGGCAAGCTTGTTATCACCCTCTCGGACGGTTCGGTTCTTGACCTGGGCGCCGTAAAAGGCAAAGACGGCGAAAACGGCGCGGACGGCAAAGGAATATCAACTATTGCCTTTGACCATTCAGACGGCAATACCGACACCTATATAATCACCTACACCGACAACACAACCTCAACATTTACAATCACAAACGGCGCAGACGGTCAGAACGGAGCGGACGGAGTCGGGATCAGATCCGCAGCGGTAAACACCGACGGGGAGCTCATAATTGTTCTTACCGACGGGAATACCCTCAACCTCGGCAATGTAAAGGGCGCTGACGGTCAGGACGGTGCCGACGGCAAAACCCCGCAGCTCAGAATCAACGGAGAAACAAACTTCTGGGAAGTTTCATACGACGACGGCGCAACGTGGACTTCACTCGGTGTAAAAGCAACGGGCGAAAACGGTCAGAACGGCGCGGACGGCGTGGGAATCGCCGCTGCCGCTGTAAACGAAAACGGAGAACTGGTTATCACTCTGACGAACGGCAGCACCTTCAACCTCGGCAAAATCACGGGCTCGGACGGCAAAGACGGCGAACAGGGTGAAAAAGGAGATGCCGGCGAAGACGGTGCAACCATCACCTCAATGCGTTACAATGAAAAGGGCGAGCTTATAATCAGAATGTCCGACGGTTCCGTAATCAATGCGGGCAAGCCCTCGGCAGACGGAAGCGATACCTCCGGCAAACCCGTTGTATCCATTACGGGCTATAAGGTAAGCCGCAAGGTCCGTTACCGCACAACAATCACCTTCCACTGCAAGGCGACCTTTATCCCTGACGGCTACGATATTCACTGGTATGTAAACGGGCAGGACAAAGGAACGGGAGATTCATATACGGTCAAAAAAGCACACGAGGATTTCTTTGTTTGCGCACGCCTTATGAAGGACGGCTCATCGCTTACCGAATCGGAGGTTGAAAAGGTTGATGTAAAAACCTCGTTTTTCAACAGACTCCTTTCGTTCTTCTTAAGAATATTCTATCCCAAAGCGCTTGTTATAGACCAGAAGTAAAAGCGCCGAATCCGTTTAAATTCCCGGCAGGGAATACGGCAAACAAACATTACGGGAATAAAAAGCAAAAGCAGCCCGTCCTGTCGGACGGACTGCTTTTTTGGTGGACTTTGGGTGTCCATATCCAAACCGGTTAATTCACTTGCTGATGAAAGGCGGACTCACTTTGTGCCGGCCTTGCGGTTGAATACGATAATCAGATAATCGTCAAATACATAAACGGCATTTAAAATTGTCAATTATATTACGTTTATAATCTATTTAATCTTTGTTCGCAGAAAAGTTTACCTCTAAGCTCATATACTCCTCGGGTTCTTTCCGATGCGCCTGTTCGTGCACGTTTTTTTCGTTGATCCTGAACTCTATCCCAATCAAGATTTATAAAGATTCTATTATTCGAGAATTATTATACGCTGTCAGTGATTATATAAATAAACTCATATCGCTCTGCTCGCCTGCGCCGAGGAAGGTGGAAACGCCGCCGAGTTCAATACCGTCAATCAATTCCTCTTTGTGTATTCCCATAATATCCATGCTCATCTGGCAGGCAATCAGTCTCACGCCGTGAGCTTTTGCATCCTCAATGAGCTGTTCAAGCGAGCGGATGTTTTTCTTTTTCATAATCCAGCGAATCATCTTAGCGCCCGCGCCGCCCATATTCATACGGGAAAGCCCGAGCTTTGTTGTTCCTCTCGGCATCATAAAGCCGAACATTTTTTCAATAAGGGTTTTCTTAACCTGAACCTTTTTTGCCTTGCGGAGAATATTCAGTCCCCAGAAAGTGAAGAAAATGGTAACTTCTCTGCCCATTGCAGCCGCTCCGTTTGCCATTATGAAGGCGGCAATCGTTTTATCAAGGTCACCGCTGAATACGACAAAGTTTTTGCCGTGCGGAATTTCACCTGCTGCGCTTTCCGGCTTTTCAGCTTTCTCTATGGTGGCTTTAATCAGTCCGGGCTGCACATCAATATCTGTCAGCTTGTTGCCTGTCCTGTCGCACCACACTTTAATATCGCTTGCAAAAGCATCCTCGGTCGCCTCCACATATATCTTTTGTCCGTATTCAAGAGTTTTAACGGTATCTGCAACCTTGACAATCGGACCGGGGCATTTCAGGCCCTTTGCATCAATAAAAAGCGGTTTTGCGTTTTGAACGGCCTTTTGGTAAGCATCAAAACCACCCTCAACATTTGCAACCTCATAGCCTCTCTCGTCAAGAATCTCGGCAATTTCCTCACTAAAATCACCGGTGCGGCAAATTACATAAACAGGCTTATCTTTCGGAATCTCGTCAAGCTTTGAATAAAACTCGCTGAAGGGAATATTTATTGCCCCCTCAAATCCTTTGACAAGCACCTCGTCGGGTTCTCTTAAATCAACAATTGTGACTGTGCCGAAATCAAGCGCCGCAAATTCTTCGGCTGAAATATTTTTATATGCCATTATTTTCTCCTCCGTATTTTTCCAAAAACGTGTGTTTTTCTCCGTTGGCTTTATAGACGATAATATCTTTCAGAACCTCACCTGCGATAATCAATCCCGCTACGCTCGGAACAAACGCGTTGCTTCCGGGAACCTGACGGCGGATGTCGCAGGTTCTTTTTGTGTCGGGCGGGCAAATACAATGGTGTTTGCAGGAGTTTTCGTCATCTTCAATCGGTTTCATTGCCGGTTCTTTTGAATAAACACACTTCAGTTTTTTTATGCCTCTTTTTCTGCATTCATTACGCATTACCTTCGCAAGCGGGCAGATTGATGTTTCATAAATATCCGCTACCTCAAAGCACGTAGGGTCAAGCTTGTTACCTGCACCCATGCAGGATATTATCGGCACACCCGCCTTCTGAGCGTTTTCCGCCAGAGCAAGCTTTGCGCTGACAGTGTCAACCGCATCCACAATATAGTCATAATCCGAGAGATCGAACTCATCAGCGCTCTCGGGAGTATAAAAGCATTTGCGTTTGATAATTTCAATTTTCGGATTGATTTCTTTCAGGCGCTCCTCGGCAGCATCGGTTTTATACTGACCGACAGTTTTACAGGTGGCAAAAATCTGACGGTTGATGTTTGTCAGGCAAATCCTGTCATCGTCAACGAGCGTCAGCTTACCCACACCCGACCTTGTCAGCGCCTCAACAGTATAACCGCCCACACCGCCGATGCCGAATACGGCAATATGGCAGGAGGCGATTTTGTCCATTGCTTTTTTACCGAACAGCAGTTCAGTTCTTGAAAACTGATTCATACGATAACCAAATCCTCTTTATTGCTGTTTGTTCCTTCAATGTGAAAGGAATTGAGAACAGGGTTTTCTTTGTCCATAAGGGATAAAATCATATAGCTTGCTGTGCTGTCATAGGCAAGGCGCTTGTCTTCATCACTCGGGCGCGAGGGCGTTTCCGGATGAGAATGCCAGTTGCCGAGAGGCGCTATACCGTTTGCTCTCATATCTTTTACAGATGAAAGCTGTTCCTTGGGGTCCATTGTAAAATGTTCGCTTGAATCGTCGGTGTTGGTAAGCAGATACACCTTTTCAACGGTTTTATCCCCGTTTCCGTCAACTGTTCCGGCGATCAATCCGCACGCCTCGGCAGGAAGCTGTTCTTTTGCATATTCAACTATGCTGTCATAGTCTTTTCTTTTCAGTGTAATCATATTATTTCTTAAGTTCACAGGCTGCCTGCTCATAGTCAATAAGTTTGGTTATAGACGGGTTGTCGGAACAGACTCCGCAATTTCTGTCCTTCGGAATTTTCGCTTTTCTGAAATCGTTTGTCAGCGCATCATAAATAAGCAATTTTCCTGTCAGCAGTTCGCCTGCTCCGGTCAGATATTTGATTGCTTCCATCGCCTGCAGACAACCGATAATGCCGGCCATTGCACCTATTACACCCGCCTGCCTGCAGGTCGGCACGGCGTCCTTGGGCGGCGGTTCTTTGAACACACAGCGATAGCAGGGAACATCGCTTTCGGGCACCCAGGTCATCAGTTGGCCTTCAAAACGGATAATGCCCGCATGGCAAAAAGGAATTTTCGCCATAACGCAGGCGTCATTTATGAGAAATTTTGCAGGGAAGTTATCTGTTCCGTCCAAAACAAAATCATAATCCCTGATAATATCCATAATATTTGAGGAATAAATAAATTCCTTGTAAGTAATAACATTTACATCCGGATTGATAGCCTGCATTGTCTCCTTTGCCGATTCAACCTTCGGCTTGCCGATATCGGGTGTTGTATGGATTACCTGGCGCTGAAGATTGGAAAGATCAACATTGTCCGCGTCCGCTATGCCTATGGTTCCCACGCCTGCAGCAGCAAGATACATTGCCGCGGGAGCGCCGAGACCGCCTGCGCCGATTATCAGCACTTTACCCTCAAGCAGTTTTTTCTGCCCCTTGACTCCCACGTCTTTTAAAATTATGTGGCGGGAATACCGCTCTAACTGTTCATTCGTAAATGCCATTATCTGCTGCCTCCCTTGAAACAGAGTAATTTGACCGCATCGGCATTCTTATCCGGTGCGCTTCAAAGCGTTCCCGGTGAACAAGCTCTATGCCGGCTGTGATTTTAATCATATCACTGCACCTCCGCAATCACTTCAATTTCAACCAGTGCACCCTTGGGAAGAGCCGATACTTCGACACAGCTTCGCGCCGGCTTTTCAGAAAAGAATCCGGCATACACCTTATTGAAGGAAGCAAAATCATTGATATTTTTCAGAAAACAGGTGGTTTTTATGACGCGGTCAAGACCGCTTCCCGCAGCCTCAAGCACTGAAGACAGATTTTCAATAACCTGCCTTGTCTGTCCTTCAATCGTTTCCGATTCTATCTCACCGGTCAAAGGGTTGACAGGTATCTGGCCCGAAGTATAAATGAGCCCGTTTGCAACGATTGCCTGTGAATAGGGTCCTATGGCTGCAGGGGCGTTTGTTGTTTCAACAGTAATTTTCATTTCACGTTTTACCTCCGGATAGTTATATAAAAACGACAGCACCTCATTCTTTCACACAGAACAAGAGGGGAATATACTGTGATGCTTCAACTCTGAAAGAGTATTGCCTTCAGCATCCGCCTCCCATAAAGTATAAAAATTCAATACTGTCGCCGTCTTTGATAACGGCGGTTTCAATTTCTGACGACTGAATGAACTCATCGTTAAGCGTAACCGTTACATAAAGCGGATTTTCAACATTTTCCGCTTCAATTAACTGCTTTATGGTTATACCCTCTGAGTATTCCTTCTCTTTTCCCGAAACTGTAATTTTCATAATATACCTCACAAATCAAATATAAATTATAGCAAAACATATATTGTGATATGATAAAAGAAACAATCACCTACTAATCCTACTAATCCGATAGGTAAATTGGGTTTACGTAACTATATCACTAAAACAGCGATTTGTCAATAATCAGGTGAAAAAAGAAAATCTATAAGAACTGAAAAGAAATTGAACAAGCTTGCATATATAACAAGCTCAATAATTACAAATAATCGCCCCTTTGCTGTGAAAGCATCGGGGCGATTATATTCATCTTATTTTGAAGTGCGAACCACTTCATTTTCAACAAACGATCTGACAAGCGAAAAGCATTGATTTTGCCGTAAAATGAAAGATATCCAAACCAATCCTTCGTTATAGGATAGGTTCGGATACCGCTCGCTTGGTGACCCGAAACGAGTTGTTGTCGAACACCGAGATTGACTTCAGATTCAATCTCGGTGGCGAGCTTCGAGTCCTTGTCCGGTCTAAACACAAGCCTGAGTTTGAATTTGTCCGGGTCGTCTGGTGAAGGGTCATAAAGAGTAATCTTATCAACATACTCTTTAACAATCATCTCACGCCCTTTTGCTGTCATCTGCATTTCTGCCCAGAGCGCGCCGGCTTTTTTTATCTTTTTTTCAAAATCATCCGGTGAATCGTTATTGCTTGATATGAGATTGATTGCATCAAGTTTCGCTTTTTTACTGTTAAGATCTTTTACGATTTCATCATACATATCCTTCCAGTCTGAATCGTTCGTCTCCAAGAACTGCTCCATTGCGCTTATTTTTTTTGCTTTAAGTTTGGTTATTTCAGCTTGAAGCTTTATTATTTCAGGGTTGACCTTTTTCCGTTTTTCGGCTTTTTTTGCGGCTTCAATATATTCGTTTATAGCCTCTTCTCGCCAAACCCAATGTGAAATCAAGTCCATAACAGCAAATTCGAGTTTATTCTTATCAACTCTTTCTTTTTTGCATTTGTTTTCGGCGGAGTCACGCTTTTTGCTTTTACAGGTATAATAGTAGTATTTACATCCGTTTTTGCTACGGGAATTATCGGCAACCATTTCGGAACCGCATAAGCCGCAAAAAAGTTTACCTTTCAAAGCATAGTGGACTCTTGCTTTTTTCTCGGCTCCTTTATATCTACGACCGCTTTTAACTTCCTGCGCTTTCTCCCAAAGCTCCTCTGATACTATCGGTTCACAATAACCTTCCAATAGATGTGTTTCTTGTCGTTCATCATTATTAAAAGTAAAGGAACCCACGCCTTTGTAAAGCGTATTCTTTATCATTCTGAGGACAGAATCTCGGTTAAGTTTCGTTCCCTTTGAAGTGCGAACGCCGTTGCTATTGAGATATTCGGCAACTTCTTGGGTGGATTTTCCCATAACATAGGCTTCAAATGCCTGCTGTATATACTCTTTATCCTTTTCAATAGGTCTTACACAAAACTTTTCTCGCTTGCTTCCGCCGACATGACCGACGCTGTATTTTTCAAATCCGGGAGGCAATATTCCGCCATTATAATAGCCAAAATCGGCATTATATTCCATACCGCGATTAACATGGATCCTGAGAGTCGTTATATCTTCCTCTGCCTTGGAAGCGAGAATTGCCTCATATATTTGACCGCCGAGGTCATTTGTTATTGCTTGTGCCGCAAACTCAAACTTTGCGCCACCCTTTTTGAGTTCTCTTTTCAGGTGCTTAAACTCGTCGTCGCCTTCTCTTGTTATTCTGTCAAGAGTCAATGCAACGCACACATCAAATTTACCTTGTTTTCCGTTCTCTATCATTTGCATAAATTGAGGACGGTTTTTTGTTTGAGTTGCAGTTAAAGCTGAGTCTTGATATGTTTTAATAAGCGTATAATTACACTTTTTGATATAAGCTTCACATATTTTTATCTGTTGCTCAATACTGGTTTCACTTTGAGCGTCAGAAGAATAGCGTGCATAAATAACGGCTCTTGTCTCGCCGCTTATTTCCTCCAGCTTGCTATTATCAATTACTGTTAGCTTCTTTGCCATATGCACCTGTCTTTCACTTATCGGCTGTTTAAAAAGCTGTTTGCCGCTCTTTATCCTTCAAACATCGGCAGCAGTTCATCGATTCTGTCAACAATTCTCTGCTGTTCCTCAACAGGCGGAATCGGAATCACAACCGCTCTCAGTTTGTTTATTCCCACGCCGTCGATGAGTCCCGTTATCTCATTTCTGAAGTTCTTTTTAAAGGAAGGACTTTGCAGAAAATAGTAGATATATCTGGGATTGATGAAATCGGAGTGAAATTTGCAAAGCTTGTTGCCATAACAAACATCCTGATTTGTGATTGCGATTTTTCGACCGGCACTTCCGCCTTCAATACACAACAGAACCGATGATCTTTCGGCAACCACAAAACCGGGTTCATTGAAAGGAATCCGGACTCCGTTGTCATAATCAATCACTTTGTCAAATCCGACATCTTTTGTTCCGATATAAGGCAATCCGCCTTCATACCCTAAATAATTGTCTTTTTTGACCTTTTCGTTTATGCTTGTGCCTGTGCATAAATTGCAGACATTTTTCAATAACGCACTGCACCAATTATCGGGCAAGGCATCTTCGTTAGTTACTGTAGAAATATTACGCTCAATAAGATATGTGCGGATATCGCTGTCAGTATTCAAATGTTCGCTAAGTTTACCACGAATAGCGGCGTCAAATAATAAACCTTTAAGCGTATTGATATTGTTAGATAAATCTAATTGCAATTCGTCGATGTTTTCTAAAACAGAAAAAGCTTGTTCGATTCTGTCAACAATTCTCTGCTGTTCTTCAGCAGGCGGAATAGGAATCATCATTTTTGATAGTGTCTTTGCATTACAATTAGGTTGTGCTGTTGCTATTGTTCCATTTCGCAACTGCTTCCAATACAGGCGACTTTGCATAAAGTATTTTATATATTTAGCGTTTAAATGCTCACTAAAGCTTGTGCGAATCAAGTATCCTGCAAAAACAGCATTTTCATCAATGTTCTCAACTAAATAGGATTTTCCTACTGTTCCGCCCGTTCGTGCAAACAGAATATTATTCGGTTTTAGGAGAAAGTTGGGTATATTTTCTTCTTCAATATCACAAAAAGGAACTGAGTCCCAAATCACCTTATTGCCTTGAATATCAGTAATTCTGACCATTTTAATGCGTCCTGTTTTTTTTGCAGGTGCATTATATCCATACTGAATTTGATATGATAAATCGCCCCATCTAACCCATATCCAAGAAGACGGAATGCAAAACGGAATGTCCTTTTCATTTATTGCAGGAAGTGCCTTTTCCTTCTTAATAATTCCATTTTTAACTAACAACTGCTTTTCAGCTTGAATTGTTTGATAGAGATTTTCGGCTAAACCATCTTCTTCTAATTGTTCTGTTAGTTTTCCGCATAATGCAAGTGAAATAATTTTGTTTCTTATGGCATGAGTATCAATCAAAGTTCGAGCCCCCCAAGCAATTCCTGAAGACGAGAAACCGCAAAAGCAATACCTTCGGACTCTCCCTGCATTTCTTCAAGTATTTCACCGACAGAACGGTCATCATCCTCATCAAAATCGAGCCATTTAAAGTTCAAATCTTCACGATCGGCAATCTCTTCAGCGGAAAACTTGCGCCATCTGCCGTTGGGATTTGTTTCTTCATTATATGTCTCTGTCCGGTCTTCGATATGCCCTGTGCAGTAGCAATCAACAAAATCCTGTAAATGCTCTCTATACATCGGCTTTTTGACCATCGTATGCTTTATGCCGTTGCGGTAGTCATAAACCCAGATATCCTTTGTCGGCTCGCCTTTGTCAAAAAACAGCACATTTGTTTTTACTGCATTGGCATAAAAAATACCCGTCGGAAGGCGCAGCATTGTGTGTAAATTGAAATCTTTAAGGAGCTTTTTACGGACTTTTGCAGTTGCGCCGCCGTCAGTCAGAACGCTGTCGGGCATAACAACAGCAACTCTGCCGCCGGTTTTAACGATTGACATAATATGCTGTAAAAAGTTGACCTGATTGTCAGATGTTTTAATAAATTCCAGTCTGTTTGCGGAAACATCAACGCTTCCCTGAGGGCGCGTTCCGAACGGCGGATTTGTCAATATAACCGAATACATTTTGTCAGATGTGTCAATAAGCGAATCCTGATAAACAATCGGGCTTTTGTTAACGCCGATGTCGTGCAGATACATATTCATTGACGCAAGCGTAACAACAAGGTCAGTATTATCTGCACCGAAGAAAGCGTTGTTTTTCAGAAAACGCTGTTTCTCAACATCCCGGCTCTGTGTCCGCATATGCTCATAAGCGGCGAGCAAAAATCCGGCGGTTCCGCAGCAGGGATCCGCGACTGTTTCAGTAATCTTGGGATCAACCACATCCACAATAGCAGAGATCAACGCTCTCGGAGTAAAATACTGACCGGCGCCGCTCTTTTTATCCTGCCCGTTTTTCTCGAGAATAGCCTCATAAACAGCACCTTTGAAATCGCCTTCCATCATATACCAGTTTTCCTCAGCCACCATATTGATGACTTTTTCAAGCATAACGGGACGGTAAATTTTATTTGTTGCCTTTGTAAAAATAGTGCCTATCAGGCCTTCACATTTTGAAAGCTCTTTGAGTATTTCTTCATATTTTTCGACAAGGTCTGCACCGCTACAAATGGAAAGGTCTTTCCATTTGCAACCATCCGGCAAGTAACTCGGAAGCCCTGCGGATTCCTTTTCGTCATCCATTTTCAGAAAAAGAATATAAGTCAGCTGTGTAATATAATCTGTAAAGCCGACACCGGCTGCCGCCAGAACATTTGCAATATTCCACACTTTATTCAAAAGGGCTGCTTCGGTTTTCTGTGTTGTTGCCATATTTACACCTCTTTAAGCTACTTTTAATAAAAATCTTGACAATGTCTGAATTTCTGCGGCAAAAACAGGGGCAGTAAAGGTGATTACACCTCTGCGCCAAAGGTCAGTATCAATTTCATTTAATTCCATATCGGAGATTGCTCCGTCGTTGATAATGAACTCCGCTATCTGTCTCATAACTTCCCGTTGATCTTCGGTAAGTCCGCGCTGTGCCTGACCGCAATAAAGACTAAACCTTTGAGAATAGCCTTTTATCAAGCTTGTTAATTCCGGAATCTTCTTGTATGCGTAACGGACAATCTGAATAAGATTTGTCAATGCCTTCACATTTGACTTCACATCAAGATCATCAACACTCCCGTCATCATCAAGCATTTTGTAGTTTTTCCAGATCTGATAAGCACTATACTGACGGTTTTCCGAAAGCAGTTTTTCCTGTAAATCAATCAGCATACTGTGAGTTATTACGGTGTCTTCGGAATTATAGATAATCCGCAAAGCTTCAACGCTGTCTTTGTTGTCGTTGAGATATTTTTCGAAATTGTCAATAAACGACCTCGCCGTTTCTTTTGAGAAACCTGCATATATAACTTCATCCGGATCATCTTCGGTTGATATGATGTAGCCGCGTTTCATTTCCAAAAGCTTATTCCGAGCCGCAATATCATATATTAAATCCGCTATCAGATTCATCCGCTCGAAATTGTCTTCAGAAGGACTGTTGTATGGTGGCAGAGTCGCATTGTCAAAAGCTTCCTGAATATTGAAGGCAATGCTTTTCGGCGCAAAGCCGAAAGTTGAAATGAAATAATCGAGATGTTTCCCGAACAATTCATTGTTCTCATACCTGTAGTTTATGCTGGAGCAATAGTCACGAAGAAGCCACAGGTTTTCGTCACTCAATTCATTGTGTGCAAGACGCTCAAGCAGTCTTTCAAGCGACAGAACAGATTTGCCGTTTCCGCCTCCGCCGGGTTTCGGAATGTATTTTTCGTGTTCGGTTACTCCAACCGCGTCAACAATGTAATAGCACTCTTTTGTTGTTGCGTTGGGTGTAACTTCTCTCAGGCGGTCTTCTCCGATTGTGCGGCAGCCTCGCCCTTTCATCTGTGTATAAAGAACATCCGACTGAACATCCTTCATAAACATTACAATTTCAAGAGGGCGGACATCGGTGCCGGTTGCCACCAAAGTTACGGTTACGGCGATTCGGAAATCCTTTTCTGTTCTGAGTTCGCGAATGAGCCCATTTGAATCTTCTGCGGTATAGGTGATTTTCTGAACGAAATCTTCAGGAACTTCGCCGCTTTCAAATTCAGACCCGAAAACCTGTTTAACGACTTCGACAATCTGCGTTGCGTGATTGTCGTTTTTTGCAAATATCAGTGTTTTCGGAATATACCGCCAATCCTTCTCTCTTTCAGGGTATAGATCGTTGTAAATGGAGCTTTTATATGCTTCAAGCACCTTTCTTATCTGGTCGGGGTTTATAACCGAACGGTCAAGCGCGGTGGGGTTATAGTCAACCCTTTGGTGGACTTCGTATGTTGTTTCTTCGCCGGTTTTCCGTGCGGTTTCAGTTATTGTTGCACCGGGATTGATTGTGCCGCCGTGTTCGGTAATCTCTGTTCTGATACGGAATATACGCGCAGGCACATTTACACCATCCACAACAGAATTATCATAGGTATAGTTTACAATTACATTGTGATCGAAAAAAGCTTCCGCTTCAGGTGTGGGGGTTGCCGTTAAACCGAGAACATGCGCTCCGCCTTTTGTAAAATAATTGAGAACCTCACTCCATTTTCCATAGATAGACCGATGACACTCATCAACAATAATAAGCTGAAAATAATCCGGCGGTAGCTTCAGATCATCGCCGAGCTGAATTACAGTGTTATCTTCCTGTTCTTCTTCCTGTGCCTTTTTTTCGTCTTCTTCATCTTCGCTTTCGTCATCCTGAATAGGTGTGCCGGTTAAAGCGGCAAAGAGCTTCTGAATTGTTGAAATAACGACTTTTGCGCGGATATCTTCATCGTGTTTCAAAACCGCAACACTGTAAAGCGAACTGAATTCCTGCTTGTCTTCGGTGCGATTGAAGGTGCTGTATTCGCTCAATGCCTGAGTGGCAAGATTGTTCCTGTCAACGAGAAACAGGATTCTTTTTACAGGGGTATAATTCAACAGCCTGTAACTTGCAAGACAGGCAAGATAAGTTTTTCCTGAACCGGTTGCAAGAACAGCGAGGCTTTTCTTTTTGCCTCGTTTGATAGAATTTTCAAATTCGGTTTCGGCAATATACTGACAATCACGCAATCCTTGACTTGACAATCTCGGGAGGGCGCCGTATTCGGAATTTTGCCCTATCAGTTGCAACATCTTTTTCGGGGAGTGCATTTCGGACAACTCAACATAATCGCTATCCGCCTGTAACATATTCTTAAAATAAATCTTGTTTCCGTTTGCGAGATAAACCAGCGGAATCTGATTAGGGAACCAAAAACCATACATACGCTGAGGATTACGAGCGTAATCTTCAGCTTGTTTTTCTACATCATCGCCGAGAGGATTCTCTTCCCGCTTTGCCTCAACAACAGCAATCGCTTTATTATCAATAAAAAGCAGATAATCACTCTCTGTATTGCCCTGCATAAGAGCTTCTTTAACGGCAGATGTGCTGTTTGGGATATATTCATCCCTTGAAACAATTTCCCAACCTGCGTTAATCAGCTGCTTGTCAATTTTGACTCTTGCCTTTTCTTCAGGTAACATATCAACAGTCCCCTTTTAATTAAATTACCCTACTATTATAAATTATTTCTACTCTTTTTTCAACATAGAGAATTATAAACTGCACTATGTCCCATAAACCGTGCATTAACGCGGATTATTGATAAAAAGGAGAAGAATATGACGAATGCAAACTCAATCCCCGTGACGATTAAAAACACAAAAACCGGCGAAACTGTAAACGGCAGAAAGGTAATTCTCTGTGAGAAGCCCCTGCTCGTCGCCTACATCGCCGGTAATAAGGTTTTTCTTTCAATGCCGGAGGCAGAGACGGAGGTAACACCGTGAATAATGAAAATACCGTAACACTCATTTTCCCTGAAAAATCGCCGGAAACCGACGCTGCTCTGAACGCGTTTGCCGCTTTCCTTGCTGAGATGATTGCAATTTACGGCGACAAGGTGCTCGGAACCGAAACACTTTCTCCGCAATAATCGTTTACTATAACAAAACTTAAAATCGCTTACTATAACAAAAATCAGCAGTCTTAATTCTTGTTTGGAATTAAGACTGCTTTTTTTGTCCGAAAACTAAAAAATTTGAAAAAATTGAAATTTTTTTAAAAAAATCAGTCTTATAGATATAACAAGGAATTTCAGCGATTTTTTTGCCAATTTTTTCCGTTCGCTTACGTATATACAGTTTTTTTCGCAACTTCGCCTGCATACTGAATTAAATCATTTTTGAGAAAGGAGGCGAAATTGTGAACATTGATATCAGGCATATAGAACTCAGATGTAGCGAAATAGTCTTAAACCTCATTGTAAACGGCTTACCCGTTTCCGCTTATTACTGCACTTACAGCGGCGACATCTTTCTTGATTTCCACGAAAACGAATCCCTGCTCATCGACAGAGATGACGAAATCAAAGATTTTATTTTCAATGTAATGAATTGAAAATAAAAAACTAACCCCAAATGCACTAAATGAACGACATACGGAGGTCGCAATATGCGGCTCTTAAAGGCTCTTGAATACAAGGGCTGAATATATAACACGCGCCCGGAACAGGGCTTGTGTAGGGCGCGTGGGCTTAAATGCACTAAATGTGCGAATTTATTATTTTAATTTTGTAAAGGAGAATTATTTTATGTCAAAAAATATTACCGCAAGATGTTGGGAACTTGTTACCGACATCAAACATCCCGAAACGGGTGAAACACTTATAAAAATCGATGAAATCGATAAAATTCTTAAAGAACATCCTCAGGTTGTATCCTACGGCTGGATTATTCACGACAAAGACACTTATACAATAGCCGATGAAAAAGCGAATCCTGCTCATAAAGAGGGTGCAGTTAAAAACGCGCATATTCACCTTATAATGAAGTTTTCCCGTGCGCAGGAACTTAATCCCATCGCGAAATGGTTCGGATTTGAAGGTAAAACTCATTTCTTCGAGAAAAAGAATAACGGCAGAGGAAAAAGTGACGCTTTTTATGACTGTCTGACCTATCTCACCCACGAAGATGTTGAACAGCAGAGAGACGGTAAATATTTATATGATGACAGCGAAGTTCATTTTTTTCATCAGAACGGGCAGGAATTCCGAGCTTTTCTTGACGCAGAAAAAGCCGCCATTGAAGAACGCAAAGCAAAATACGGCACGGTGGACATATCTCAAAGAGACCAACTGAGAATGGATGTGCAGTATGGCGGTATGACCCTGCGTCAGCTTCGGAAAGACCACCCGCTTGAATATTGCCGGGACTTGGACGCGCTTAAAAAACGCCGTGGAGATTATCTTGCCAACTGTCCGCCGCCGCCGTTCAGAGTAAACATTTATGTTGAAGGACAGGGCGGCGCAGGCAAAAGTCTCGTAAGCAAAGCAATAGCGAGGGCAATAATCGACCCTGACGGGAAAATGGATGATGACGACATTTTCTGCTGCGTAAGCGGCGAAAGCTCCGTTGCGTTTGAAGACTATGACGGTCAGCCCGTGCTTATCTGGGATGATTTCCGCTCATATGAAATCCGAGACGCGTGCGGCGGTAAAAGAGGAAATATTTTCAAAATATTCTCACCGAATCCCGACCGCACGACGCAAAGAAAGAAATATTCTGCCGCAAGTTTGATAAACACAATCAATATTGTCAATTCCGTTGAACCGTGGCAGGAGTTTCTTGACGGGCTTGCCGGTGAATACACAGACCCTAAAACAGGCGAACTCGTTAAATCGGAGGAAAAATACAAAAAGCAGTCATACCGCCGATTTCCGCTGTTTATTGTAATGCGTGAGGACGATTACGACCTCGGCATAAACAAGGGCTTTTTCTCACACGGTGATTATATGCAATGGTGCGTTATAAAAAACATAAAAGCGAATATGCAGAAAATGATTGCGGCGTGCGGCGATAATTGCGCTCTATACAATTCCCTTACCCGAAAAGCACTTAAACCGGTAGTAGATAAAGTTGCCGAAGGTAAGATTATATTGAATCCAGCACAGATAGCCCCGGATGATGAAATTATGGAGATGTTTGCCGATGTGGGCACATTACAGCAAGACAGAACCGAGGAAAGCATTATTAAAGATTTGATTGATTATACAAATCGACATATCGATATGGATTTTGTCAATATTTATAATAATTTTATCAGCACCTACGGATACAAACCGGGCAAAAAAGGAATGCAGTGGCTAAACATAGTTGAAAAGACAAAAAGAGGAATTGCTATCGATGAATTCGGTGTGGCAGTCAGCTGAAAACTTCCGCCTCGCCTATCTATCATAATTGGATAGAGGCGATTGGAGAAATAATCAGTTTTAAATAAAAAGAAGGGACGTGAAAACAATGACAACAATGACTGATATAACACAAGATGAGCGGCTCTACGCTGCCAAACAACCAAGCCCGATTATGGGCTACTGCGGACAGATTGACCGCACAACCCTGCATATGGAGGGCAACACCTACGGCGCAAATATTACCGATTACCGGGCGCATATGCAGACCGATGTTTACAAAGAGGACTTTGCCCGTATGATTGACTTTTTAAAAAATCGCAACTGTCTGACGAGCGAAGACCGTTGCCGGGATTTTTTTGAAGCACACGCCAACGGAGTAAAAATCGAATCAACGGCATACACCTACTATGTCACATACGATCCCGACAAGGCGAATGTTGATATTTACAGCTATGTCGGCGGAGCCCTCGACGCACATATTGAAGAAGCCCGTCGCGGAATTCGCTTCCTCGACGAGCATTATCACGAGCAGTTTCGCATAAAAGACGGAGAAAAAATCACAATCGATTACAATAACGGCGACGATTTACAGGAGCGCACTTGCCGCTACATAGACGATTACCATTTTGTTACGGCGGAAAACAACGGCATATGGCACACATCGCAATTTGCAGAAGCGGCTCGGGGATGGACGGTAAAGCCTCTCTCTCCGAAGTCGAATACAATCACCGCACTTATGATTGAACCCGGCAAAGCCCCGCGCAAAACGGAGATTACCGACAAACTCTCCGCATATCAGCAGGCGGTCGGCGGCTACATCGAGTGTGTTTACCCGTGGGAAGACACAGCCGGAATAATCTGCAACGAAGAAGGAAAATTGATGAATCTGCCTTTAAACCGCGCTTTGCGAAACGAAGAAACGGGTGAAATATACGATGTTGTTGCCGGCAATATGCTTATTGTCGGTCTCGGTGATGAGGGAGATTTTGTTTCGCTCACAGACGAACAACTCAGAACCTACACCGAAAAATACAGAGACCCGGAACGCTTTTATTATTTCGACGGCAAAATTGTCGCAAAGCCGATTCCTGCCGAAAAACAGTCAAAAGGGCTCCACCTATGAACAGCGATACACTGCTCATAGTGATTGCCGCCGTAGCCTTCTTCTTTGCTTTTGTTGTCGGCGGTCAGACAAGCGATAAGAAAATACGGAAAGACCTTGAAAGGCAGAAAAAGCGTGCTATGCACCCGAAACCCGACGAGTCACTTCTGCGAGGGAAACCGCTTGAGGGCGATTTTATACTCGGAAAACACGAAAAAAAATATGTTTGCTGGAACACAGACAGAGACAGCCACATTCTCATCATAGGCGGTTCGGGTTCGGGCAAAAGCTCCTGCCTCGTTCTTCCGTTCCTGCTTGTCAACCCGAATGCAACGGCTTTCGCCATTGATATAAAAGGCGAACTTGTCGAAAAGGGCAGAATGAGGGATGATGCACGAATATGTATATTCAGCCCTCACGATCACAGCGGCTGGGGATTCGACGCTTTCTACGCTTTGAGCGGAGAGTCCTCGCCGCAGGACATATTACAGGTAATGCAGACCATAGCGTTCTCACTCATCCCCCTCGGCGATAAAGAGAGATTCTGGGCAATATCGGCGCGGAATATGCTGACGGGACTTCTCATCTATTATTACTCCGCCGGCAGACACGACCTCATATCCTGCATTGACGCGATTCTCGGTTGCCCGATTGCCGACCAGATAGGCGAGATTATCAACACATTCGACCCAGCGAGCAATGCTTACAAATACCTCGTGCAGTTCGAGGGAATGGCTGATGAAACGCTGTTGAGCGTTTACAGTAATATGGCGAACGCGCTTTCGTGTTTCTCGGATATCAATCTTCGCTGGGCTTTTTCTGAAGCAACCCGAAAAGTCAGTCCGTTAACGCTTGAAGCGAAACGGTCAGTTTTCTTGTCGATTCCGGAGCATAAACTCTCCGCGTGGTCGGGACCGCTTGCGATGATTGTCAATCTCACTCTCGGTGAACTCAGCAAACGCCCTGAGGATTCACACCGCATATTCTTTCTGCTGGATGAGCTCGGCAGAATCATATCATCCGGCGGAGCTCTCGATGGACTCGTTGACGCTTCAATGACATTGAGAAGCCGAAAAGTCACTCTCTGCCTTGTGGTTCAGCAGATTGAATCTCTTAACGCCGGGTTTTCAGATAGCAAGGTTACAACTCTCGTCGGCAACTGCAACATCAAGGTTGTTCTCGACGCGTCATCGAGTAAAACACAGAAAACCGTCTGCGGCGATTGGGTAGGAAAATACACTCAGCGCAAGCAATCGAAATCTTCCGGCAAGGGTAGAAGCAGCAGTTACAGTTTCGAGGATAAGGACATCCTTACCCCTTCAGATTTAATGAATTTGACGCGTAACGGCGAAGCCGTTGTAATAACGCCCCTCGGCTACACAATGCTTCGGAAATGCCCGTATTATAAAGATGACTACTTCAAGCCGATAGCCGAAGAAATCCGAAATCACAATAAACTACTCGAAAGGGAAGGTGATACAGATGATTGACACTTCAGCCGCAACAACGCGACAGGAAAAGGTAAAAATCATAACGGACCAGCTCGAGCAGGGAATTAAAGACCTGCTTGATAGCGAAAAATATAAAGAATACCTCGGCAAAATGAGCAAGCTCCACAATTACAGTTTCAACAACTCGATTCTTATTCTGCTTCAAAAGCCCGACGCTTCAATGGTCGCAGGGATGACGACTTGGAACCGTGAGTTTCATCGGACAATCAACAAGGGCGAACACGGCATTACAATTCTCGCGCCTGTAACCTTCAAGAAGGATATACCGAAGCCCGTTTTTGACGCTGACGGAAATCCGCAGTATGACGAGGACGGAAATCTCCGGCTTCAAATTGACCGACTTGAAATACAGTCATTTCGACCGGTTTATGTTTTCGATGTTTCGCAGACATCGGGCGAGCCTGTCCCGACGCTCGGACCCGACGAGTTGAGCGGAACAGTTGAGAATTACGACAAGATATTTGAGGCACTGAAAGAAGTTTCACCTGTGCCGATAACCTTTGAAACCATAACCGACGGAAGCAAGGGGTATTACAGTCATAAAGAGAAACGGATAGCGATTAAAGAAGGAATGAGCCCTGCGATGACATTATCTACAGCCCTGCACGAAATCGCGCATTCTATGGTTCACTCGCAAGAAGTTTTGAGGGCAACAGGTGAGGTTAAGGATAGGCAGACGAAAGAGGTTGAGGCTGAGTCGATCAGCTATGCTTGTGCGAAAAGCATTATCGGGCTTGATACCTCTGAATACAGTTTTGCCTACATCGCCGGCTGGGCTGGCGAGAGAAAACTTGAAGCGATTAAAGAATCGCTCGAAACAATACGCAAATGCACAGATAACATTATCTCTGCGGTTGAGCGACACCTGCACCCCGAATTGTCGCTCTCTCTCGGCGAAAGTCAGAAGCAAACAAAGCACAAGGCATTGTCCGCCTGACTCTCGCCTCTGTGGCGACGCCACAAACATCGCACACGCCGAAATTATCGGTGCTTCCCAGCGGCACCGTTATTTTCGGTTGATAGTGCTCAGGCAAGTTAAGGGTTCTGTGGCGACGCCACAGAACCCAACTTGCAAGGGAGCACCCTTTGAACCCCAATTTATATGGAAAGGATTTGATTAAATGCGAACACGCAATAACGAACTCCACATAATGCTCTCCGACGAGGAGTTAAAAATCGTCAAGGATATGGCACAGGCAACCGGGCTTAATTACCGCCAGCTTTTTATTGCGGCGCTTTCGGACGATGTTTTTCTGCCGACTGAATACACTGAGCAGCTTGTTCTTCTCAATAAACTTATCGCCCGAATGAACGAGCACGCCTCAAAAATCGGCGTTAATATCAACCAGCTCGCCAAGACGGCAAACACAACCGGAGATGTTCCGGCTCAGGAGCAACTACAAACGGCAAACGAACAAATCAAGCTCTTGAAAGAGGAGGCGGAGACAATATGGCGATATACAAGGCGATGTCTGCAAGAGGCACGGGAACCCACGGTGCATTGCGAAACTGTTTAAAATATGTATTGCAACCGTCAAAGACGGACTCCGATACGCTCTGCTATATTCAAGGACCGTATGACGGCGGTCCTTTTGAACCGGATTCGGTTTACACCTCGTTTCTCACTCTTAAAAATGAATACGGAAAAGACAGCGGACGGCAGTATTATCATACTGTGATTTCTTTTCCGCCTAACGAGAAAATCAATCCCGAACAGGCACTCGATTATGGAATCAACTTCGCAACCAAAGCTTACGCGGGCTATCAGGTCGCCGTCGCAGTCCATACGGACAGAGGGCACACGCACATTCACTTTGTCATCAACTCTGTCGGTTTTGCCGACGGTAAGAAATTCGAGCTGCCGCGAAAAAAATTGAAACAGCATAAGGAACTCTGCAACGCTCTGTGCGAAGAATACGGGTTGAGCATAGCGGTTAAAGGCAGACACGCCGACGGGACGGAATTTGATGAGGGTGAAATAACAGCGTGGGAAAAAGAGAAATACCGAGCCCTCCTTCGGAACGATAAGCCCTCATACCTCTGCGACTGCGCCGTTGCCATTGTAAAATCAAAAGAAACGGCAACCTCAAAAGACGAGTTTATTTCGGCAATGGCGGCGCAGGGCTGGTCGGTGCAATGGAGCAATAGCAGAAAGCATATAACCTTTATTAATGTTGACGGCAGAAAAATCCGTGACAGCAATTTACAAAAAACATTTAACATTGAAATCACAAAGGAAGTGTTACTTAATGAATTTAAGCGAAAAATTGAACGAACAAAGAATACTGCAACAAGAATTAGCGAGAGAAAACCTGAGTTTAAAAGACGAGAACTCACACCTGAAGCTCGAAAACAAAGAACTAAAAAGGCTGGCAGAACTGCTACAATGTGATAGAGAAAAAATGTTGATTATCATAAATAATATAACAGCAAAAAGCTCACCCTGATTTAGTCAGGGCGAGTCTTTTATATTCTTGATTTTAGCTTTTGTAGGTGATACAATATTGCTGGTGATAATATGGATTATATAAATCTGATTAACGAAGCAAAATTCATTCTTTCCGATTTATCAAAACCGGGAATCTTTGACTTCGAGAGTGTTTCAAAAAAATTGCGGAGATGTCGCTCGATAATTACTAAACTTTATTTTTTGGCTAAAAATGCGGAGGATATGTCTTGTGATATAGTTGCGCTGTTTGATAATTTTGAGGACTTATATAAACATTTCAAATGTTTTAGAAGTGCTTTTGCTGACTATATCATTTACCAAAAGCCAAAAGAACTAAACCATATTATCGATAATGAAATAAATGAAATCATACAGACAGAAAAACTGTTTGTAAAAATCAAAAAAAATAAAGACCTGATTTTATACTGTGCTGAATTGCGCACTTTTATTCAGGATTCAAAAGCAAGACTATACTTCAGCGATACGGAAACGGAAGAAATAGTCAAAGATTTAGCAAAAACAGCTCATTTATCTGTTCCAGAATACATTAGGCAGACTTCAACTGATTCATCCATTATGAGAATGATGAATGTTGTGGACTGGGTTGAGCAAATGTATCCGGTATATTCGGAAGAGCTTTCTAAACTGGCTTTGATTGAACTACACGATAAATATGGTTCCAACAGTAACGATATACCAAAAGCAAAGAAAGAAATAAACCGCATTATTCAATCGATGAAGGAGAATCCTCAAAAGGATTTTAATAATAAAATCATAAATGTCAGACAAGTAGAAATATAAAAGAGGCAGTCGTTTGACTGCCTCTCATTTATTTAAGCCGAATACAAAAATCAAATATCAAGAAGAATTTTCCTCTGCATTTTACAATAGTGTTCGACATCAATTTAAAGTGGTGACCTATCCGCTTTGGAATACGAACGGGCAGTATTTGCCCGTGTATTCCTTGACTTACTCGACTTTTTGCCGCTTGAAGAGTTTGTAATAAGTTTTGATAAATCAAAGCCAAGTTTGACTTTCGGCTCGGGCGAACCGTCTTCATCAGCTTCGATTATTACCTTCTGAAGAACAGGACTTCTCAGCACGGATTTCATATGACTTTTACAAAGCCGGATGTATTTATCGTTTTCATCATATTTCGCATCTTCCGGTAAGTCCTGAAGATAAGTCGCAATCAGGCTTGATATATCCAACCACGAGTTAAGTATGTTTATAAGCTTATCTTTGCTTATTTTCTTTGATTTTTTGGAAGTATCCTCAATAAGATATTCGAGTTTTTTCTTTTCCTCTTCAAGGGGATTAAGATATGTTTTTGCTGTGTCAATACCTATGCCCTGCATAACGCCTTGCATTATGTTGTCAATCTTACCATTAACGGTATTCAACTGAGTGCGGTATCTCTCAATCTCCTTGTCGTACCCGAGATGTTCGGAGTGATTCTTGATATAATAATCAACAAATCGCTCGACCGAATCATAGTCGGGAAACAGTTCAAACATAACCATATTATAAACACCGGCTTCCAGTTTATCCTGCGATATGGCTTTCATATTGCAGGATTTTTTTCTGGCATTTTTACATTTATAATAGCTGTACATCTTGCCGGTGCTGGAGTAACCGGATTCACCAACCCATAGTTCACCGCATTTGCCGCAGAACACTTTATCGGCAAGCAAATATTCTCTCTTAGCTTTGCCGTGAGCATTTTTATGCTTCATAGACTCAATACGCATTTGAGCGAGCTGAAAGGTTTCATCGCTGATAATTCTCGGCATACCGTCAGGAACTTCAATATCCTGCCATATATACAGTCCTGTATATTTCGCATTTTTAAGAATGCGGTTAATAACATTATGGTCAATCGGTTTTCCGTTTGAATTTATATAATGCTTTCTTTCACATTCTTTTACGATTTCGGAAATCTTGGCTCCGTTATTATATGAATCAAATACGAATCTGACTATATCCGCCTGGTCTTCATCTATGACATATGTTTTTGAAATCGGATCAACGCTGTATCCGAGAGGAG
>JAEEYU010000001.1 GCA_016288315.1 Clostridiaceae bacterium | reverse complement strand
ACACATTTGCTCATTGTTTAATTACGGCATTGGCAAATGAAAGCGGATATTCAAATGCTTCTATTCGCGAAAAAATTTATTGTCCTAAACATATTGAAGATTATTCGCCCGAAATGACGGGTATTCTGATTTACACTGCTTCGGGTGATTCGGAAGGCTCTCTCGGCGGTCTTGTAAGACAAGGAAAAGCCGGGTTCATCGAAAGCATAATTACTCGTGCAATCACAGAGGCAGAATGGTGTGCGGCAGATCCTGTCTGCATTCAGAGTCCCGGGCAAGGTCAAGACGGATGTAATTTGGCAGCTTGCCACAACTGTGCTTTATTGCCGGAGACTTCCTGCGAAAACAAAAACATGCTTCTCGACAGAGGGCTTCTTATAGGAACTTTGGATGATCAGTCATTAGGCTTTTTCAAAAACTTATAATTCTGATTAAAGTTAGGTTGCTTTTGTTGAAGACACACCCCAAATGTGGGAACAACCTAACCTCCTAAAGCAATTATTATTAATTCTAATATCCTTAATTCCCATGAGCATCACAACGGATATTTTATCCGTTCCGCTGGATTTTTTGCATATTCCAGATTCCTTTTTACAACAGTCCAGAGTATTCGATAACCTAAATGTTGATTAGTTGACTCAACACAAATAATGTTTTGGAGGATTAAACCAATGCTTGGAACAATAAAGACAATAATAGAACACAAAACAAACCATCGTGAATTTGGTTTCATCTCTGGAGAGGATGGTAAAGAATACTATTTTGATGGTAGTTGCCTTTCAAATAATGCTGACACATATGATTTCTACGAAGGAGATGTTGTAGATTTTGAACCATTGTTGCAAGACGACGGAAGACTTAAAGCTAGAAATGTTACCTTTATTTCTGAGAAAAAAGACCTTGTAGAAAATACCATATCTTCTCCTAAATCAACACAAAAAACAACTATAGAAAAAGAGTCAACAAACATTAAAAATGAACCGTTAATTGATTTTTATAAAGATGGCTATTCAAAAAACATTACACATGAGAAGATAATCTCCGTGTTAAATTCTAAAGAACAAATTGTTCTAGAAAAATTAAAGAATCTTTTTTATGTGACCTATATTAATAATCATGATATGGGAGGAGGAAACTATTTTCCTTTTTGCCTTTTTGGTGCAACTGAATTTACTAAACAGTTTATACGAGGAAAATACGAATTCTTAGTTGTTTTTTCTTATTTTAAAAACAGAGATTGGCAACATAATACTTTAAAAGTTAATCGTTTTATTCGACAGCGAAGAGAAATAGCAGACCGCAGACCGTTAGTTAATTTTTATATTTTAATTAGCAACGCAAGAACGCTTAAGCAAGAAATTGACAAAATCAAAGGCGGAACCGACGCTGCCGTCATACCTTTTTCTTTTGAAGAGATAATAAGCAACCAAACTACTGAAGAATTAAAGATACTTATTCTTAGCCGCTTTGAAGAGTATTTTTTTGAAAACAATATGCTAGGAGAAAAATCACCAATTGAAGACGATAATCTTCTTTTTGGCGACAGAGGGAAAATAGCAGATTCTATTGTTCAACGTTGTAAAGAAAACAAGCATTCAGGTGTTTTCGGATTACGAAGAAGCGGAAAGTCATCAGTCCTTAAAGCCGTAATGCGAAGGCTTGATACAAGTGAAATAAAATATGTGTTCATAGAGTCAAGATCTGAATTAGAGAATCTGGATTCTTGGAAAACTGCACTATATGATATTGCTTTCAAGATTAATTGTATAACTAAAGGAATAGAACAAAGGGACAATGAAACACGTGCACAGTTTGAAGAAAGAGCAAAACCCAACAGTTCAGAAAGCGATTATAGCAAACGTCCTACCGCTTGCTTTGTTGAAGATGTGAAACTATATACAAGGAATGAGCAAAACTTTGTTATTGCTATAGATGAAATTGAATTAATCACCTATAACACAGCTTCTACAATCATGTGGCAAAATTTAGATTCTTATAAAGGTTTTTGGGGAGCACTTCGTGATTCTGGATGTTCCATAATTGTTTGCGGAGTGAACTCAACAATTAATGAAAAAGGCAATATTGTTTTTAAAGGACAAACTTGTGATAACCCTATGTATGAGAGAATACATGATTGTTCAGGTTATGACAAAACCTATTTACCAACTTTTACCGATGACCAAACAAAAGAAATGATAAACACTCTCGGTGGTTACAGTAACATTGCTTTTGACAATGTTTATGTAGCCATAAACAGGGCCTTTGGAGGCCAACCTTATGCTATAAGACAGTTTTGCTCATATGTCTTTGATAATGTTAAACAATACAGAAGACTCGGTGAGATATATCAGGTATCTATACCTACCTTTGATGGCTTAGTTGAAAGTTTTAAGAGATCTTCCTCCGGAATTGCCTTGTTTGAAACAATACTTCAACATGTTGAAACATATCCAGACGAATACAATATGTTGAAAAAAATTGCAATAGCTCCTGAATCAAATCGTAAAATTGATAAAACAAATGTTTATCTTATTGACCATTTAGTAAAATATGGTCTAATAGAATTTGATAGCACAACAAATTATATTTCTTTTACCATTGAGGCTATACGAGAATTTATTTGTCAGTCAAACGAGAAAGATCCCAAAGATATGAATAATGATGAGCGCCGCAGGTATGTTCAAGACAAAGTTGCTGAATGTGAAAGAAAATTAAAAGAATACATTAAAAGTTTTTACCAGCATTATCCGGATAATGAAAGAAAGCCTATTATAAAAAAGCATGTAAAGTCATATGGTATAAGCATTGATACATGCAGATGGTCTGAAGTGTTTGATCATAAAAAATTTGAAATGTATTTTTCTTCAATTAAAGATATCATTGCTGATAATTGGAGTAAACTGGGTGAACCATTAAAAAGAGCAGGTATAGATAAAGCGAGGTTTATTACTTGCATGAAAGATTTAAATGCAGGAAGAACCGATGCGGACCATTATGATGCTTTAAATAATAAGAATTGTCCAGATGATTGGGAAATAACAGATCAATTACTTGAAAAATTTATTGTTGCATACAAAACTCTAAATGATTTTTTTGTTGATGCAGAGCTATAAACAATTGCATAATAGGCAAAACAATGCTATAATAAATATGTGTTGGGCAGTATAACTCTACTATTAATATTTTTTAGCCTTGTGCTGGAAAGGAGGTAGAGCTATGATCTTTAAGGTCAGGACTGCCCTGAAGTACCTGGAAACAGCAGCGGACATTGTGAAAGTTGTCACTGCTGCAGGTGCAAAGGTTCTTTCTCTTTTAGGGTGAGAACCTACACCTTTGGCACATGGTCTTTTGACTATGTGCCTCTGTTATTGTGTTCTATCATAAATGAACGATTTCTCTCATAAGTGAACGATACCCCATATAAATGAACGATTTGTTCTGAGTACAATTGAAAACAAGTCAGAAAACGCGAAAAAAGCCCCTTCGGAAACTTCCCGGAGAGGCATTTTTTAGTTATAGTTAATGTCCCGAAATCTTGATATATAAGGAATGAGTAACATATCTTAATTCTATTAAAATTATAGCAGGAATGTCTTTGAAGTGCAGAGAATCAAACCTACAACATTTTTATGATGCTAAGATCCTGATTTATGATTGTTTTTTAATCAAATCACGCGGTACTTCACATCATTTTGACAGCACAAGATCCAAAAGCCTTGAAAAATAAGGAAAAATCACAAATTGAACGATTTCTACTCAAAATGAACGATACCCCTCAAATTGAACGATTTGTTTTGAGCAAAACTGAAAAAATGCCTGAAAACGCAAAAAACGCCCCTTCGGAAGTGCTCCGGAGAGGCATTTTTACCTGTTGTTCACTTGTCAAAAAGTCCCGAAACCCTTGATATATAAGGGAAAGAAAAATCCTACCCTAATTCTATCAAAATTAGAGTAGGATTATGGTTGCGGAGGCAGGATTTGAACCTGCGACCTCCGGGTTATGAGCCCGACGAGCTACCGAACTGCTCTACTCCGCGATATGTGATTGCTTATACATTATACACGGTATTTTTTATTTGTCAAGGGAAAATTAATGTTTTATTATTTTCAGGTGTCAGACAGAGTTGGAGTCATTATGTCTCGCCCGGTGGCGAGCCGCCCCCGTCAAAGGAGGATGCAGTAAGAGATTCTTCGCCTACGGCTCAGAATGACAGATTATGGAATTTGTAATCTGACAGTAAAATTTGATATCTAAGGAATGAAAACTGAACGCATAGTCCGGTTATAAATGCAGGTGTTACCGAATGATTTAAGTTCTTAGTAAATTCCGTCAGGTCATCCTCGATTTCAATGTCGTCTGCCATAACTCTGCCTTTCGGGTATAAAAAAACACCCTGCAATGCAGAGTGTTGATATATTATGTTTTATTGCATAATGCCTTTTCTTTTATTTTCAAGATAAAGCGAAAACAAAACAATATTTTCGTATGATACATCTTCACCGTTTTCAATATAATCAATTATCTGTTGTTGTTCCTCTTCGTTTTCTGCATATACTATCGTTCCAAGTATAAACTCCTCGTCTGTTGATATTTTTTTTAGCAATTCAACAAGTTTATCTGTTATTGCTGATTTCTGACATTTCTTTATTATCTGCTCTGTTAGATTATACATTTTTCTTAACTCCTATAACTCTATAATGTCCGAAACCATTATTTTCAAGAGTATATATTTTATCGCCGATTGCTTTACGAAATACCTTCTTGCCTTTTTGTTCTTCTGTTAAATTCGTTGCAATTTCCGACATTATATGAGCATATTCTTCTTTTGGCAGTTCAACAGTCGGATAGTCTTCCGATTTTCTTGCAAACAGTTGAATATTTATCGGCAGTAAAGTTGATTTCTTTTCTATCTTATCGCTTTCTTCTTCATTATTCAATAACTTATTCAAATAATTTGGGTTTTCTGCTGATGCGAGTTCTTCCGTTGAGTAATTTTTCTTTGAGGCATTTTTTTCGGCATAATACTTGTCCCAATATTTCTGTGCTCTTTCAGCATATTCGTCCTGCGGTGCATCCGAAAGCATTACTGTTTTTCCGGTATATTTGTTATAAAACCCTCGTGTTATTTCTCGCATTGCACATCGGCTGTTGAAAAGTGCTTCTATAAGTGTAGGCTATGCGGAACGCCGGACGGCGTTCCCCTCGGGTTGAGGGGAGATACAGATAATTATGAAAACGGGCGGATGATATTTGCGGTTGAAAACGGCAGGGCTTTTATGGTATTATCTTTTTATAATAATACTGTTTAAAGTATCATCTTTTAAAAAATCTTAAAAAACATTTGCAGATGGTTTTTTGGTTTTAAAAAGACAGGCAAATCGGGTATTTTATATAACAAGGAACAGCGGGGGTTCGTTATGATTAAAAGCATTAAAAAAGAGTATATTTTTGAAAAGGATGCTGTGACGCCTGCGTGTCATGCATCGACGGTTCTGCCGCTTGATGACGGCAGGGTTATTGCTGCGTGGTTCGGCGGAAGGCGTGAAAAAAGCGCCGATGTTGAGATTTATGTTTCAACAAGGAGCGTTAAGGGCGTGTGGAGCAAACCCGTTATTGTAAGCGAAAAAGATGATGTTCCGCACTGGAACCCCGTGCTTTACGGCCGGGAGAACGGCGAAATAATACTCTACTACAAATACGGATGTGAGATAGAGGACTGGGTGACGAAGTATGTTATAAGCAAAGACGGCGGAAAAACGTGGAGCTCCCCTGCTCTGCTTGTTGAGGGCGACACATCCGACGGAAGAGGACCCGTAAAGAACAACTGCCTGAAGCTTTCAAACGGTGTTCTTCTTGCTCCCGCCTCAACGGAGAGGGGCTTTGCCAGGTGCTTTATCGACCGCTCCGAAGACGACGGTCTTACCTGGAAGGCGTGTGAGCTTATGCAGGTTCCGAAATACAAAGGCAGGCGCGTATGGCTCATTCAGCCGGCTTTGTGGGAGAGCGGTAACGGTAACGTTCACTGCTTCATGCGCTCAGACTCGGGCGCAGTTTACCGCAGTGATTCGGATGATTACGGCGTGACATGGTGCAAGCCATACCGCACGAGACTGCCGAACAACAACAGCGGAATCGACTGCACCAAAGACCGGGACGGCAGGCTGTGGCTGATATACAACCCCGTTGATGTGAACTGGGGAATCCGACACCCGCTTGTTCTGAGCGTTTCGACCGACAACGGGAAGCATTTTACCGAAATGTTCAACCCCGAACCGGGCTTCGGCGAGTTTTCATACCCGTTTATTGCGGCGAGGGGCAACAAGCTTTATGCCACCTACACACACAAGAGAAAGCAGGTTGCATACCTTGAAATTGAACTGGAGTGAGACGGAGAAGAAAATGTCCGGAAAGTTTTGCATAGCCGTGGGAATCATTCTTGCGGCGTTCTGTTTTGTATTTATTGTTTTCAAAGGCGATACCGGGGTTTATGCGTTTAACACCGGCAGTTACGGTGTTGACGAGCTGACGGTGGAGATTGAAAACGGAAAAGTCGAACCGGTTGGCAAAGAAGTCAGGGACGGGCAGCTGATTGTAACTGTCAGGTCTGTTGAGCGCGGAAGGGATTACATAACCGTAAAAGAGCCCGGCGACCTTTCGTTCCTTGTTATGGTGTATGTTCACCGTTTCGGGATAATAACCGAAAACCATTTTTTCGGGCGCTGCAACGGCGATTATGTTATACCTGTTTGCATTGTTATCTGGCTTGCGGTGATTTTGCTTTATCTTATAAAGAAATACCGTGCGGGACTCAGTCTCGGGCTTTACAGATATGAAAATGTCAGCAACCTTGCGCTTGTCATATTTTTCTCGCTTTTGCTCGCTGTTCAGATTTTCAAACATATAAGGATGGATTACCCGGGATTAATCGATTCCATCCGCGACGCTCTTAACTCTTCGGGCAGCTTCACCTTTGTTCTTCTGCCTGTTGCGGTTGTTGTTTCGGTTCTTGTGGCGCTGAGCAACATAAATCTTATGCGCAAAGAAGGCATTAATTTCAGGAATATGCTGGGCGTTTTTCTCGGCGTTCTGCTGTGTGCGGGCTCATTCTTTCCCGAAATGCTTGACTGGTTTTTGAGGTATAAGACAAACATAAATATCTACAACGAGCTTGCACCTGCCGTTCACATTGAAAAAGCGGTTGAAAACATTGTTACGGCGGTTATTGCCTACACGGAGTGCATACTGCTGGGCACAATTATTGAGAGTATAAAGGCGGCAAGACGGATACCGGCACCCGACAAGGATTACATAATCATTCTCGGCTGCAAAATAAGAAAAGACGGCAGTCTTACAAACCTGCTCATAGGCAGGGCGGACAGAGCCGTTGAATTTGCAAAAATGCAGAAGGAGAAAACGGGCAAGAACATTGTTTTTGTGCCGTCGGGCGGTCAGGGAGCCGACGAGGTTATGCCTGAAGCGCAGGCAATAAAGAACTATCTGCTGAGTCGGGGCATTGACGAAAAATCGATTCTCGTTGAGGACAGGTCGGCAGACACAGATGAAAACTTCAGGTATTCATCTGAGCTTATCAAAGAAAATGCGGGAAAAGATGATATCAGAATCGCATTTTCGACAACGAATTACCACGTGTTCCGCTCCGGGCTTACTGCGGCGCGGCAGGGAATCAAAGCCGAAGGTATCGGCAGCAGGACAAAGGCGTATTTCTGGATAAACGCTTTTATGCGCGAGTTTATTGCCACAATACATTTTCAGAGGAAAAAGCACCTGAAAATCGCCGCGCTGCTTGCCGTTCTTACTGTTCTGAGCGTTGCGGTTGTTTATGTTTCGGATTCGTTATAATTCTTCACTCCGTTTGTCAGGGCAAACGGAGTTTTTTATTGACAAACGGGAATAAAAAATATATAATCAAAATGACATTACAGTTGTAACCTCGACTGAAAGGGTGATTATATGGAATCCGTCAGAAAACTTACAAATGCGGAGTTGTTCAAGCTCTCAAACGAGCAGTCGAAAAAGCTGACGAGAGAGAGCATAGTTACCGCTCTTGTGCTTTTGTTTGCCGAAAAACCGTATGAAAAAATAACGGTTACCGACATAGCAAAAAAAGCGGGCGTTTCGAGAACGGCATTTTACAGCAATTTTGAAAACAAAGAGGAAGTTGTAAAGGAATTCGGCAAAAACGTTATTTCGGAGCTCACCGGATTCTTCTCGGGCGAGAGGTATGACGGCGACGGCAGAACGCTGCTGCTCGATGTTTTTAACTCAATAAAACAGAATCCCGAAAGGTCAAAGCTGCTTTTTGGCTCGAAACAGATTGTTTATGTGCTGATGGGCGGCGGAACGGTGCTTGACAGTCTTATGCCTGCAGACGGAAAATTCGGCGTTTACAACGTTCTTGCAACGGAATCGGCGCTGAAAAAAGTGATTGTTGAATGGTTCAGGAGAGGGATGATTGAATCTCCCGAAGAGATGGCGGATTACTGCGCCGAGCTTTCAAAAAGAATAATTGTAGGCGGTGAGGAAGAATAACGCGGAGGCGAGATTTTGAACACGGTTATAATAAATGACGAGCTGAAAATAACATACCCCGACGGTTTTATTGAAAGAAACGAGCAGGAAAAAAGCGGTATGAATTTTTACGGCAGAATACCCGATTTGTGCATAAACGACCCGGAAAGGCACATAACCGTTTCGGTGGCGTTCAGGCAATACGGCGCGGTTGCCGCCGCCCTTGCAAACCGGAAGGGTGTTGCCAGAAGCATGTGTAAAAAGACAGCGGAACTTATGAAGGAATTCAATTTCAGAAATATCGGGTTTATAACGCAGAAGGTCGGCGCCTTCACTGCAAACGGGTTTGAATACTCATACGAGGCACAGAACGTAAAAATGCACGGAAGGTCTTTTGTTGTGAAAAGCAGGCAGACTTTTTATTACATCCACTGCTATTACAGAGCGGAGCTTGAAGACGAAAGCGTCAGGGTGATTGACGGTATTCTGGCGAGATAAGAATATTATATTGTGAAGAACAGCAAAAAAATATGCCCTCTCTTGCCGAGAGGGCTGTTTTGTTTTTATTATTCTATTGTAAGGATGTCGGAAAAGCCGGTTACATCGAATATTTCAAGAACAATCTCGTTTGCGCCGGTAACCTTCATTGTGCCCTGCGAGTTCATCTTTTTTTGCGCGGTGAGAAGAATACGAAGACCTGCGGATGAGATATAATCAAGCCCGGAAAAATCGAAAACGAGTTCGGTTACTCCGTCAAGTTCTGTTTTGATTACGCTTTCAAGTTCGGGCGCCGTAACGGTGTCGAGGCGGCCTGAGACGGCGAAGGTTACGGCTGAGCCGTTTTTTGATTTATTGATTGTCATTTCAGAATCCTCCGTTTATATTTTTTTGTAAACAATCATTTCAACCGTTTTGCCCGAAATGCCGATTGCAATTTCATCGGCGATGTTGGCAATAACCGATTTTTCGAGTTCGTCCCACTCTTCTTTGTCATCACGCGGGGCGTTTGCCTTGAAGGTGCTTAAAGACCAGACGTTGACGGTCTGACCGCTCTCGCTGAAATTCCAGCCCGCCGAGAAGCCGCCGGGAAGGTTTTCATCCGTGGGCTCCACGATGCGGTCGAATATGTCGCGGATTTTGCCCAGGACGCCTTTTGCGGCAACATTTGAGCCGCTTGTTGAGGCGGAGAGAAGCTTTGCGCGCATATCTGCGTTCATTGCGGTTTCGGTGCGAAGGTGAAGCATAAAGCAGCCGTTTTCATCCTCAATCCAGAAATCCGCTTCACGCTCGCCGGTAAGGGCCGTGAGCATACCCATCATTTCTTCGGTGAGAAGAAGAAGGTGGATGGAATCTTTTTTTGAAAGGGATTTGAAAGCGGCAACCGCCTCGGTTTGTTTTTTTGCATCGGCTATGCCGACGCCTGCGTTTGTAACGTGAATTACATCTG
This sequence comes from Clostridiaceae bacterium, assembly GCA_016288315.1. GTDB lineage: Bacteria > Bacillota > Clostridia > Oscillospirales > Acutalibacteraceae > CAG-177. Next base: position 17,757 of record JAEEYU010000001.1, on the reverse strand, counting down.
ATTTCACTTGAAAATCCTCCGTAAAATGAATAAGTCAACAGATTTATTTTAACGCATAAGGCGGCAAATATCAAGAACAAAATGCCCGCTTTGTGTCGAGTGATTACCGTGCGATTTTAATTGAATCGCCCTGCTTTGCAGGAGAGCCGAAAACAGGCAGGCCGAAGCGATATGCAAAAGGTGCAAGGCGGACGCTGCGCGCGTTCCAGCCCGTGCCGGATTCAAGATTTGCGTGGTAAACAATATAATCAACATTACCGCTCCTGACAAAGCTGCAGTGCCCGGGACCGTAGGCGGTTTCCGCTTTTTTCAGAACGGGGAGCGGGCTTTTAACCCAGCCGGCGCTGCTGCCGGGGTTACCGACAAGGGTAAGCATTCCGAGGCAGTAATCATCCGTCCAGCTTCCGCTTGCGGAATAGATAAGAAAGATGCTGTCACCGTGGTAAAGAACGGCAGGACCTTCGTTAACCGGCATACCCTTTTTTTCCCAGGAGAAGGTCGGGGTTGAAATCCGCACACGCTCACCATCTATATGCAGAGGGTCACTCATGTGGGCTATGTAAAGATTCTGACCGCCGTCGGTTTCACCCTCCCAGCCGGACCAGATAAGCCAGAGCTCGTCTTTATATTCGAGCACGGTGCCGTCAATCGCCCATCTGTCGGTTGAGTCGGCGATTTTGCCCTCCATTTTATAATCACCGTCGGGCGTGTCGCAGGAGAGGACGAACATTCTGTGGTGCTCGTTTGCTCCGTCATCGGCGCAAACATAGATATACCATCTGCCGTCGAGATAATGGAGCTCGGGCGCCCAGTAATCGGAGGAATATTCGCAGCCGCCGGGTGCCGTATAGACGCGCCTGCCCTCAGAGTCAAAGAGCTCCGCCAAACTGTCGGCGCACTTGACGCCGACGCCGTTGCCAAGTGAATAGCAGTAATAGTATCTGCCGCCGTGCTCGTAAAACCAGGGATCGCAGCCGCCGCCCAGAGGCGTGGAGACCTCGTCGCAATCTGCGGGGAGTTCGGGTGCGGGTGCGGGAAGCGCTGAATTAAAAAGGGATGCGAAAAAGACAAATACCGCCGAAAAAATGCTTAAAAATGTCATTGTGACCTCCGGTGTTCAGTGAAATGAAATCTGAGCCGTTCTTTATTTCGTCTGCGGAATATACTGTAATTATACTATATAATGAAAATTCGTCAACACACAAAGAAAAAGCACCCTTGCGGGTGCTTTGATGATTGTTGAGTTAAACCATCAGCTCGCAGATGAGGTCGCTCATGGCGGAAGGATCTTCGACGGGGATTCCGCTGATGAGGCAGGCGGAGCTGTAGAGGAGATTTGCGTATTTTTTGACCTTTTCTTTATCGTTTTCATAAAGGTCGGCAAGCTTTGAGGCGATTGCATGCTCTGAATTGATTTCAAGAGTGAGCTGCGCCTTGATTTTTTCGGAAATCGGCTGAGCGTTCAGAACTCTTTCCATCTCGGTGGTGATTTCGCTGCCGCTTGTAAGGCAGACCGGGTGGCTGCCGAGGCGGTTTGAGAATTTGACGGCAACTACCTTGTCGCCCAGGGTTTCTTTTATGAAATCGAGAAGGTCTTTTTCATCGGTGTTCTTCTGCTCGAGCGCCTGCTTGTCTTCATCGGTGCCGATGTCGAGACTGTCTGTGCAGACGTTGATGAACTGTTTGCCGTCATAGTCGCGCATCATTTTGAAGGTGAACTCGTCGATGTCGTTTGTGAGCATCAGCACTTCCATACCTGCGTTTATGACTGCTTCAACCTGCGGAAGCATTTTGATTTTTGCGACTGTTTCGCCGCAGGCGTAGTAAATGCCCTTCTGGCTCTCCGCCATACGGTCCTCATACTCCTTGAGGGTTACGTATTTTTCTTCGTTTGTTGATTTGAAAATCAGAAGATTCTGCAGGTTCTCCTTTGCCATGCCGTAGGTGCTGTAAATGCCGTATTTTAACTGCATGCCGAACGCTTCAAAGAATTTCTCGTATTTTTCACGGTCGTCTTTGAGGAGTTTTTCGAGCTCGGACTTAATCTTTTTCTCGATGTTTTTGGCGATTATTTTAAGCTGGCGGTCGTGCTGAAGAAGCTCGCGCGAAATGTTGAGCGAAAGGTCGGGGCTGTCAACGAGACCTTTTGCAAAGTTGAAGTAATCGGGCAGAAGCTCGGCGCATTTTTCGGTAATCATAACGCCGTTTGAGTAGAGGGCAAGACCCTTCTCATAATCTTTTGAATAGTAATTCATGGGAGCGTGGGCGGGAACATAGATTAACGAATCGTATGCGGGAACGCCCTCGTTCTTTGTGTGGATGACCTTGAGCGGGGCTTCATAATCGTAGTATTTTTCGGTATAGAAGCCGTTGTATTCCTCTTCGGTGACCTCGTTTTTGTTTTTGCGCCAGATGGGGACCATACTGTTGAGGCGGCGGTCCTCCATAACGGTTTCATACTCGGTGGGCTTGTCTTCTTCGCCCTCCGCCTTCTCTTTGGGAACACGGGTTTCGCAGTTCATCATAATGGGGTAGCGGATGTAGTCGGAATATTTTTTGACAAGACTTGTAAGCTCGTATTCCTCGAGAAATTCGCTGTATTCCTCCCCTTCGGCGTCCGGCTTGAGGTAAAGGGTGATGACGGTGCCGTGCTCTGCCGGGGTGTCGCATTTTTCGATATAATAGCCGTCGGCGCCGTTTGAAGACCAGCGGTATGCCTGATCGCTGCCGTTTGCCCTGCTCTCAACAACCACCTTGTCGCTGACCATAAACGCAGAATAAAAGCCAACGCCGAACTGACCGATAATTTCGATGTCGGTCTTTTTCTCGTCATTGTCGTTTTTGAAATCGAGGGAGCCGCTCTTTGCTATTGTGCCGAGGTTTGTTTCGAGCTCCTCCTCCGTCATACCGCAGCCGTTGTCGATTATTTTAAGCGTGCGCGCCGCTTTGTCGGGCTCGATGCGGATGATGTATTCGTTTCTTGACAAACCTGTATCTTCGCCGAGCGAGTTGTAATACTGCTTGTCGAGGGCATCGCTTGCGTTTGAGATAAGCTCGCGAAGGAAAATTTCCTTATGTGTGTAAATGGAGTTTATCATCATATCGAGAAGCTTTTTGGACTCCGCCTTGAACTGTTTTTTTCTCATAATAAACACTCCTTGCTGTTTATGATTCCGGTTTTCCGGTAAAAGTAAAATACAAATTAGCACTCACACCTTTCGAGTGCCAATTTGTATTGTAATACTTTTTTTGCAAAAATCAAGGGGTTTTCGCAAAATTCACATATTTGTAATAAATCAGCTGTCTTTGCCGATTGTGCTTTTGATTTTGTTCTTGATTTTTTCGATGTTTATTTCAAGATTGTCAATCTGGGCGCGTGCGGCCGCTTTAATCATCGGGAACTCGATAAACATACGGTTGTATTTGCCCTTTTGCCTGTAATCCTTTGAAACGTAGCCCTTTGAAAGAATTTCAAAGCTCTCGCGGATTTCGGCTATGCGGTCGGTGACATCGTTTTTGTATTTTGACGCCTTTTTGGAGAATTCGCGGAATTCATCCTCGCCCATTGAGAGGATGTCGTCAAAGGTTGAGCCGAACTGTGCGGCGAGGTCTGACCTGAATTTTTTGATTTTGTCGATAAGGGCGCGGACATCCATCGCCTTGCGGACAGCATCGAAAACATCTATTACGAAAATGACGAGAATGACGGCAAGAGCGATTTCGACAACATCAAGCGGTATTCTGCTGAAATACCTGTTGACGAAGGGATGAATCACATAAAGGAAGCCGACGGTTGCGATTCCCCAGTAAATCGAGTGCTTGAAGCAGATTCTGCCCTGGATGTTGAGGAAGTTGCCGGAGTAGTCCCACCAGCGGGCGTGGAACATTTTTTCCATAATAAGACTTACCGAAAACTCGACAATATCCGCCATAACAAGACCCGCGAAAAACACGGCAATTATTGCGAGGTCGATTTCTCTGCCCGCTATTGTGGCGGGGAGAGAAAGCTTTTCTTTGATTGGTGAGACGAAGATGAGAAAGACGAGCGTTCCCGTGCCGTAAATCGGGCACAGCGGTCCTGTGAGAAAGCCCCTGTTGACCCATTTGCGCGGGCGCACAGAGCAGTAACAGGATTCGGCCAGCCAGCCCACAGCGCTGTAAAAGAAGAAATAGAGGATATACCTTAAAATGGTTTCTTTAAGCATAAATAATTACCGTTGTTTCTTGTTTTTGTGGCAGGTTATAAGTTCTGTTGCGGCACAGTATTTGTCGGCAAAGCAGACTATAAAGCCTTCTTTGTATCTGGGAGGAGTGGGAGTGAGCGGCCACATATGGCGTTTTATGATATTCTCCGTTTTTCTGTCGATTGAGCCGCACAGCTCCTTTGCGTTTCTGACGGCGAAACCGGGATGGCGGTAGCCGTGAAGGCGGTGGCCGCCGTGCTTCTCGTGCCAGTCATAATAGAAAAGGTCGTGCATAACCCCCGCCCTTGCGGTGACGAAGTAGTCGAGCCCGAGTTTTTTGCAAAGGGTATAGGACATAAACGCGACGCTCGTTATGTGCTGAAGGCGGTTGATTGTGTCGTGCTGAACATACTGCCCGAGACTTTGTATTTCATCCGTTTCAAGCAGGTCGCCCGCACACTCGAAAAAATCGCCGTCCGTTTCGGGCGAAATATTCAGAGAATGATTGTAGATTTCTTTGATTTCCTGCAAGTTCATATTTTAACGACTCTGTCTGCCTTTCTCTCTTTTGCTTCGGGGTATTCGCCTGCGTGATAGCCGAGAATGCAGTTGCCTACTCCCATATATTCGTCGCCTATTCCCCATTTTGCCTTGAGCGCCCTGCCCTGTTCGCCGTCAAAGACCTCTTTGGCGCGGTGAATCCAGCAGGAATCAACGCCCAGAGCGTGGGCGGCGTTCATAAGGTTGCCCATGACCAGGCTGCCGTCTTCAACGGCGGTGAAGCGGTTTCTGTCGGCGAAGACGACAATGACGGTTTTGGCGCCGTAGAACGGGTCGGAATCCGTGCCGAGAACGGCGGCGTTGAGCTCTGACATAAGCTCGACCGTTTTTATATCTTTGCAGACAACGAGCTTTGTCGCCTGGCAGTTCATACCGGAGGCGGCGTAAAGCCCCGCTTCGACGATTCTGTCAAGCGTTTCGTCATCGGGCTGCCTGCCGTCATAGGCGCGCACGCTTCTTCTTGTTATGAGTGTTTCGAGTGCGGAGTTCATATTATTCTCCTTTGGAATATAATCTTAACATAGTGAGAGGTTCCCGTCGTTAAAGCGGGAACCCCGTTTTTTGCTGTGTTTTATTTATCTTTTGAAAATATCAATAAAGCCCTTGAAGCCGAATACCCTGACATTGAAATCGTTGAGGGCTTTGAAGAATGACGTGAGGCCGTCCTCCTTCTCTTCCTCCTCTTCATAAATGCCGAGGGTTACGAGCATTTTGCGGTAGTTTTCGATAACCTTGTCATCCTGTTCGCGGTTGTTGATTGTTTTGCCCATCATCTCGTTGACGGCGGCCGTGTTTTCATCTATGAGCCGCTGCTGTTCGGCTGTGGGGGTATTTTCTGCAAGCCAGTTATCAAGGTCCGGGATGTAGCTTCTCTTCAACCTCTTGAGGTCTCTGGAATCGTTGAACTGCGGGTAGGTATCGACGCAGTCCTGTGCGCTTGTGACGTTGCCGAGGGCTATATCGAAGGCGAGTTTGAGAGCGGTGTTGTTGTTTTCAAGCTCGTGTTTCTGCTTGTCGAAAAGCCAGACTCTGTCGGGGAAGAAGCAGGTTGAAATATCGACCGATTTGTCGGGGGATATGTATTTTGCATCGTGCGATGAAAGGTAGGCAGCATCGAACTGCTTGCCCGCCGTGACGCTTGTGGCGCCCGTAGCGGTTGACTTAATCTGGATAATCTCATCGGAGTTTGTGGTGTTTGCGCTTTCGAGGAATTTGAAAAATTCATAGTCGCTGCTGTAGCCGCCGAATTCGAGACCGTAGCCGGCGATGTAGTAGAAATCTATGCCGTAATCCTCATTGAGCTCTTTGAGGTAGGTTTCGAGGTTGCGCTGGGCGTCATAGAATTTGTCGGTAATCTCCATAACGTAGGCGAGGTCTTTGTTGCCCTCGAGGCGGGCGGCTCTGACGGCGGGATACCTCTCATAGGGCACCATAACCATAAGAGACGGGGTTTTGAGAACGAGATTTTCGACAACGGAATTGAGAAGCTCGTCAATTATGCTTCTGAGAGTGGATTTGGGGAAAATGCGGAGAATTCCGTTTACAAGGTAGCCCCAGGGCTCGCCGATGAGGTCGGCGACGATGCCGTTGTAAAGCTTTTCGGGAGCGTCAGAGGCATATTTCTGCTCGACGAGGTCTGCAAAAACATCGCTGCCATACCAGGCGCCGACAATGCTGACCACTCTTGCAACCTTGCCTTCTTTGCCGTAATCCTGAAGGTAGGCGCTGACAACGGAGGCGCCCATACTCATCGGGATAAGGACGACCTTTTCTTTGCCTGTCTGCGGAAGAACAACATCGTTTATGAATTTGTTGAGGTTGTCGGAGTTTTTGTAAGTGAACGAGAAGGCGGAATAATTGAAGCAGTAGAGCATATCCTCGCCGATGTCGCCTATGACATCCTCGCAGGGAATTGTGCGGTAGAAGTTGTCGCGCTGCTCCTCGGTCATCTGTGAGACGGGATAGTCGCAGCGGGGGGTAATCACCGTTTCGGGCAGGTTGCCGTTTTCATCAACGGTGTTGTATCTGAAAAGCTCTTTTACAAGGTCGTCGCAGGCGTCTTTGCTGACGAAGTTGTGACCCGTGAATATTGTGAGAAGAAGGGTTCCGACAATACGCAAGGCTGAAAAATAGGTGGTGAAATCTTTGAGAGCGAAGCTGAAGTCGTTGCAGAAAAGATTCCACTTTGCTATGGCTCTGTCGGTTGAATTGTCGGCGACATCCGCCTTTGCGTCTTCGGGAGTTGCATAGAGGTAGCTGTAGGACTGACCGATGCCCGTAACAAAAACAATGGGATACTCCTGCTCGACTGCTGGCGACGGAGAGTCACCTGCCGCGGCAGGCGCTTCGGCGGGAGCGGCTGTTTTTGCAAAGCCGAAAACTGTAAGCGTTGAAACAAGCAACGCAAGGCAAAGCAGAACGGATATTGCTTTTTTCATTGTTATTTCCCCTTTAACAACATATTGAAAATATTATATCTTTTATACATTTAAAAGTCAACCGAGAACGGGAACAATCCGGACGGTGAAGGAAAATTCTTTATCATCGAAGACACGTTCGGGATATTCGCCCGGCTCACCGGTGACAGAGGCGTGGATTTTATAATCGAGGGAGACAAAGGTTTTGTGCAGTTCGGGAAGCTCATCGTCGTGAAGAGTGCTGTGAAGAGTTGAGTCGTCATAGGGAATCGCCCTGAAGCACAGGGGCTTCTGAGTATAAAACGCAAGCCCTTGCCTGCCGTCGGTGACGCTTGCAAATCTTGTTGAATAGTGCGATGAGCACTCCTGCGGTTTTATATAATGTTCGTAATCCGCTTGCGGGGTTGTCTCAAAAAGGGAGAGACGGGCTGCCGAGTGCCTTTCGGCATAGCTCTCAACGGGACCGAAGCCGAGATAGCGGACCGCCGAAAAGCTTTCGGGCATAACGATTGACAGACCGAAACGGGGCAGAGGCGGCGCATTGCCCGTAACCTTTGCATCTGTTTTGACGGTGACGCTGCCGTCGGGGGAGAAGGTGTATGTGACATCCGCCCTGACTGCGGGAGGTATTGCGGGAGAGGCAAGGGAAATCCGTGAAGAAATGACGACGTTTTCACCGTCTTTTGCGACATCAACACAGTAGGTTTTCTGAGCGATATGCTCATACCTTGCCCTTGACCAGATGTCGAGATAATGCTTTGTGTTGTAGGTTGCCGCGCGCATAATCTTAAACGAGAACGGCTCGGAGAGAAGGTTTTTGCCGCCGAGTGAAATCTGCGAGATTCTGCCTGTTATGCGGTCAAAAGAATATCTGACACTTCCGCAGGTAACATCAATACCGGTGCGGGTTTCGGCAAATGTTACGGCATGCTCCCCTGCGGGATTGTAACCGACGGCTTTGTCGCAGAGAATAAACTGCGCGAAGCCCGTTTCATAATCTTTCTGCGCCCATTCGGTTGCCTGCTTTTGCCTGACATAGACATTGAGCGTGGTGAGGCAGTCAGAAGCGGTGTTTTCAAAAAGGGTGTAAACGGCGGTGCCGCGCGGAGGAATGGCGGTGTTTTCCGTTTTGCCTTCGAGCGTTACAGCTCCGTTTTTCTCAACGGTCCAGGCGATATACAAATCGGAGAAATCCGTGAAAAAGCGCTTGTTGAAGACTGTGATTTTTCCGTTTTCAAAAGTGATGTCGAAGGGCTGATATGCCTTTTTCATATCATACCAGCCGGGGCGTTCGGTGCGGTCGGGGTAAACGAGACCGTCAAGGCAGTAAATATTATCATTCGGGTAGTCGCCGAAATCGCCGCCGTAGCGGTATGCCGGTTTTTCTTTTGTGCCGGCGTTGACGGCGTGGTCGCCGTATTCCCAGACGCAGCCTCCGAAATATTTGTCGTTGTTTTCAAAGCCCTGCCAGTGCTTTTCGATTTCGCCCGTGCTCATACTGTCAACATACTCGCAGTAGAAAAACGGCTTTTTCAGATTATCATCGGCAAGGTATTCTTTTAAATAACCGAGTGACGCATACATACGGCTTTCGACGTCGGAGATGTCGGTGAAATCTCTGCCAACCCTCTCCTGATATTCGAGCCGCGCGTTCTCATAATGGATAACGGCATCTTTTCTTCTTGAGCGGATATACGCCGCCATTTTGCGGTGATTTTCGCCGCATCCGGACTCGTTGCCGAGTGACCACATAATGACGCAGACGTGGTTTTTGTCGCGCTCATAGAGGAGTTTTGCCCTGTCAACGCACGCCTCCTCATATTCGGGGCTGTCGGTAAGATGTGACCAGTAATCCCAATACCAGTCGCCGAAATTGTAGCCCATGCCGTGGGTTTCGAGATCCGCCTCATCGACAACCATAAAGCCGAGTCGGTCGCACATCTCCGGGAAGCGGGGGTCGTTGGGGTAATGGGAGGTTCTGATTGTGTTGACATTTGCGCGTTTTAAGCTGTAAAGCTCGCGGAGCATCTGCGCGGGAGTGACCCAGTAGCCGGTTTCGGGGTTGAAATCGTGGCGGTTTACGCCCTTTGCCTTGACCTTTCTGCCGTTTAACAGGACGGCGCTGTTCTTTATTTCAAAACGCTTGAAGCCGACGGGCAGGCAGATATACTCGCTGCCCGAGTGAATAAAGAGCTTGTAAAGGAACGGTGTTTCGTAATTCCAGAGCAAGGGGTTTTCGATTGATTCATCAATGGTGTTTTCGCCCTCGCAGACGGTTTTGCCGTCGGGAGAAACAAGGCGGAACGAGAAGCGGTCTGCGCCCGTTATTATTGCTCTGAGCGAGGCGGATGTCAAATCCTCGCCGACGGTTATGTCAAGGTCGATGTCTTTAATATAAACGGGGTCTCTCTCGACTATATAAACCTCTCTGAAAATGCCGGAAAGGCGGAAGAAATCCTGATCTTCAAAATAGGAGCCGTCGCAGTGCTTGACGACGAGAACCTCAAAGGTGTTTTCGCCGCCGGCAAGGAGGTCTGTGATATCAACCGTCGCGGTGGCGTGGCTTACCTGGCTGTAGGCGGCGAAGGTGCCGTTCACCCACAGATAAAAGCAGGAGGAAACGCCTTCGAAGTTAAGAAAATACTTTTTGCCCTCTTTTTTGCAAAAAACGGTTTTTTTGCGGTAAAAGCCGCAGGGAACGACATCGGGAATGTGCGGAGGATCAACGGGGTAAGGGTAATCCTGATTTATGTAATTCGGCACGTCATAGCCCCTGCAGAGGCAGAGCTGCCAGTTGCCGGGAACATCGATTATATCGCCGCAGTCAACGGTTGACGGGAAGCCGTCTTTTTCAATATCAAGCTGTGCGGCGTTTTCAAAAAAGGCGAAATTCCACTGACCGCAGAGTGATGTGAAATAAGCGGAATCTTCTCTGCCGCCCGACGATTTTTCTTCATTTTCAAACGGGATGAAATAGGCGCAGGGCTCCTCACAGCCGATGTGCAGAGCCCCGGGAATCTCGTGATATCTTTTTATTTCAGGCATTTCAATCACCCTTCGTTCTTTTCATAATAACCGTCTTTTTCAGCCCAGCCGTTTTCGGCAAGGAGTTTTTTTATGCTGTCGGCGGCACAGTCGAATCTGCCGCGTTTTGTTTTGAAATCGTATTTTTCAAAACCCGCTCCGCCTTTGAAGAACATAAGGTGCGGCTCGATTGAAAAGACGGTGTCGCGGTCGATTCTTTTAATCAGTTCATCTATTCTTGCATCGCCGTAACCGGCGGGCATAACCTTTTTGCCCGTTGCGTCTTTTATGTGAAAATAATAAGCGGAGGGCGCAAATTCGGCGAGGGTGACATCGGGCGACTCGCCGCTTATGATAAAGTTTGCGGGGTCGTAAATCGTTTTGAGACCGGGAAATGCGGCAAGCAGTTTTTCAAGATATTTTGCCCTGCCGCCGTAAAGGAGGGTGTCGTTTTCGTGGCAAAAGTTTATGCCGTTGTAATCAAGAATCTCCAGCAGCGGCTGAATTTTCTCAACAACTCTTTTTTCTTTATTGAACGGGAAGAGGGTGAAGTAGCTGAAGGCGCGGATGTTTTTTGTGCCGAAAACGGAGGCAAGACGGCACAGATGCATTGCCTTTGCCTTTTCTTTTTCGACTGGGGTGTAGATATGCACCTTGGCGAGAGGAGAACCGAGCGACCAGACCTCTATGCCCGCCTCACGGAATTTTTTTGCATAAACAGCCGCCTCGTCTTCGCTGATTTTTGAAATGTTTTTGCCGTCTATTGAGCGCAGTTCGACGAGTTTTATTCCGTTTGCCCTGAGAGCTTCAATCTGCTCTTCAACAGTTGTGCCGCCTTCATCGGCAAATGCGCATAACCTGATTTTCATAACAAACCACCCTGTATAAAATCATTTATTTTTTCGGCGTCTTTATAGCCCTTGCGGTAAAGCGCCTGTATTTTGGCTTTATCTCTTGTGAGAGTTTTCATACCCGCACAGTCATCCGGCGCCAGCACAAGCGCCCTGCCTTGCTTTTCATAAGCGAGCGCCTTTCTGACTCCGTCGTTGTAATTGCGGTAATATTCGTTAAGGCAAGTGACAAGCCCGGGATATTTTTTTCTGACAAAAGGTGACGCAAACCTGTTTTTGCCCGGCAGTTTAACGTGATTGACAGGCAGTGTGAGAATGACGACCACTCTGTCGCAGCCGTCTTCAAACGCTTTCTCAACGGGAACGGGATTTGAAATTCCGCCGTCGAAGCATTCTATTCCGTTGACATTGTATCTGCCGCACACGAGCGGAAGGGCGCAGGACGCCTTGAAGGCGGTAAGGTTGTTTTTTTCAACGGCGTTTTTGTCAAAATAGACCTGCCTGCCGGTTTCGGCATCGGTGCAGGCGATATAGGCGTCGCCCTCATACTTTTCAAAGCTGTCAAAGTCGAACGGATCCTCGCCGCCCTCGTCTGACAGCTCGCTGTAAATATAGTCAAGGTCTAAATAGCTTCTGCCCCTGAGGAGGTTTGAAAAGCTCATATATTCTTTGCGGAAGGCGTAATTCTCATAAAATCTTTTTGTGCGCCCTCTCTGACCGGCGGCGTAGGTGAAAAGATTTGCGGTGCCAGCCGAAATGCCGAGAATATAGTCGAAATCTATTTTATTGTCAAGGCAGTAGTCAAGCACTCCGCTGCCGTATATGTCGCGCATTCCTCCGCCGACGTCAATTATTCCTGTCATATCATTTACCTTTATTGTGTGGGCAGACGCTCATGCAGATTCCGCATACCGCTCCCCTGCCGATTTTCTGAAAAGCGTGTTTCATATATTCGCTGCATTTTCCGGCATCGAAAATATCTTCACGCTCAGTGTTTTCGCTCCATTTGCCGCCCTTTATTGCGTGAGCCGGGCAGGAATCGACACACAGCGAGCAGGTGCCGCACATATCAACCGGAGTGATGTTTTCAACATCAAACTGGCAGTCGGTAAAAAGGGTTCCCAGACGGACGGCAGAGCCGAAATCTTTGTGGATGAACAGCGAATTTCTGCCTATTGAACCAAGCCCCGCCTGCACAGCCGCCTGCTTGTGTGAGAACCTGCCGCGGTAGTTCCAGCCGTCGGTGTTGATGCTCTGCGAAGCGGCAACGGTTATGTATCTGTAACCGTTTTTCTGAAGATAAAGCCCGCACATAAGAAGCGCCCTGTCAATAAAGGCGTTGACCGTGCGGTAGTGGTTGAAATAAGTGTGGGTGGGCGCGCCGTCAATCTCATCGATTATTGCCTGAGAAAGGCGGACGACAAGAGTCACGGCATAAGGCAGACTTTCGGGAGTGTCGCCCGAAGGAGCCGAGAAGCCGACATCGGAGACGCCCTGAAGGAGCATATATTCTTTTAAATCATTCTGAATACTCATATATCGAAAATGTTTATTCCGATGTCTTCCTGCAGTTTTCTGCAAATCTGACCGTCGATTTCTCTCAGGAATATTTCACCGGTGACGCCTATGACAGCCGAGTTGAGGTGACCGCCGACGCAGTTGCAGTCTTTGCCGGAAAAGGCGGCGTGAAGGTGAAGATAGGGCTCGCCGTCTTTTTGTGTGACGCTGCCGAGGAGGGAGACCATCTCAAGCGGACCTTCGATGACTGTTTTTGAATACTCTTTGCTGCGGACATTGTAAAAGCCGAGAGTTGCCTCGCTGACGGCTCCTATGCCCGACACCTCTGCGCAGAAAAGATTGTTGCGCATGCAGAAGTCTTTGATTGCCGAGACAATCTCTTCGCCGATTTCAAGGCGGAGAACATAAGTGTCACCGCATTTTTTTGAAAACATATTTATTCCTCCGTTAACGGTTTATAAACAAATTTTATTCCCGCCTGAGTGCGGATTTCTTCCATAGCTCTGCTTGTCGCAAGGGCGGATTTCTGAAGAAGGGCGTAAAAATCTTTATTCTTTTCGCGGTTTTCGATGATGTCGGCAAAGCGTTCCGCTTCATAGCCCATAAGTTGCGCCTTGGGGACTTCGCCGCAGAGGATTTCTTCGCTGCCGTCGTTGAAAACCGTTTTAATACCGGTGAGCTGAGAAACGGAATCAATGAGTATTGTGCCCTCATCGCCGAAAATCTGCGACGGCGACCTGCTCTGACCGAGCTTTGAGTAAGTGAGATTGACGCTCAGACCGTCGTATTTAAAAAGCGCTCCGCCGCTGCCGTCCGCTCCGCTTGACATAAAAGATGCGCTCGCTTTGATTTGCGCCGGTTCCCCGAAGAGGTCGAGTGCGGGGTAAACGCAGTAGATTCCCAGATCTTCAAGGCAGCCGGTTGCCATTTCAGGGTTGAAGATGTTGGGAAGTTCGCCCCTTCTGAAAGCGGGGTATTTTGACGAAAGCTGTGAAAAATCGAGGTTTGCGGATGTAATCATACCGATTTCCGGAAGGGCTTTTCGCAGAACATCACGCACGGGGTTGAACATATACATTATTGCTTCAACATAGACAAGCCCGTTTTTTTCAGCAACGCCCTGCAGGTATTCAAGCTCCGCAGGGGTGACCGTTACGGGCTTTTCGCAGATGACGTGCTTGCCCGATGAAAGCATAAGCTCCGTCTGCCTTGCGTGAAAGGCGTTGGGGCTTGCGATATAAACCGCTTCAATATCAGATTTTGCAAGCGCCTCAACGGATGTGAAGACATTTTGCGCTCCGTTTTTCTCTGCAAATGCTCTGCCTCTGTTTTCATCGCGTGAGCACACGCCCGCGAGCTGCATTGCGCCCGTGAGCTTTGCCCCGTCAATGAAGGACTGTGTAATCCAGCTTGTGCCGATGACAGCGTATTTAACCATAATCTTACCTCAGTTTCATTCCCATAATCGCCGCGGGACCTTTGCCGATAACTGTTTTGAAATTAAGTCTTTTGTAAAATCTTATTGCGCCCTCGTTGCCCGAGCCCGTAATGAGCATAACGCCTTTGACGTTTTTGCTTTTAAGCGTTTCAAGAAGGGTGAGAACAAGCTGTGTGCCCGTGCCGCCGCCCTGATAGCCCTCGTTTATGTCAATATGAAAATGAGCGGGGTATTGACGGCTGAAAAAGCGCAGGGCAAGGCGTTCGGCAATGCCCTCGTAATAGTGGTCAATGCCCGATTTTTTTGCCTGTGCGTTATAAGGTCTGACCTGTTTTATGAATTTTTTAAAGTCGGGGGCGCAGATGATATAGCCCTGAGCCGTGCCGTTCTCATCAACGGCGGCAAAGCAGGTTTCGGGCTCATTGTCGATGTAATAATCGCAGTAGGAATTGAGGAGGTAATTGCGCTCAACGGGCTCGTATGCCCTGTCATAGGCGGTGTTGAGGCAGACCCTGCGCATATCCTCTTTGTATTGCGGGCTGTAAGGTTTAATCTCAAGCATCTGTTTCCTCCGTAAGCTCGGAAAGCCGTGTGTTCCACTCCTCCCACTCCGACATAAGCTGCTCCTGTTCGGCTGAGAGGGCGTTTATTCTTTGAGTGTATTCGGTGATTTTTTCATAATCGGATGAGATTTCGGGAGTTGAGAGAACGGCGTTGAGCCCGGATATTTCGCCGTCGAGTTCGTCTATTCTCGCCTCTCCCCTTCTGATTTTGCCTTTTAAGCGGTTAATCTCGCTTTCGCGTTCTTTTCGCAGTTTGTAATCATTGATTTTAGGCGCCGCCTTTTTGACCTGAACCGCTTTGGCAAGGTCTGCCTCAAGGGCGGAGACATAATCGTCATAGGTGCCGTCTGTTTTTTCAACCCCCGTCTGAGTCAGGCGGAATATTTTTGTGGCGAGTTTATTTATAAAATAACGGTCGTGCGATACGGCAATGACAGTGCCGTCGAACGAGGCAATCGCATTTTCAAGCGCCTCTCTTGACGGGATGTCGAGGTGGTTCGTCGGCTCGTCGAGCAGCAGGACGTTTGCGCCCGAAAGCATAAGTTTAAGAAGGCAGAGTTTTGCCTTTTCGCCGCCGCTTAATGTGTCAACATTTTTGAAAACATCATCGCCTTTAAAAAGGAACAGGGCGAGGTAGTTTCTTATTGTTGTTTCGTTGAGTTTTCTGTGCTCGTCCCAGATTTCATCAATTACGGTTTTGCCTTTATTGAGATTTTCGAGACTCTGGTCAAAGTAACCGGTTCTGACATTTGCGCCGAAGCTGAAGGAGCCGCCGTCGGCAGCAATCTGCCTGACAAGAATACGCAGAAGGGTTGTTTTGCCGCAGCCGTTGGGACCTAAAATAAACGCTCTGTCGCCTTTGCGGATCTGAAAAGAGGCGTTTTCAAAAACGGTTTTGGGACCGAAATATTTTGAGAGAGAGTAAACATTGAGCACCTCGTTGCCCGTTTCGGCAACGGATGCGAAACTGATTCTGACGGCTGCCGAATTTTTCTCCGGCACGACGAGGGATGCTTTGATGCGGTCAATCACCTTCTGCTTGCTGGCTATTGTGATATAGTTGCGCTCTCTGCCGAATTCGACCTGCTTTGCAATCATTGCTTCAAGGCGTTTTATCTCTTCAACATCATTTTCATACCTGCGTCTTTCACTCTCAATGCGCTCCTCGCGCAGCTCCATATACCTGCTGTAGCCGCCTTTTGAGGAGTGAAGCATCATATTTGAGAGCTCCATTGTTTTGTCGGTGACCCTGTCGAGAAAATAGCGGTCGTGCGATATGACGATTACCGATCCGCGAAAGCCCGTAAGAAAGCTTTCAAGCCATTCGGTGGCGGTGATGTCGAGGTGGTTTGTCGGCTCGTCGAGAAGTAGGAGGTCGGACTGAGACAGGAGGAGCTTTGCCATGCTCAGTTTGGAGCGCTGGCCGCCGCTCAGACGGTCGCAGGGAAGAGAAAGGTCGCTCTCCTCAAAGCCGAGGCCGAGCAGAGCCGAACGGGTGCGGCTTTTGTAGGTGAGCCCGCCGTCGTTCTGAAATTTCTCGTGCATTTCCTGCTGGCGCTCGATAAGCGCCTGCCTGTTCCCACTGCCTGCATCAATTTCGCGTGCGATTTTTTCAAGCTCGATTTCAAGCTCTATAAGCGGATTGAAGACGGTTAACGCCTCATCATAGACAGCGCGCCTTGACCCTGCGCAGGCGTGCTGCTCAAGGTAGCCGATTTTAACATTTTTTGAAATGAAAAGAGCGCCGTCGGTTGGCTCGTATTCACCTGTTATCAGTTTGAACAATGTGGTTTTGCCCGTGCCGTTTGCGCCGATTAAGCCGACGTGCTCGCCGGGGTTGACATCGAACGAAATGTCGCGGAAGATGACTTTACCGGCAAAATCCATTGTTAAATTCTGCGCGCTGAGAAGTGACATAGATTATATCCTTAATTTATATAGTTGTTTCGAGAAGATTCAGGTTGCCCGAGATTTTGTATTCGCCCGTTTTTGCGGGGATGAAGACACTGACACCCTTGCAAAGCGAAACGTTTCCGTTCACGGTTGAAAGCTCGCCTTCACCTTCGAGGACGAGGAGAGAAACGAAGGAGTTTTCATCTGCATTGCCGGTAAAATCACCGTTGACTTTAAGCTCCGCGACGTTGAAAAGCGGGCACTCGGCGAGTATATGTTTTGCTCCGTTGTAAAGTGATTCATCTTTACAAAACTGTGACGGAGTATACGGCTCGCACTTTGTGACGGCTACGGCGTCGTCAATATGCAGTTCCCTCGGTTTGCCGTCTTTTCCGACTCTGTTGTAGTCAAAGACACGATAGGTTGTGTTGGAGCTTTCCTGCACCTCCGCAAGCAGAACGCCTTTACAGATTGCATGGAGTGTTCCCGACTCGATGAAGAAGAAATCGCCCTTCTTGACATCATATTTTTTAACTGCGTCGGTGAGTCTGCCCTCTTCAATAAGACGGCGGAATTCCTCACTGCTTATTTTTTCTTTAAAACCGAGGATGAGGCAGGCGCCCGGCGCTGTGTCGAGCACATACCAGCACTCCGTTTTGCTCTGCCCTCTGCCTGTTTTTTCACAGTATTGAGCAGTGGGATGAACCTGAATTGAAAGGTCGTCCCTTGCATCGATGAATTTTATGAGAATCGGAAAATCGTCAAATTTCACGGCGTTTCTGCCGCAGATTCCGGGGTTTGAAAGATACACCTCCCTGAGAGTTTTACCCTTGAGTTCGCCGTTTGCTATGCTGCAAAGACCGCTCTCGTGGCAGGAAAGCATCCAGCCCTCGGCGGCGTTGGACTTTTCGGTGACAATGCCGTATTCGTCAATGAGGCGTCTGCCGCCCCAGATTGTTTCGGAAACATAAGGTTCGAGTTTAAAAGGATAGAAGTTCATTTTGTTATTCCTTCGCTTTCAAAAAATCACATAATAAGACATTTTATATTTTACCACAATAATCTGAGCTTTACCATATAAAAATAAGATATTCTCAAATTTTCTATTGACAAGGGGGCATATCATAATATATAATACAACTCGCAACAAAACACACGGTCGTTTAGCGCAGCTGGTAGCGCATCCGCTTGACGTGCGGGAGGTCACAGGTTCAAGTCCTGTAACGACCACCACTTTTGAGAGCCCTCAATCCCTTGTATTTCAAGGCTTTGAGGGCTCTTTTTTGCTGATTTTTATTTTTCTGAATT
>JAEEYU010000022.1 GCA_016288315.1 Clostridiaceae bacterium | reverse complement strand
TTTTCAAAATGACCTTGCCCTTCAAGTTCGTCATTCTTTAATTTCAGGAGCTTAATCGCCTCGTTTTCAAGCTTGCGCAGTGAAATGTAAGTCTCCGTCAGAAAATTGCCCGAACCGCAGGCGGGGTCAAGGAATTTAAGCGAAGCGAGCTTTTTGCGGAACTGTTCGATTTTGCTGTTGCGGTTGTTTATCTCCTTCAGCTCTTTTATACCTTCAAATTCCTCTTTGAGCCCGTCAAGAAACAGCGGGTCAATAACCTTGTGAATATTCTCAACCGAAGTGTAATGCATACCGCCTGAACGCCTTGTTTCGGGGTTTAATGTGCTCTCAAACACCGCGCCGAAAATTGTGGGGCTTATCTGCGACCAGTCAAAACCTGCGCTTGCGTTGTCAAGCACAAGAGCTCTGATTTCATCCGTGAACTGCGGAATCTCTATGCTGTCATCGGCAAAAAGCCCGCCGTTTACATAGGGGAAGGCGGCAAGGTCTTCATCCTCGTATGGGTCGCGGTCTTCAACCTTTGTGTTTAAAATGCGGAAAACATCCATAACCGCCTTGCGGAAGTTTTTTGAATCAAAATTCTTTAAATAGTTGTTGAACATAAGGTGCTTGCCGAAAACGCCCGCATCCTCCGCATAAAAGCAGAAAACAAGGCGCACGCACAGCACGTTGAGGCTCTTTTGTGCGTGTTCGCTCTCCGGGTCTTTGTATTGACGGCGCAGGGCATCGTAAAGTCTGCCGACAATTTCGCCCGCCTTGATTGAGATTTCTTCCTCCCGCTTTAAGTTCTCGTTGCCCTCGTCAACAAGAAAGCTCAGCCGGTAATACTCCTTGGCGAGGTTTTCAAGCAAAATGCTTTCGGGCTCACCGTTGGGGTTTTCCATATTGTAAATAAGAAACTCTTTGAAATTGCAGGTGACAATCCAGCGGGGTCTTTGAGAATAAGGCAGTTCTGCGCTGTATCTTTTTGCCTGCTGAAACGGCGTAAGAAAGGTGCCGTCTGACTGCTTTATGCCTTTTCGCAGGTCTTTCTCAATGCTTTTCTGCTCAATCATAACGTGCGTTGAAGGAATCATAACATCAATAAAGCCCGTTGATTTGTCGAGCTTTACCTGGTCTTCAAACTGCACAAACTGAGGCGCGTTACTGACGCCGAAAACCTGCTCCAGAAGCTCTATCCAGAACTTCTGGCTCTCGCCCTTTTCATAGCCCTTGCCGCGCCAGTTCTCAACAAACTGCTTTGCGGCTTTCTCCGTTTCTTTTGCGTTTTTAAGTGCCATAAACAACTCTCCGTTCACACGCAGTTATTGAAATAATATTAACATAACCTCATTTTCATTTCAACCTTGCGGCTTCAATACCATTTTAAACCGGCTGATGTTCAAAAAACAGGACATCGAAAAAAGACATCAAAAAACGCCCCGAAGGGCGTTCTTTCAGTTATTTCCTGCCGACGATGCTCCTGCTCCTGCCGCCGCGCCTGCTCCCGCCGCCGCCTGTGCGTCCATAACCGCGTCAATGGCAAGCACAACCGCAAGGGCGCAGACCTCGTCCGCTCCGTCCGCCACGTCAAGCTCAAACGTGTCGCCCCAGGTCATCCATTTTTTGTGTATGGTTACAATGGGTGCGCCGTCCTTTTCAATCACATAGTCGTGCGCCATAAACTCGCCCCTGACCTCCCAGCCGAGGCCGTTGACAAGATATTTCGGCTTTAAAAACGTGAATTTCTTGACAATTTCCGCCACCTCTTCGCCGTTTACATCAACAAAGAATTTAGGCATAAGCGTCAGAACCTTCTGACGCACAAAGGCAACCTCGTTGCCCTGCGTGTCGGTAATATGCAGCTTTTTGCCGACTGTGAAAATCTCGCCCTCAACAAAATATTTGTCAGAACCGTTTTCGTCTTTTATGGTTGATTTGTCTTTCCACGAAAAGACCTTCTGTTTCATATAAAGCTTCATTTTACTGTCTCCTTAATCAATAATCCGCAAGCGCGTCCCTGAGAACCGCAATTCCCTTTTCGAGCAAATCATCGGGAATGTTGAGCGCGGGCAGCAGGCGGATTTTATCCTTTGCGCCGAGCACGAGCACTCCGTTTTTCATGCAGGCGTCGATTATTTCCGCCTTCGGGCGCACGGGTTTAACGCCGAGCATAAGACCCATACCGCTTATATTCTCAACGCCCTTCGCGTTTTCGAGCTGTGATTTTATATATTCCGATTTTTTCCTGACACCGTCAAGAAGGGTGCCGTCAATACGGCTGAGTATGCTGCACGCTCCCGCGCAAGCGGCGGGATTCCCGCCGAAGGTTGAGCCGTGTGAGCCCGCAGTGAGAACGTCGGCAGTCCTTTCACCGAAAACGCAGGCGCCTATCGGCAGACCTCCGCCAAGACCCTTTGCCGTTGTGAAGATGTCGGGCTTAAAGCCGTAATTCATAAAGGCGTAGAGCTCGCCCGTTCTGCCGTTGCCCGTCTGAACCTCGTCGATTACAACAAGCAGATTCTTCTCTTTTGCAATTTCAAGCACTTTTGAAACATATTCCTTCGAGAGCACGTGAATACCGCCCTCGCCCTGAACAAGCTCCATCATAACGGCGCAGCATTTGTTTTCATCCGCCAGCTTTTCAATGTCGGCGGCATCGTCCGCATCCGCATAGACAAAGCCCTGTGTGAACGGTCCGAAATCGGTATGGAAACTGTCCTGACCGGTTGCCGCAAGGGTGGTCACCGTTCTGCCGTGAAAACTGTTTCTGAGCGTGATTATTGTCGAATAACCCTCACCCTTGTTGTCAAGCCCCCATTTGCGGGCGGCTTTGATTGCGCACTCGTTTGCCTCTGCGCCGGAGTTGCCGAAAAACACCTTCGACATGCCCGTTTTTTCGCAGAGCATTTGAGCAAGACGCGCGCAGGGTTCGGTAAAATAGAGGTTGGATGCGTGCGGAATTGCGTCAAGCTGCTCTTCAACCGCCTTTTTCCATTCCTCATCGCCTATTCCGAAGGCGTTTACCGCTATGCCCGTGCCGAGGTCGATATATTCTTTGCCGTTCTCGTCATAAGCAAGCGAGCCCTTTCCCCTGACAAGAGCAAGGTCAAAACGCCCGTATGTGCCGGCTATATATTTTTTATCCGTCTCTTTTATATTCATCATACAGCCCCCGTAAACATTGTGCCTATGCCCGCGCTCGTGAACATCTCAATAAGAATCGAGTGCGGAATTCTTCCGTCGATAATAAACACCTTTTTCACTCCGCGGCGTATCGCCTCCGTGCAACACTCAACCTTGGGAATCATACCGCCTGCGATAATGCCCTCTTCCATAAGCCGGGGCGTGTCGCTCACGCAGATTTCGGTAATGAGCGTGCTCTCGTCGTTTTTGTCGCGCAGAATGCCCGCAATATCCGTCAGCGAAATAAAGCACTCCGCTCCGAGAGCTCCCGCTATTCCGGCGGCTGCCGTGTCGGCGTTGATGTTATAAACATTACCCTCGTTGTCGCATCCGATTGTTGAAATTACGGGGATGTATCCGTTTTCGAGAATGCCCTCGACAATCTCAGGGTTTATTGCAGTGATTTCACCTACGAAGCCGAGACGCTCGTCGAGCTTTTTGGCTTCAATCAGATGCCCGTCAAGGCCGCATACGCCTATTGCCTTGCCGCCCTTTATCTGGAGCAGATTGACAAGATTCTTGTTGATTTTGCCCGCCAGCACCATCTGAGCCATTTCGGCGGTTTCGGCGTCCGTCACACGCAGACCGTCAACAAACTCCGTCTTTTTGCCCACCTTGTTGAGCAGCTCCGTTATTTCGGGACCGCCGCCGTGAACAAGAACAACCTTTACGCCTACAAGCGAGAGCAGAATAACGTCGCTCATAACCGCTTCGCGCAGCTCGTCGTTTATCATGGCGTTGCCGCCGTATTTGATAACAACCGTTTTGTTCGAGTAGCTTTTTATGTAGGGCAGTGCGTTTACAAGTATCTCCGCCCTGAGTTCATTCGGTATTTTTTCTTTCATAGCTTTATCCTTATGTTCTGTAATCTCCGTTAATACGGACGTAGTCGTATGTGAGGTCGCAGCCCCAGGCGGTAGCTCCGCCTTCGCCCGACTTTAAGTCAATGTTAATCTTTATCTCTTTTTCAACAAGTATTTCCTTCGCCTTTTCTTCGCTGAAGTCAACACCCGCTCCGTTTACGCACACGGTGATTGCGCCAGCCGCGGATTCAAACTCAACGTCGATTTTCTCAACGTCAACATCCGCTCCGCTGTAGCCTATGGCGCACAGCACTCTGCCCCAGTTGGCGTCCGCGCCGAACATCGCCGCCTTGAGAAGCGAGGAGCAGATGACCGATTTTGCAACCGTCTTTGCGGTTTCGTCATCCTTTGCGCCTCTGACATTGCACTCGAGCAGCTTCGTTGCGCCCTCGCCGTCGCCCGCTATCAGGCGGCAGAGGTGAACCGTAACTGCATTGAGCGCCTTGCAGAAGGTGTCAAACGCCGCGCCCGGCGCGTCTATCACGGCGTTGCCCGCCATACCGTTTGCCATAACGCAGACCATATCGTTAGTCGAGGTGTCGCCGTCAACGCTCACCATATTGAATGATGTCTCAACGTCCGCGCTCAGTGCCTTCTGAAGCATTTCGGGCGAAACGGCGCAGTCCGTAGTAACAAAAACGAGCATTGTCGCCATATTCGGGTGAATCATGCCCGAACCCTTTGCTATGCCGCCGATTCTGCACTCCGTGCCGTCTATGTCAAACGAGAACGAAATCTGCTTTTCAACCGTGTCGGTTGTCATTATTCCTTCGGCAGCCGCACTGCCGTTTGCGCCGAGCCCTTTTGCAAGCTCCGGAATACCCGCCGCTATGGGGGTTATGTCAAGGGGCTGACCTATTACGCCCGTTGACGCAACAACAATATCCTTTTCGCTTATTCCGAGCTCCTTTGCGCACAGGTTGCACATTTCGAGCGCTATCTCCCTGCCGTTTGCGTTGCAGGTGTTTGCATTGCCGCTGTTGCAGATAACCGCCTGAGCGTAGCCGTCCGAGATGTTCTGCCTTGTAACCTCAAGCGGTGCGCCCTTTACAAGATTCTTTGTGTAAACGCAGGCGGTCGCCGCGCGCTTTTCGCTGAATATAAGGGATAAATCCCTCTTGCCTTTGTTCTTTCTTATTCCGCAGTGAATTCCGTTTGCGGTAAAGCCCTTTGCGGCGCAGATGCCGCCTTCAGTCTGTTTCATATCATTGTTCCTTTCGGATTGTTAATCAAGGTCAAGCCCTGTCGTGCGGTCAACGCCCAGAAGAATATTCAGGCACTCCACCGCCGCTCCCGACGCCCCCTTGCCGAGGTTGTCGTATCTTGCAATCAGCAGTATTCTCTCGTCGTTGCCCTGCACGAAGATTTCCATGTTGTCTTTAAACGACAGCGCATTCGAGCAGATGAACCCGTCCTCGCCGATATTCTCTTTGTAACGGACTATGCCGTCGCTGTATTTTTTTCTGTATGCCTCTCTGATATCGTCTGCCGTTTTGCCCTCGCAAAGCTCTTTTGCAAAAACGGGAACGGTCACGCACATTCCGCTGTAAAAATCGGCAACTATCGGGCAGAAAACGGGAGCGTTCTCAATTCCGCTCACGGCAACCATCTCTTTTAAATGCTTGTGCTGCTGAGTCAGCCCGTATTGCCTGGGCGATGCAAGGGCAATGTCTCTGCCTTCATCCTCATACTGCGCAATCATCTTTTTTCCGCCGCCGCTGTAGCCCGTAACCGAGTGGCAGGTGAGCAGCGCGCTTTTCGGTAATATTCCCGCCTCAACAAGCGGGTAAACAATGGCGATGAAACCGCTGGCGTGGCAGCCGGGCACCGCTATTCTTTTACCGTTTTTTATTCTGTTCAGAAACTCTTCGCCGAGCTCGGGGAAGCCGTATGCCCAGCCGGGGGCTGTTCTGTGTGCCGTCGAGGTGTCGAGCAGCTTTACATCCGGGTTTTCAACAAGCGAAACCGCTTCAACAGCCGCCGCATCAGGCAGGCAGAGGAAGGCGGCGTCGCAGGAGTTGAGCGCCTGCTTTCTCGCCGATGTGTCTTTTCGCAGTTCTTCGGGCAGGGTGATGAGCTCAATGTCGCTTCTCTGCGAGAGTCTTTCAACAATTCTCAGCCCCGTTGTGCCCGCCGAGCCGTCTATAAAAACTTTTGACAAGGTGATATCACTCCATAATATAAACTGTGCATAATAATACAACCTAACCCTTTAAAAGTCAATATATATACGTCCGATATTCATTAATTTCGGCGTTTTATGCAAAAATACGCATTTTTTATGCAATCAAGTGTGAATTTTTACATAAATATATAACAATATCCCCGCGCAGGCACCTCTGCACGGGGATATATTTAATGAAATATTTTTTATAATTTATATATTTATTCCGCTTCAGTGAGATAATCTGCGTTGACCCAGCCGGTCGTGCCCCGGTATGACGTCTTCGCCCAGCCGTGCTCGCAAGCTTCAACCGTGATTTCGGTCCCCTTTGCAAGTCTCAGCAGCACCTCCGCGTCGGGCTCGGGCTGCGCGCGCAGAGTCAGCGGACTTTCACGCGTGTTTACAATATATCTTCCCGGTTCGAGCGTCGTAGTGCGGTTGATTCTGAAATAGACCTGACCCGGCTCCAGCTTTTCGCCGTATGCCTCCGCCAGCTCCGATACCGAGCAGATTCTGTATCCCATTTCGGCAAGCTCGGGAATAACAATCTCAACCGTTTCCGCCGTGAACTGGTATATATCGTGCATAAGAACTATTGCGCCCGGGTTGCCCGACACCTGGTCGATTATGTAGTCGGCAAGGTTCCTCGCCGCCTGGTAATTGCCCGCGCTGCCCTTTTTGCGCCAGTCGTTCGTGTCAACGCACCAGTGAATAATGGCATAGTCGATTTTACCCTTGAGGTTTGAGAAGCTGCCTCCGGGCGGGCGCATAAGCGTCGGCCTTATGCCCGTTGCCTTCTCAATGGCGTCGCTTGTCGCCTCAATCTCTTCCTTTGCCCTGTCAATCGGCAGGTTGTTGAGCCCGGTGTTGTGGTTCTGCGTGTGGTTGCCAATCTCACAGCCCAGCGTAATTGCCCTTCTCATCGAGGCGGCGGTGCTGTCGTCAATGTTGCGCCCGATAACAAAAAACGTCGCCGTAAAACCGTATTCCTCGAGCATGTCAAGAATCTTGTTTGTTGTTGAAGTGCCGGGACCGTCGTCAAACGTGAACGCCACCATTTTGTTAAGCTGCTCCTGCGTGTATTTCGGCTTTGCCTTTTCGGTGGTTTCGGTCACTGTCTGCTCCTGAGTTTCACTGTTTTCAACCGTTGTGAAATCCCCGCTGCCTCTGTTTACAGAACAGCCCGCGAAAACAAGAATAACCGAGAGCAGAACGGCTGCGGCGGATATAATTCTTTTCATACTGCCTCCGTATAATATATTGCTTTGTCTATGTAATTCAATCTGCGTATATATATAATATCACCCGCATTAAAAAAGTCAATTGACAAAACTGTTACAAATTCTCATTATGATTCTTGACACAAACGCCTGTAAAGTATATTATAATAGCCCGGTTCAATTTATCATCCATACGAAAGAGGCAGACCATGCTTGACGTTCTTCTCGACACGCTCAAAGACAATGCCAAGTTAATAGTTTTTCTTTATGCCACCTATCTCCTCATGGAGTTCATCGAGCATAAAACCTCCGAAAAGGCAGAGAACGCCATCCGCAAAGCCGGCGCCGTCGGTCCCCTTGCGGGCGGTCTGCTCGGAATTGTTCCGCAGTGCGGCTTTTCCGCCTCCGCCTCGGGTTTTTATGCAGGCAGGGTTATATCTCTCGGCACGCTCATCGCCGTCTTTTTATCCACCTCTGATGAAATGCTCCCCGTCTGCATTTCGGAGCAGGCGGATATAAGATTAATCGGCAGAATTCTCGCCTTCAAAGCCGTCTCGGGCGTAGTGCTCGGCTTTGCCGTTGACGGTGTTATGCGCCTTTTCAAAAGGGGCAAAAAGCCGGAGGCGATTCACTGCCTTTGCGAAAACGACGACTGCCACTGCGAGGAGGAGAGCATTTTCCGCTCCGCCCTGCACCACACGGTAAAAATAGCGGTTTTCATTTTTATAATCACCTTTGTTCTCAACACCGCAATTCATTTTATCGGTGAAGAAACACTCGGTAAGCTCTTTGTTAATATCCCCGTAGTCAGCTGCGCCGTATCCGGTCTTGTCGGGCTTATCCCCAACTGCGCCGCCTCCGTTGTCATAACCGAGCTTTATCTCTCGGGAGTCATAAACACGGGCGCAATGCTCGCAGGTCTTCTTACCGGCTCGGGCATAGGTCTGCTTGTTCTGTTCCGCACAAACAAAAACCTTAAAGAGAACATCGGCATTGCCCTTCTCGTCTATATCCTCGGCGTAGCCGCCGGCAGCATAGTCCAGCTCACCGGTTTTACTCTGATATAAATCACAATTCTCAACAACTCAGCCGCAAGGTCTCAACCTGCGGCTGTTTTTTCTTCTATTGAATCTTCCGCGAAAAGCCGTCTTTAACTCCCCGCTTCTCTTTCCTTTTTCATTGACTTTAATAATGAATTTGAATATAATATAGTTAATATCGGGGTGTTCGCCCGCACTGCCGTTCATCCCCGTTTCAGATTATCACCGAGGTCTTTTACAATGTTCAGAAAAGCATTGAGCGGGTTTGCAATGAAATTAATGGTTGCAAAAGGCAAACAGAACCTGCGCCGTATGGAAAAATCTTCATACAGCCCCGAGGCGGAAAACCTTGAACTGCTCAGAAAAATCATAAAATCAAACAAAAACACTGAATTCGGCATCCTTCACAATTTTGCCGGCATAAAAACTCCCGAAGATTTCAGAAAAAACGTGCCCGTATCCGGCTATGAGGATTACGCCGCTTATATTGAAAGAATCAAAAACGGCGAAAAAAACGTTCTCGTCTCCTCCCGTGTTCTCGGCTTTTCGCGAACCTCCGGCTCGTCGGGCGTTCCCAAATACATTCCCGCAACTGCCGCTTCGCTCAAAGCTTACGTCCGCTACACCTGGACGAGGGCGCTGGCTCTCGGAGCGCTCCGGCTCGAAAAGCAGGGCAAAAAATATAAGTCCGGCAGGGGAATCTTCCTCTCGCCCGCCACCAATGAGTGCCTGCCAAACGGTATGATATGCAGCAACATAGCCGAAATAGGCGCAAGGCAATACGGCAGATTATACCCGTTCATTCTCACCGTTCCAGGCAAAAATCTTTTTGATGTTCACGACGGCGATTATGTCTATAACATCTACCGCTTCGCCCTGCAGGATGAAGACGCCTCGTTCATATTCTCCGTATTTTTCAGCATAAATGTCAGTCAGGTCGCCTACCTTCAAAACAACTGGCGTCTGATTGTTGACGACATTGAAAAAGGCACAATTGACAAAAGCATAAAAATGAAGCCGGAACTGCGCAAGTATCTTTCAAAGCGCATAAAACCGATGCCCTGCCGTGCGCAATATCTGCGCGCGCAGTTTGAAAAGGGCTTTGACAAAACGCTCTTCAAAAGAATCTGGCCTAATATGACCGTCATAAGCAGCATCGGCAACGCCTCCTTCAGACCTTCGTCTGAATACATCCGCTCGCTTGCAGACGGAATACCTCTCGATTTTTCAATCTACGGCGCTTCCGAGGCGCTCGTTGCCGCCTGTTATGAGCTTGAAAATACCGACATGCAGCTTCTGACCGACAGCTGCTATTATGAATTCATCCGCTACGGCGATGAAAACGAAGAGGTTCTCGGCATAGGCGACCTGCGGGCAGGCGAAAAATATGAGATTCTCATAACAAATCAGGCGGGTCTCTACCGCTACCGCCTCAAGGATGTGCTCGAGGTCAGGGGTTTCCGCAACAGCTGCCCCCTCATCTCTTTCGTGTTCCGCAAGGGGCAGATGTTCAACATAGCGGGCGAAAAGTTCAGCGAGGAAGATGCCCGCAACACCGTCGAAATGCTTGCAAAGGCGCACGGCATAAAAATCGAGAACTGGCTGTTTTATCAGGATGACAGCGTGGTGCCCGGCAGATATGTTCTGCTGTATGAAGATGAAAGCGGCGTTGACCTTGCCGCCTGCGTTGATGAAACTGAAGACTATATGGGGCAGTGCAACAAGCGCTACCCGTCTCAGAGAGAAAAGGGCTTTATCGGCAAACTCGCCGTCCGCCGCCAGATTCCCGGCACCCACAGGCAGTGGGCTGAAAGATGCGTGTCGCTCGGGGCGTCCGCCGCGCAGATAAAACCCGTTCACTCACTTGACAATGAAGAGAAAAAAGAGTTTTTCCTCTCAAGAATACAAAACTGACAATTCCGCACAAGGAGGCAGAATTATGAAAAAAATCATTTCGGTTATTCTCTGTGTTGCCGTAATCATCTCCTGCGTTGCATTCACGGGCTTTTCCGCAAACGCAAAAACGGTCAGACAATACGGCAAAGAGGGCGGCTACCTCGCCATAGGCGACAGTCTTTTCAGGGGCTGCGGCGCCGAGGGCTTCTACATCAACAACGACGAATACGAGGGCGGTCAGTATGATATGTATTTCCTTCGCAACGTTGTCGGAGCCGTTCCCAATCAGATTTCGCAGGCAGTCGGCTGCAACGCCCCCGACGATATGACGGATTCAAGCGGCAACTTCTGGCCTCTGTGCTACCCCGGCATGACCGTCGGTATGGTTATGGACCTGCTCGGAATTGAAGACAATTTCACCGACACCGCGCTTGACTACCAGTATTACGATGAAATGCTCCGCTATTTCGGCTGGGAGGGTTCCTTTGACGGCACAAGAGAGGGCGAGGTCTATGTTGAGGGCGAATGCGGCAAGTGCGGCAACATAATCGAAGTCATCAAAAAGGCGGATCTCATCACCGTCGAGCTCGGTATGTGCGACGTGTTCTACCGCGTTTACAGAATCGCTTCAAACGGCGGCAGTCTCGCAGGCGGCGCAAGCTTCGATTTAAGCAGCCCCGAAGGAATTTTAAACCTCGTTTCAAGCGCGATAAGAGAGATAAACTTCGGCTTCAATTATTGGAAGCAATACTATCCTTCCGTAATCAGAAAGATTCAGGAGCTCAACCCCGACGCCACAATAGTTATGGTCGGCTCCTTCAACCTTCTCAACGAGCTCACCCTCACCGATGAAACGGTAATCCCTCTCGGCTCGCTTTTCTCCGGTCTTACAACAAAGATGAACCTTCAGTATGAAAAATGGGCAAAGGAATTCAACGTTCTTTATGCCGATGTTGCAAACACCGAGGTTCAGGCAACCGAAAACGACTGGTCCCTTCTCGGCGATTTCAAAGACAACACCTTCACCGCCACCCATCCCACGCAGAAGGGCTACGACTATATGGTGCGTCAGATTCTCTCCGTCCTTCCCGACAAAACGGCAAAAGAGGGCATAACCGTTGACCTTGACCGTTTTGAAAAGGTTGATTATGTTTTTGTAAACGGTCTGCCGGTAAAGAACTATTCAATGGACGGTCCCGTTCTTTCAATTTCCTATCCCCCGCTTATCGGAGCCAATCTTACCGTCGGTGTGAAAAATGACGACGGCACTGTCTCGGCAAGAACATACCAGCTTGTTTACAAGGCGGACTCGGGCTACAGCGCTTACAGAATCTACGGGCGCAACGACATTTTCGGCACCCTTCTCAGACCCTTTAAGCTCGTCATCGGGCTTATAAAAACCCTGTTTGAAAAAATCAGCGGCAATTAAATCTGGCTTAAAAACAATATACCCGGAGTGTCCAATCCGCACTCCGGGTTTTTCATTTCTTTGATTATTTATCCGTCAGCTGTTGTAAAAGCGGACTATGTCGTTATATACCGACGCTCTGTCGGTTTCATTTATGACCTCGTGGCGCATGCCGGGGTAGGTGATTGTGAAAACACTGTTGTATCCGATTTTGTTGAGCAGCTTAACCGTCTTGTGCAGGCCGTAAAATGTGCCCCTGCACACGTCGTTTCTGCCGTTTGCCGTAAGAATACGCAAACCGGGGTTCTTCACTCTGTATGCGCCCGTCTTTTTCAGCAGGGCGTCCGCCTCAATCAGCCCCTTGACGGAGTCGTTTGTGTATTTGCAGTTCTGCACCAGCGGGTCGTTTCTGTAGGCGCGCATTGTCTCTTCATCCGCGCACACCCACAAATCAACCCCCGAGTTTGCAATCGCGGGCACAGGTCCCTTATATGTGTTGCCGCCGAAGGTTCTGCTGTTCCACTTTGCAAGCGCCGTTCCCGCCTCCGCTGTGAGCATGGGGAACATCGTGCCCGTAAGCACCAGCTTTTTTATTTCATCGTCGTGCTCCTGAAGGTAGATTCTTGCAAGCATCGAGCCGAAGGAGTGCCCGAACATATACAAATCCTTTCCGGGGTAAAGTTTCTTTACATATTTCGTGATTTCATACTGGTCTTCGACAATATCCGACGGGCTGTCGAAATTGCCGAGAAAATACCTGTCGTTTACGGAGTGCCCGTGCCCGCGGTTGTCGGAGACAATGACCGCATAGCCCTGTCCGTTTAAAAAGGAGCAGAAATCGTAATATCTCTCCTTGTGCTCCATGGCGCCGTGTATAACCTGAATCACCGCCTTCGGGTCGTCACTCTCAAACAGAGCCGCCGACAGCTCAAGGCCGTCCCTCGCGGTAATCGTGAATTCCTTCATAAAGCATACCTCCGGTTTTTTATTTTTACCGGCAAAGCCGGTTGTTCACCGCTTTCGCATGTCAAGGCGGAAAAGTCCGTGCCTGTTGCAGTAAACATAAAAAAATCTCACACGGTTCTTTTTAAACCTCGCTTCGGCATTCCCTTCGGGATACATCTTGACTATATTAACCCCGCTCTCAGACACGGCGGCAATAAACGAGATATAATGCTCCTTCGTCATCGGGTGGTTTACCGAAACAAAGTATTCATCCTCAACGCCTTCAACCGTGATTGCGTGCCCGCCGTCGTCCTCCTCGGGCTCTGCGGGCGGAAGGGTTATTCCGCAGCAGCTCACAACCGCCTCGCCGTTTGCGTGAATCACATTTCCGCACACGGGGCATACATAGAACCTGCCTCTTATGATGTTTGCCGACCTGTTGGAGTTGCGGATATCCTCGCCGTTTAACAGCTCGATTACCGAGATGTCTATCGCCTTAGCGAGCGATTCAAGCAGACTGATGTCGGGGAAGCCCTGCCCCGTCTCCCATTTGCTCACAGTCTTTGCGCTGACAAATATCTTTTCCGCCAGCTGCGCCTGGGTCATACCCTTTTGTTCGCGGAGCTTTTTTATAACAGCTCCCGTCACATAATTATTCAAAGCTTTCGCCTCCTTGCAAGGCAAGCATAACACAGAGGGATGCAGATGACTACCTGCGCAGCGTGGACTTTACCCTGATTATACCAATTCTTTCTTTCTTTTTCAACAAAAAGATTACCGCCCGGAATCTTTCTCCGGACGGTTCTTCTTTATTTCATCTCTTCGTTTGATGTCAGAATATCCTCTTTGAACTCCTCGTTTATTTCGGGGTAGGCGGAGAGCATCGGCTCAACCTTCTCGCCCTTCTTCCTTGCAAAATAGTTTGCCGTGATTTTCGCGACAAGTCCGCTGAGCGCTATTACGCAGATAAGGTTCGGCAGCGCCATAAGCCCGTTGAACGTGTCGTCAACCGCCCACACAAGGTCGCTCTTGATGAGCGATGAAACGGCAATAAGCACAACGTAGAGAATCTTGAATATTACAACCGCAGCTTTGCGCCCTTTTTCGCTTAAACCGCCGAAGACGAATTCAACCGCCTTCTCGCCGTAGTAGGACCACGCAATAACCGTCGTGAACGCAAACAGCGGCAGAATAATTGAGAAAACAGCCGTTCCGAAGCCGCCGAAGGTGTCAGAGAACATATTCATCGACATAACGCTGTCTTCCATGTCGGCAGAGAGTGCGCTGAGGTCAAAATTTGTCAGGAACATAACGGCAGTGAGCGTGCAGATGATGAACGTGTCAAAGAACACCTCGAAAACGCCCCAGAGACCCTGCTTGACGGGCTCTCTTGTTTCGGATGCCGAGTGCGCTATAACGGAGGAGCCGAGACCCGCCTCGTTTGAGAAAACGCCCCTCGCCATACCTTTTCTTATAACCTGCGAAAAGCCGTAGCCGAGAATGCCGCCGCCGACCGATCTGAAATTGAACGCCTTTGAGAATATGAGCGCAAATGCGCCGGGAATGTGTCTGAAATGAATCGCTATCGAAATAACCGCCATCACAATAAACATAAGCGACATAAACGGCACAAGCATTGATGCCACCTTGCCTATGCGTTTGATTCCGCCGATGATGACCACCGCAGTCATAACCGCCACAATAATTCCTATTATGAACTTGATTGTTCCCGTGTTCTGCACCTGCGCCATACGCGAGGCCGCCTCCGCAAGAGTGCCCGAAATCTTGTTTGTCTGAACGCCGCTCATACCGACGGCGGCAAGCATGCAGAATACTGCCGCGAGGTAGCCGAGCCACTTCCATTTAAGACCGTAGGCGATGTAGTAGAACGCGCCGCCCGAGAGGTTGCCGTTTTTGTCTTTTTTTCTGAAATAAAGACCGAGCACGTTCTCCGCATAGTTTGTGACCATGCCGAAAAACGCCGAAACCCACATCCAGAACACTGCGCCCGGTCCGCCCGTGAGTATGGCGGAAACAACGCCCACTATGTTGCCCGTTCCCACCGTGCCTGAAATGGCGGTCGAGAACGCTTCAAACTGCGAGACGGAGTTTACCCTGCTGTCCTTCTCCTTCTTTTTACCGAGACTTTTAAGCGTGGGAATAATCGTCGTGTTGAGCGATTCCCCGAAATGCCTCACCTGCAAAAACCTTGTTCTGATGCTCAGTATAAGACCTGTGCCGAGAATAAGAATAATCACGGGCCAGCCCCATACAATGCCGTTTATGACGTTGTTTACGTTTTCGATTACGGCTAAGATTTTTTCAAACATAAAATACCCTTCCCGTCCGCGCAAAAAAGAAAAGTCAGCGGTCTCCCGCTGACTCAAAACGCAAAAACGCTTTTCAATACCTCCGTCCTTTTGCCTGAGAGATTAGGGGGCTGAACCCCTTTGCACCTTCGGCATCCGCTCTTGTCGGAATTCTCCGGAGATCGTCAGCAGGCAGTCAACGCAACGCTTTTCTGCTTGCTTCATACGAACTGTTTTATTTTTACCGCGAAATTATAACACAGTGTTTTCGTTTAATCAAGAATTATTTTCACGAAACGAATTTTTTTATGTCGGCAGCGCAGGCGTTTTCCTTTGCCACTGCAAGCATAAGCTTTATTCTGTTCTCCTGGTTTACCTTTGTGGCGCCCGGGTCGTAATCGATGGGAACAATATTCGAGTCGGGGTAAATCTCCCTGAGCTTTCTCACCATTCCCTTGCCGACTATATGGTTGGGCAGGCAGCCGAACGGCTGGGCGCACACTATGTTGCCGTATCCGCTTTCAATAAGCTCCATCATCTCCGCCGTCAGCAACCAGCCCTCGCCCATCTTGCAGCCGTAGCCCATAACGGGCTTTATGAGCTCGCGCAGATGTCTGTATGGCGTGGGCGCGACAAAATCGCCGTATGCCTTTGCCGCCTGTTCAATACACGCCTCAACGTGCATCATATACCACATAACCGCTTTCATAACAAGCTTTTTGAGTTTTTTGCCGCCGTAGAGCTTTATATCCTCAAGACGGTTGTCTGTTTTGAAAAACACGAAGCCCATAAGACCGGGCACATTCGGCTCGCAGCCCTGCGAAATAAGAAAATCCTCAAGGTGGTTGTTCGCGAGCGGGGAGTATTTTACATATATTTCACCGACTATGCCCACCTTGATTTTATCCGTTTTGTTGACGGGAATCTCGGCAAAATCCTTCGTGATTTTAGGCATAATCTTCTTTGCCGAAAAATAGTCGTAGCCCTTGTTCTGCCCGAAAAAGCGCACAAGCTTTGCTATCCATCTGTCAACAAGAGCGTCCGTCTCTCCCTCGTTGATTTCATAGGGCTTAACCTGGTTTTTGAGCAGCATAATCAGGTCGCCGTAGATAAGGCACGAAAGGAACTTCATACCCATGGCGGGCGTGAACTTAAAGCCGGGGTTCTTTTCAAGCCCCGAAAGGTTGAGCGAGATTACCGGCACATAGCCGTAGCCCGCCTTGACGAGCGCCTTTCTCAGCAGATGAATATAATTTGAAGCTCTGCAGCCGCCGCCCGTCTGCGTTATGAGCAGAGCGGTCTTGTGCGGGTCGTATCTGCCGCTGTTGAGCGCGTTTATTAGCTGACCTATGACAAGCAGCGCCGGGTAGCAGGTGTCGTTGTGAACGTATTTGAGCCCCTCGTCAACAATCTCCCTTCCGTTTGTGCGCAGCAGCTCCGCCTTGTAGCCGTGCTGCCTGAGAACACGCGCCAGCAGTTCAAAATGGATTTCCGCCATGTTGGGAACAAGTATGGTGTAATCCCTCTTCATTTCCTTTGTGAATATAACTCTGCCTTCCGTATTCATCTCTTACTCCTGTTCCAAAGCCGCAAAAAGGCTTCTCAATCTGATTTTGACTGCACCGAGGTTTGTTATCTCGTCAATTTTAATCTGCGTGTAAATTCTGTTTTTCCTCTCAAGAATGCTGCGAACCTCATCTGTTGTTATGGCGTCCGTTCCGCAGCCGAACGACACGAGCTGAACAAGGTTTATCCTGCTGTCGCCCGAGTCGGCAATGTATTTCGCCGCCGCATAAAGACGTGACTGGTAGGTCCACTGGTCAAGAACGTTCGTTGCAAACTTCTGCATCTTGTCGCTTATGGAATCCTCCGTAACAAGCACCGCACCGCATTCGCA
Source organism: Clostridiaceae bacterium (assembly GCA_016288315.1). Taxonomy (GTDB): domain Bacteria; phylum Bacillota; class Clostridia; order Oscillospirales; family Acutalibacteraceae; genus CAG-177. Next base: position 18,656 of record JAEEYU010000022.1, on the reverse strand, counting down.
GATAAGCTTGTCAATGCCGTGGTTTATCTCGCTGTCAAGGTGGTAGGGTCTTCCGCAAAGCACAATAACCGGCAGGTTCCTCTTCTTTGCCAGGTCAAGGTATTCGTCGCCCTTTTTGCGGATGAGATTCATATATGAATCATACTCCTCGTAAGCCGCTTTGACCGCTTTTTCAATCTCCTTCGGAGTCACAAAGCCGAGCCGTCTGTTGATTATGGCGCGTATTCTCGGCGTAAAATCCTTCCTGCGGTGAATACCCACATAGTCCCATATAAGATTCAGGTCTTCCGCCCTGACGTTCGAGCGTATAACCTCGGGGTAATAGGCAACGACGGGGCAGTTGTAGTTGTTGTCGCCCAGACCTTCGTCAATGTTGTAGGTCATGCAGGGGTAGAAAATGTCTTTTATGCCCTGATTGATAAGATACTCGATATGTCCGTGCATAAGCTTTGCCGGGTAGCAGACCGTGTCTGACGGAATAGTGTGCTGACCGAGCAGGTAGAGCGCCCTTGTTGATTCCGGCGAGGTTACAACCTCATAGCCGAGAGCCGTGAAAAACGTGTGCCAGAACGGGAGCAGCTCATACATGTTGAGTCCCATCGGAATACCGATTTTTCCCCTCCTGCCGGGCACGGGTCTGTATTTTGCGAGCAGTTCTTTTTTATAATCGTAAAGGTTGTAAATGTCTTTGGCGTTTGCTTCCGAAACGGGCTTGCTGCACCTGTTGCCGCCTATGTATTTTCTGCCGTTTGCAAATGTGTTTACGGTCAGACGGCAGTGGTTCGGGCAGCCGTTGCAGGTAATCGCCTTAACCTCGTGAACAAAGGTTTTCAGTTCATCCTCTTTTATGCAGGTGCTCCCGCCCTTTTTGTGTTCCATGGCGTAGATTGCCGCTCCGTAAGCGCCCATAAGGCCCGAGATGTCGGGGCGCACAACGTTCCTGCCGATTTCCTTTTCAAACGCGCGCAAAACGGCGTCGTTTAAAAATGTTCCGCCCTGAACAACAATGTTTCTGCCCAGGTCATCCGCGCCCGACGCCCTTATAACCTTGTAAAGAGCGTTCTTTACAACGCTTATCGAAAGACCTGCCGAGATGTTCTCAATGCTTGCGCCGTCCTTCTGCGCCTGCTTTACCGAGGAGTTCATAAACACCGTGCAGCGCGAGCCCAGGTCAACCGGCTTGTCGGCAAATAGGCCGAGGCGGGCAAAGTCCGCAATGCCGTAATCCCAGGCGGCGGCAAAGGTCTGCAGGAAGGAGCCGCAGCCCGACGAGCACGCTTCGTTGAGGAAGATGTTGTCTATGGCGCCGTTCCTGATTTTAAAGCACTTGATGTCCTGACCGCCTATGTCGATTATGAAATCAACATCGTTTTTAAAATGCTTTGCGGCAGTGTAGTGCGCTATTGTCTCAACAATGCCCGTGTCTATGCCGAAGGCGTTTTTGATTATCTCCTCGCCGTAGCCCGTAACGGCGGAATATGTGATTTCAACACCCGGGTGAAGGGTGTAGAACTCCGTCATAAAATTCTTAACGGCAGTCACAGGATTGCCGCTGTTTGACATATATTTCTGAAAAACTATTTCCCTGTTTTTGTTGATGACCGCGCACTTGATTGTAGTCGAGCCCGCATCTATGCCGAGAAAAAGCTCCTCGCCGGGCACAATGCTGTCAACCGTCCTGACGGTGTCCTTTTCGTGCCTTGCGGTGAATTCTTTATATTCATCCTCGTTTTCAAAAAGCGGCTCACAGCTTATGTAGCCCGCCGATGATTCGTATGAGCTTATTTTCCCGATTATTTCTTTTAAATCCATCGGCTGAGCGTCGGGTGAAAAAGCCGCGCCGAGAGCAACATAGTAAAGCGAGTTTTCGGGGCATACTCCCGTAAGCCCCAGAGTCTCGTCAAAGCTTTTGCGCAGTTCGGGAAGGAAGGAGAGCGGACCGCCCAGGTAAACCACCTTGCCTTTTATCTCCCTGCCCTGCGAAAGTCCCGCAACCGTCTGGTTGACAACCGCCTTGAATATGCTTGCCGCAACGTCGCTTTTGCGGGCGCCCTGATTGAGCAGCGGCTGAATGTCCGATTTTGCAAAAACACCGCAGCGCGAAGCGATTGTGTAGGTTTTTTCGCTCTGTTCGGCAAGACCGTTCATGTCTTCAACGTCAACGCCGAGCAGCGATGCCATCTGGTCTATGAATGCGCCCGTTCCGCCTGCGCACGAGCCGTTCATACGCACTTCCGTTCCGCCCGTGAAAAAGAGAATTTTCGCGTCCTCGCCGCCCAGCTCTATAACTGCGTCTGTGTCGGGAATAAGCTTTTTAACCGCTGTTCTCGAGGCGTAAACCTCCTGCACAAACGGCAGTTCAAGCTGCTGTGCAAAGCCCATACCGGCCGAGCCGGAAACGGCAACGCAGGCGCCGGCAAATTCGGGGCGCCTGCTGATAATATCGCTGAGCATCTCTGCTGACTTTGTCGCTATCTGCGAAAAATGCCGCAGATAGTTTTTGTAAACAATTTCGCCGCTGTCGTCAACGGCTACGCATTTCAATGTGGTTGAACCCACATCAAGACCTATGTTCATTTTTCCGTTCTCCTCAATTCATCCTGTTTTTTTGCAGCTGCGGTTGCTTTCAAGGTTCATATTCATAAGCGCCGCAACCTCATTGAAAAGCTTCTCGTTGGCCTGCGCCGCAGTCATATTCTCAACGCTGAAGGGCTTCCCGAAACGCACGGTAAGGTTTTTGCTGCGGAATTCATAATCGCCGGTAACGGCGGCGGGCAGAACCATCGCGCCCGTCTTTTTTGCCATCGAAACCGCTCCGAATTTGAACGGCAGCAAAAAGGCGTCCGTTTTGTTCCTCGTGCCCTCGGGGAAGATTCCCACTGCCCCGTCTCTGCGCAGCACCGTAAGCGCGCTCGCAACAGCGTCGGTGTCTCTGCCGTTGCGGTTTACGGGTATGCAGCCCACAAACCTGAAAAAGCCGCGGAGCTTTCCTTCAAAATACTCCTTTTTCGCCATATAGTTAATCGGGCGCTTTGTCGAGATTATCGTCAGGCACTGGTCATAAACGTGAATATGGTTGCACGCTATGACGAGCGCTCCCTTTTCGGGAATATTCTCCCTGCCGATTATTTTCGGATTATACCAGAGTTTAAAAACGGGCTTAAGCGCAGGTGCCAGCATCCTGAACCCCAGCGTTCCCGGATCCCTCTTCTTTCTGTTTGCCGATTTCTTTGATGTTCTTTCCATTTGTTTTGTTCTCTCCGTTTGCCTGTTTTGCCATGTGCTCCTGTCTGAGCGCATTGAAATCTGTCTTGCCCAGCAGAGTCTGCGGTATTTTATCCCTGAATTCAAACTCGGCGGGCACACTGTATTTTGCAAGATTCTTTCTGCAGTGCTCTCTTATTGAATACTTTATCTCTTCGCTCTCTCTGTAATTCTCTTTGAGAACTATGTATGCCTTTGCGACCTCAACCTTGTAGGGGTGCGGAATGCCGATTACCGTGCATTTTGCAACCGCCCTGTGCTGTTCGATTATTCTCTCTATGTGCTGCGGGTAAACGTTGTATCCGGATGAAATAATCAGCCTCTTGAGGCGCAGACGGTAGAATATGCAGCCGTCTTCGTCAATGCAGCCGATGTCGCCCGTATGCAGCCACACCCTGCCGTCACCGTGCCGCACAAGAACCTCTTTTGTCTCTTTCTCGTTGTTTCTGTAGCCCGCCATAAGCGTGGGTCCGTTTATGCAGATTTCGCCGTCGGTGCCTGTGGGCAGAATGTTGCAGGTGCCCGGCTCGACAATGCAGAATCTGTTGCCCGGCAGCGGTCTGCCTATGCTGCCCGGCTTGTAGCCGTCGCCCGTAGCGAGGCATACGGCGCCCAGACTCTCCGTAAGCCCGTAGCCCTGAATAACCTTTATGCCAGCGCCCGTCTTTTCAAGGTAGTTGTTAAGGCGTTTTTCAAGCGTCTCGCTGAGCGAATCTCCGCCGCTTACAAGATACTTGAGGTCCGACAGGTCAAGCTTGTCGCTGTCGGGCGCGTTCATAAGCGCCTCATAAAGCGTCGGCACGCCGAACACCATTGACGGTCTGTGCTTTTTCATAAGCTTCGTGAACTTCGCCGCCTCAAACCTCGGAATAAGCACCGAGCACGCCCCCAGGCAGAATGTGACGTGAACGCATACTCCAAGACCGAAGGCGTGGAACACGGGCAGAATGGCAAGCACCCTGTCGTTTACCGTAACATCCTTTAGCACAATGAGCGCCTGAGTGCCCAGCGAATTGAAGCCCCTGTTTGTCAGAACGATTTCCTTGGGCGTTCCCGTCGTGCCGCCGCTGTGAAGAATTACCGCAGGCAGTGCGGGGTCCGCCTGTGTCAGGGGCAGAACCGTTTTTCTGCCGAGCTCAATAAAATCTTTAAGGTTAATGAATCTTCCGTCTTCCGGCAGCTTTACTTTTTTGCTTTTCAGTCTGTAAGCCGTTTTAAGCAGGGCGGGCATGGAGTCCGCCGGGCTTATCACAACAACCTTTTCAAGCTCCGTTTCGTCAATGATTCCGCTTATTTTCTCAACGCACATATCAACGCACACAAGCACCCTGCTGTTTGCCGAGCTTATGTATCTGCGTATCTCCGCCGCCGCGGAAAGCGGATGAATCACGTTTGCCGCCGCCCCCGTTTTGTTGAGCGCGTATATCGCAAATACCGCCTCGGGTGTGTTCGGCATGCATATTGTAACAATGTCGCCCGCCCTGACTCCGCAGGCGGCAAATGATTTCGCAAATCTGTCAATCTCCTCAAAAAGCTCCCTGTATGTTCCCGTCGTGCCCAGGTATTCGTAAGCGGTCGCCTCCGGATGCTTTAACGCAAGGCGGCGGACCATGTCATACATTGTAATGTCCGGCACGTTGAGTTCATTGGTCTTTTCGTTGTATGTCATGATGCGTTTCCTTTGTCGGTTAGATTTTCGAGAATGAAGTTCCTGAACTTTTCGTTTTCAGTTTCAAGGTCCTCATCCCCGACATAGTAGGGCTCGTAAAACCTGATTTCCGGTCTCGGTCCCTTTAATTTATACTGACCTTTTATTGTGAACGGCACAATCGGCGCTCCCGTGTCTCTCGCCATCTTGACCGCTCCGATTTTGAACGGTAGCAGCACCGCGTCCGTCTTGTTCGTCGTTCCTTCGGGAAAAATCGCTATTGCGCTCTCGTTGTTGAGGTAGTCCCTCGCCGCGTCGAGCGCCTGAGGGTTCTTCTTTGAACGGTCAACGGGAATTATGCCCGCCGCCTTGAAGAAATAATTGAGCGGCCCCTTGAAAAGCTCAATCTTTGCAAGAAAATGCAGGCATCTTCTTGTTGAAAGGAAGAGCATAAAAACATCATATGGCTTTTTGTGGTTGCCTGCGAGAATCACTCTTCCGCTCTTCGGTATGTTCTCTTTGCCGATTATTTCGGGTCTCATAATCGGGGTGAAGCCCGCAACCGCAAGAGGTCTCAGACCTTTATAAATGACAGGTGATTTTTTAGACATATTCTTCTCCTTTAAGCTCTGTTACGCACATGCCTTCTGATTCCGAGCGCAACGGCTATTGCCGTGCCCGTAATCGCCGTTGCGGCAACCGCCGTCCTGACGGGGAAGGCGGCGTGTGCCTGCGCCCCGGCCGCCGGCTGTGTCAGCCGCGCCCTGAATTCCGGCGTGATGTCAATTCCGCCCATAATTCTTGTGTATTCCTCAACACATTGTCTGATTGTCATTAGTCACCGCTCCTTTCAAGTTCGTTTCTCAGCTTGTTTCTGCCCGTCTGCAGGCGCTTGCGCACTGCGTCTGCACTGACTCCGGTTATCATTGAAATCTCGCTTGCCGTGTAACCTTCTATATAATGTAAATCCATAACTATTTTGTATTTGGCGGGCAAAGACATTATCGACTCAAACACTCCGTAATCCTTGTCGTCAACTCCTATTTCGGCAACCTCTTCCATACTCAGGGATTTGTGCCTTGCCCGGAACCTCGACATATTCTTGCTGATGTTTGTCGCCACCCTGATAAGCCACGCCTTTTCGTGCTCGCAGCTGCCGAAGGTCGGCGCCTCGGTGCAGTATTTTATAAATGTATCCTGAACAGCGTCTTCTGCGTCTTCCTTGTTGGCAAGAATCGCAAAACATATTCTGAACAGCATCTTGCTGTATCTGTCAACGGCGATTTCTATATAGCGGCTGTCCATATCTCCGCCGTCGTGCAAAACCGGGTTTCCGATATTTCTCACCCCTTCCGTTTTTTGCGCTCTGTAAATAATACACCCGTCAATGCGGTTTTGTGAATTTTTGTATTCTTAAAAAAACATTAACAAAATTTTGCGTATTTGTTAACTTTAACCACAATATTATGTGGTTTCACTTAAAGTTACACTCATTTTGTGATTTTTTTATGCACTTTTGCTTTTTGCCGCCCGAAATTCCGTTTTTCCGCCCCGATTTTCTTAATAAATATTTAATAATTTTCACAGCAAAAATGTTAATTTTGTTTTCCACGCTGTCTATTGATAAATCAAGTGTAATAATATATACTTTTTTACATAACTGTTATAAAGGGATATTTGAAATAATGAAAAAACTTTTGTCAGCACTATTGATTGGTTCATTTGTTCTCGGAACGGCAGCCTCCGTTTTTGCCGCGGATGAGTCTTCTGCCCGCTTTTACAACATTTACGGCGACAATATGATATTTGAGCAGAATTGCCCTGCCGAGCTTGCCGGCACATCCACCCCGGATGTTGCAATAAAGGCGGAAATTGTCTGTATGACAACGGGGACGATCATCGCATCGCCCGAGACAACGGCAGATACAAACGGAACATTCCTTCTAACCTTTGACGCACCGGCAGGCGGTTATGATGAATACGAAATCCGGCTTTACCTGAACGGCGAATCCATTCAGACGCTTTCGGGTGTTGTTTTCGGTGAGGTCTGGCTCGCTTCAGGTCAGAGCAATATGGAATATCCCATGACTCAGGATAGCTTAGGCTATTCCATGTTCCGCAAAGACGAGGCACTCAATAAAAACATTCGTGTTCTTCTCGCACAGGGTGTTACCCCATACAACGGAAATAATTCAGGTGTTCCTTATGAACCTCAGCCCGATATTCCAAACGCGGTGTGGGTGCGTGGAGATTCATTATATAAAGATGTTCTTTATTCCTACAATATGAGTGCCGTTGCGTACTGGTTTGCAGACAAAATTCAAAAACAGCTCAATATGCCTGTGGGAATTATCAACGCGTCGCTCAATGCCTCTTCAATGAGGTCGTGGCTTTCAAGGGAGGCTATAGACGGCGACCCGGAGGTTAAAGCTCAGCTTGAGGAGACAGGGCAGTATCTGAACGCGGAAAAATGGAATGCCGCAACAAGAAGTCAGGCTTCGGATATGACCGCAAACTATAATTTAAAAATAAACGCGCTGAAAAGATTCACCTGCACGGGTATGCTTTGGTATCAGGGTGAAGCTGAAATTGCGGGCGGAAACTGCCGGTACGGAAAATATACAAAAGAATTCAATCTTCTGCAAAGCAGTTATTCGGAGTATTTTGCAAAACCCGGGGAGGTTCTCCCGATAATCTTTTCAACCCTTGCTTCATATGAATACGGCAAAAAACGAACAGCCTTTGATTTGAATATTGAATTTGGAGAAATACAGAAGCGGTCTCCCGGAACACGCGCCCTTATTTCGATTTATGATGTTGACCTCAGCTACATTGAAAAAAGAGGACCCGTTCATCCGGCGGTTAAAAAACCAATAGGCGAAAGAATGGCTTATGCGGCACAGGGCCTTGTTTACGGGTCTTATAACACTTACACAACCGCAACGGTTAAAAGCGTTAAAACAGAAGCGGACGCGATATATGTTAAATTCTCGAATACGGGTTCAGGCCTTGTTTCGGGCGGCAAAAAACTTCTCGGCTTCACAGCGGCGGGAAGTGACGGCGTTTATCTGCCTGCTGACGCGGAAATTATTTCGACGGACACAGTAAAAATTAGCAGCTCTTCAATAAAAGACATTAAAAGCGTAGCTTATGTGTATTCATATTATATTCAAGATGCAAACCTTTATGCTTTAGGAGAACTCGGTTACAAAATGCCCGTCGGCTGTTTTATTACAAAAAAGCTCCCTGACTCCGTGTTTCCCGGCTTCACATCCTGGCAGGACTGTGAAGCAAGCAACACATGGCGAGTTTTAAGCCCCGTCAAATATACGGGTTTTTATGATCTATGGCAGGCACAAGGAGCGGACATTGCTTGCAAGGCAGCTTCCGCATTCAGCGGCAATTCCGGGTTGAAAATAATTACAAAACAGAAAAAATCGACAGTAAAACCGGTTTTCCGATATACCGATGACTCAAATAACACTGTTATGTGCTCCGATGTAAACACCGACTGGAGCAATTACGGAACCGTTTCGTTTATGATCAAAAACAACGGTGCCGCCGATGTAACAATCAGTTCGCTTAAGGTATTTTATACAGACAAACTATGGTTCACACCGCTTACAGATTCCGGTTCTGTTTCGTATAAAATACCCTCAGACGGAATGTGGCACAAGGCCCAATTCGACTTGAATTCGCTTAAAATCAAGGGCTCATTTTTCAGCGCAAAATACGCCAACGAAAAACTCACCAAAATAACAGGATTTGAAATATGTCTTTCAGGCGTGGGTGCGGATTTAAGCATTGACGAGGTGCGCTTTACATCCGACGGCAGAACCACGGGTAAAACCGTCTATTCGCCTTTTGCGTTGTTCAACAAACTTTATGAACTGTTCAATGGTGTAAAAGGGTAACTGTGCTGACATTTTTTGTTGCAATTACAATAAACGCATTATATAATTTAAAGAATAAAGATTATTGCAGTTATTCCCGAGAGGTAAGTTTATGAAAAAAATCCTTTGCGCGCTGCTCATACTTTCAATGCTTATTATTCCCGCCGCCTGCCAGAGAACGCAGACGCCCGAAGGCGAAAGCGCCGTCACACAAAACGGCACCGTCCCCTCCGGCCGGTCTCCCTCAGACTATGAGAACACCCCCGGCGGCGAAGGTCAGGGTGAAAACGCCGCTCCCGATGAGGGCGAAAACGGCGAAGGCACCCCCGACCCCGGCTATCAGCCTGAATATGAGATTCCCGTCGTCACCGAGGCAACACCCGACAAGGCGGTAAAATCAATCTCAATAAAAACAACTCCCGCAACATCGGTTTACTACGCAGGCAGCCCCATTGACACAAAGGGGCTCACCGTCAACGTTAAATTCACCGACGGCACCGAGAAAACAATAGCCGGCGGCTTCGGCTACAGCCCGACCGTTGCAAAGGGCAGCGGCACACAGAAAATCACCGTCTCCTACGGCGGCAGAACAGACACGTTCAGCATCAAGGTCAGGGATGACGCCCTCAAAGGCATCTCAATAAAATCAAAACCCAACCGCCTGACCTACGGCTCAGGCGAAAAGATTGACATAAAAGGTCTCGTCATCAACGCACAGTATGAGAGCGGAACGGTCCGCGCCGTTTCAGACGGCTTTTCAATCTCGCCCGACTCCTTCAGCGCAGCGGGCACGCACAACGTCACCGTATCCTACGGCGGCAAAACGGCTACCTTCCCCGTAACGGTCCGTTCGGGCAAATCGGCAATGATTTCAACAATCCGCGTCACCTCCAAGCCCACAAGAATTTCTTACTATCTCAACGAAAAGCTTGACACAAAAGGCATGGTTCTCACCGTCAATTACACCGACGGCACCTCCGAAAACCTCACAAGCGGCTTTAAATGCACCCCCGTCAATTTAAACGAAAAGGGCGTGCAGAAAATCATTGTCACTTATCAGAACAAATCAACCGCCTTCAACGTCACCGTCAAGGAAGACACGGTTAAGAGCATAGAAATAAAGCAGGGTCCCAAAAAGATAAACTACTACCAGGGCGACATTCTCGAAACGGAGGGTCTCGAGCTCACCGTAGATTATGAAAACGCCCCGTCAAAAACAGTTTCAAGCGGTTTCGCCTGCACCCCCACCAACCTGACACAGCCCGGTCTGCAGACAATTACGGTAACCTACGCCGGCAAAAAGAAAACCTTCACCGTCAGAGTCAAGGAGGATACCCTTCAGAGCATTGAAATCCTGACCGGTCCCGTAAAACGCAATTATTATGTGGGCGATTCGCTCGACACAAAAGGTCTTACCGTGCGTGCCGTTTATCTCAGCGGAAGGGCGGTCGCCCTGACGGCAAGTGACGTTACCTGCACACCAGGCACCTTTACATCCGAAGGTGCAAGTGTTCCCGTTGCGGTAAGCTACGGCGGCAAAACAGTGCATTTCGGTGTCAAGGTAACCGCAAACCCCATTAAAGAAATCTTCGTCTCGCAGCTGCCTAAAAAGAAATATACCGTCGGCGATACAGTCAGCAAGAGCGATATTGTTGTCAGCGCAAAACGTGAAAACGGCAAAACAGAGACCATTACGGGCTTTACGCTTCACAATGCGGAGCTTAATAAGGCCGGCTCAAATACAATTAAAGTAACATACGGTGATTACATTGCTTATTTCAGTGTCAACGCCGAGAACACCGTTTCGAGAATAAGTATTTCCTCAGAACCAAACAAAACAACCTACAAGGTCGGCGAATCACTCGACACTGCCGGTATGAAGATTGTCGCGGTCTATGCAAACGGTGACGAGAAAGAGATACCCGTCAGCAGCTGTTCAGTCTCGCCTACCGTATTCAATAATGAAACCGGCAGCCAGCGGGTCAATGTCATTTACTCCAACAACATTTCAACATACTTCTTCGTTAAAGTTGAGAAATAGGTAATTTCCCGTTTAACTATCAAAAACAAACGGAGGTAATTATGAAATACACTGATTATGTCAACACAAAGCAGGGCAGCAAATCAACGCACCGTTTCTCAAACGGCAACACCCTGCCTCTCGTTCAGCTCCCCTTCGGTATGGCGGCGTTCTGCCCGCAGACAAGCGACGGCAACCTCAGGTGGTATTACCACCCCGACCACCGCTCGTTTGAAGGCGTCCGCCTGACTCACCAGCCCTCGCCGTGGATTGCGGATTACGGTGCGGTCTGCTTCCTCCCCCAGGTTGCTCCCGTTCACCAGACGGGCGAAGACCGCTGGTCCGGCTTCCGCCCCGAAGAGGCAGTTCTCACTCCTTATTATCTAAGCTACAACCTTCTGCGCCCGCGTTGCAAAATGGAGCTCACCCCCACGCTCAGAGGCGCAAAAATCCGCCTCTCCTTCCGCAATGAGAGCGGCAATTACTTCTCCGTTCTGCCCGTAACAGGCAGGTGCAGCTACGAATTCAACAAGGTAGAGAATCTTCTCTATGTCACAACGGATGACTGCTCCGGCGGCGAACACGTCAATTTCAAAGAATACATCTTAATCCGCTTCCCCGAAGACAGCGTCGATGTTGACGGAATCCTCGTTCAGCGCAGCGTTGAAGACGGTGTCAAAGCCCTGAGCGGCGAAGGCAAAGAAACTGCAATTCACATCCCCCTCAAAGTGCAGGATGTTGAAATTGCCCTCGCCACCTCCTATATCTCGTTTGAATACGCCGAACGCTCCCTTCAGAACGAAATCGGCGATTTCTCGTTTGACGATATAAAAGAACTCGCACAGCAGGAATGGGAAAACCGCCTCTCCCTCATCAAGATAGAGAGCGACGACGAGGAGCAGTTAAAAACCTTCTACTCCTGTATGTATCGCGCCTTCCTCTACCCGCACAGATGCTCCGAGCCCGACGTGAGCGGCAAAGAGCACCACTACTGCCCGCACGACGGCAGCGTGCGCGACGGCGTCCGCTTCACCGACAACGGCTTCTGGGACACTTACCGCACCGTTTATCCGTTTTTCTCCATAGTTGCAAAAGACGACCTGCGCCTTATGCTCAAGTCGTTCATCAATGAATATAAAGAGAGCGGCTGGCTCCCGCGCTGGCTTTCCATCGGCGAGCACGGCTGTATGCCCTCAACCCTCATTGACGCCGTTATCTGCGACGCCGCCGTCAAAGGTCTTATTGAGAGGGACGACCTCGAAACCGCCTTTGAAGGCATGCTAAAGCACGCAAACGAAGACTCTCCTCAGGAGTATTTCGGCAGGAACGGCGCCTCCACCTACTGCGCCTTCGGCTATGTTCCCTATGAGGTGCATAAAGAGAGCGTCAACCTCACTCTCGACGCCGCCTACGGCGACTGGTGCATAGCGGAAATTGCAAAGCTCCTCGGCAGAGACGATGTTGAGCCGGTTTACCGCAAACGCGCTCTCAGCTACAAAAATCTTTTCGATTATGAAACCGGCTTTATGAGAGCGAGGGGCTTCAGCGGAATGTTCCGCCCCGATTTTGTTCCCGAGGGCTGGGGCGGCGACTACACCGAGGGCAGCGCCTGGCAGAACTCCTTTGCCGTCCCCCACGACATTGAAGGTCTCGCCGAGCTCTACGGCGGCAAAGACAAGCTCATCGAAAAAATCGACGCCCTCTTCGCCTGCCCGCCCGATTACGTTGTCAATGGCTACGAGTGCGAGATTCACGAAATAACCGAGATGGCGGCAGCCGATTTCGGTCAGTGCGCAATCTCCAACCAGCCGAGTTTTCATATTCCTTATATTTACAGCGCTCTCGGCGAGGTTGACAAAACCGCATATTGGGTTGAAAAGCTCTGCAAAGAGGCGTTCTCTTATAAAGATGACGGCTTCCCCGGTGACGAAGACAACGGCTCAATGGCTCTCTGGTATGTTTTCGGCGTGCTCGGTTTTTACCCCTTCTGTCCAGGCAAACCCGAATTTGTCAAGGGCAAAAAGCAGGTTAAAAAGGCGTATATCTGCGGCAAGGAATTTGACGCCGATAAATATGAAAACATCATCCCTTACAGCGAATTTGAATAAATCACAGAAAATCACAAAAATATTACGGCTTGCAGATTCAACCTGCAAGCCGTGTTTTTATTTTCCCATCATTTTTGCGTTTTCATACGCTTGATTGATTTGTCTTAACATCTCATTTTCTGACGGTGTGCGCCTGAACAGAACTTCAACGGACAATAATATGAAAACAATCGTCATACAAGGTCCGATAATCATTCCTGTCTGGCACCACATGGATTCAAGTTTTAATTTCCAGCATATTGTTCCGATTATTGCGCCTGCAAGCGCAAGTGCGAGTGAGATAATTGCTTTTTTCCTTCTTCTTTTCATAATGAGCTTTTTGGCTCTTTTCCATTCCTGTCGGTATTTTTCATCCAAAGTCACGACAATTACCTCTCTTTGTTTTAACTTATTTCAGCTCCATACCTGAGGACCACGCCTGACCGACCTTCTCGCCCGTGACGTAGTAACCTGCCTTGAACTGGTCAAACATAAGAATACCCGACTTTTCAACGTCGAATTTTCCGTCTTCGTCAAGCAGACTGTCTTCAACGCAGACGTTGACTATTCTGCCCACAACGCTCTGGAAATTGTCCGTTCTGACTATCTCCGCAAGCTCGCACTCGATCGTCAGCGGGAACTCGTCGATAATCGGGGCGTTGACTTTTTCGCTCTTTACTGCGGTCAGTCCCGTGCGCGCGAATTTGTCGGGCGTGTCGTTGCCCGATGCAATTCCGAAATAGTCCGCCGCCTTGATGTTTTTTACGTCTGCAAGGCCTATGGTGAACGCCTTGTTGATTTTGATGTTCTTTACCGTCTTATGTGATTCCGAAAGGGCGAGCGTAACTTTATCGCTCTCGCAGATCATACCCCAGGCGGCGTTCATAACATCGACAACGCCGTTCTCGTCATAGGTTGCAATCATTAAAACGGGCATCGGGTAAACAGCGGGTTTTACTCCAAGATCTTTTTTCATAATTATACTCCTTTTGTTTTATTTGATAAAGTGAGTCCACTTTGCATCTTCTCTTGCGGGCGCTCCGTATTTCTCCTTGCCGAGCGCTATGGATTTAATCAGGAACGCCATATTTCTGCCGAGCGTGCGCATCTGCTGAAGACCCTCCTCGTCCTTTTCAACATCCTCTGCCGAAAAGCCGTGAACGGCGTTCCAGTATTGCCCCGACGCTACGGGCATTCTCGAAATGGTAAAGTATTTGTTGAGCTCGTCAAATGTTGCGCTGTTGCCGCCGCGCCTTGCCGATGAAACTGCGGCGCCCACCTTCCAGTCCTTCGGGTAGGGCGTGCTGTAAAACAGTCTGTCCATAAAGGCGATTGCCGTCGCGTTTGCGGAGGCGTAATAGACGGGCGAGCCGATTACAAGACCGTCTGCATCCTTCAGCTTTTCGGCAACCTCGTTTACAATGTCGTCAAAAACGCATTTACCCGTTTTCGCGCAGGTTCCGCAGGCAATGCACCCGCGTATATCCCTGTTGCCGATGTGGATTATTTCGGAGTCAACTCCCTCTTCTTTAAGCGTATTCTGAATTTCACAAAGCGCTCTCCACGTGCAGCCTTTTGCGTGTGGGGAGCCGTTTATCAGCAAAACGTTCATTCCGCACCTCTTTTCACAGTATTTATATTATTTTACCAAAAGCCCGTCAATAAATCAAATAAAGATTTAATGTGACTGAAGAATAAAAGTTGACATTTTGCCTTCAAAAAGATATTATTCCTGTATGGAAATATATCCGGAGGAGCAATATTATGGATTTACTTGAAGCCATGCAGCAGAGGCATTCCGTGCGCAGATACACCGACAGACCGATAGAGCAGGAGAAAATCGACGCTCTTGAAAAATTCATTGACGCCTGCAATTCGGAGAGCGGTCTGCATATCCAGCTTGTAAAAGACGAGCCGAAGGCGTTTGACGGCGCCATGGCGCACTACGGCAATTTCAGCGGAGTGCGCAACTACATAGCCGTCATCGGCAAAAAGGGCGCCGGCTTTGAGGAGAAATGCGGCTATTACGGCGAAAAAATTGTGCTTTACGCCCAGACTCTCGGTCTCAACACCTGCTGGGTGGCGCTCACCTTCAAAAAGATTCCCTCCGCCTATGAGGTCGGCAAAGGCGAAAAGCTTGAAATCGTCATCTCTCTCGGCTACGGCGAAACACAGGGCAAAGAGCGCAAAACAAGAACCGCGCAAGAGGTAAGCAACCTCACCGATACCTCCCCCGAATGGTTCAGAAAAGGCGTTGAAGCGGCTCTGCTCGCCCCCACCGCAACAAATCAGCAAAAGTTCTTTCTCTCCCTTGAAGGCGAAAAGGTCCGTGCAAAGGCGGGCTTCAGCTACTACACAAAGGTTGACCTCGGAATTGTCAGATACCACTTCGAGCTCGGCTCGGGCAAAGACGCCGGCATCTGGAAATAATCATAAAAACAATCAACCGTCACAGACAGTTTCAGTCTGTGACGGTTTCTTCTTTTACGGCTCTCTTATTCCCATCCTCAGGTCAACAAGGTCTCGGTAGCTTATGAAATAAACGCCCCGCTCATTGAGGTATTTTTCCGTTTCCGGGTCTCTGAGCAGCATATACTCCCACACCCTTCTCTGCCAAGCGTTCGTGATTCCTTTAAGCTCGTCGCTCTCAACGGACGGGTGAACAAAGGTCTCCGTTATTCCTTCGGGAATGTCTGTCCATATTTCAAGAATCCTTCTGCGGTAGTCCTCATAGCTTTCGCAGTTTTTCATCCCGGGTGCGTCCCAGTCGGGGAAAAGCAGATAATCGGGAGTAATCACCCTGTATTTTTTAGCCCACATCTTCGAGAGAGCGGCGGCAGCAACGTTTACAAAATGCGGAATACCGCGCGGGTCAACTCTTTTGTCCGCTTTTATATACATTCTGTAAGGGTAGCCGTAGCTTCCGCAGATTTTATAAGCAAGCTTCAGCAGCGAGAATCTGCCCGTCTGGTTGCCGTAGAGCGAGCCCATGTGGTTGTCAATGTGCGAGGGCTTCATCCCCCACCCGTGCGCAAGGTCAATCTGCGCGCGCACCTCTTTTTCAATGTCCTGACTGCTTGCGTTTTTCTCGACCATATCCGCCTCGTGCCACATAAACCCCTCTTCGTCAATAAGGGTTTTGCCGTCAGTGAGCGGCTTCCAGCGGTATTTCTGCCACTCCGACGTAAGTGTCGTGTGTATTCCGATTGCATACTGCGGATTCTTCACCGAGAATTCAACCGCCTCCCTCGCCGCAGGGCAGGGCATCATAACAGTTGCGGAATAAAGCCGCCCCGCCTCAAAAAGCTCAAAGCAGGCGTCGTTTGCGCTTTTGCACATTCCGAAATCGTCGGCGTTGACAATAATATATTTTTTCATAAATCCGCCTCCCCGGGGTCGTTGATACTCTATCAGTATAGCAGACATCCGCCAAAAATCAATTATCTTTATGCATATTCAGAACAATAAAAACTGTGAAAAATAGACAAAAAGCGGTTGAATTAATCGCCTGCTTATGTTAAAATAATATATTATAACAACTGTGAATCGGAGGTGAAAAAATGGCAGACTGTCCCAGATGCGGCAAAAAGCTGAAAGTGTCCGACTGGCGCCAGCACTGCCCGCAGTGCGGAGCGAACATAGTTGTTTACGACCTTCAGGAGCGCCTTATGCAGGACGCCGACAAAGCCGAGGTGCAGTATTACCATTTTCAGAAAAAGGTTGACAGGGTAAAGGCGTCGTTTATCGGCACAAAGCTTGCGGTCGCAAGAATAATCACATCCCTCCTGCCCGCAGGTCCTCTGTTTCTGCCGCTCATAAAAGCGACCTTCTCGCCGCCCGTTGACTTCCCCGACGGCAGCGTCAATATGATAACGATAGTCAACCATTTCGGCGCAATAAACCCTGAAACAGTCAGAGCCCTGCCCGGCGGCGCGGCAAGAGCGGACTCCCTGCTTCTTCTGGCAGGCACCCTGCTTTTCGCCCTCTCCGTTGTGCTGACTCTGCTTCATTTTATTCTTCTCACCCTCGCCTGCTCACCGAAGGGCAGGGCGCGCAACATCATCCAGGACGTCCTCATCCTCGCCTCTTCAATCGCTTCCGCCGTCTGCTTTGCGGTTATGGGAGATTCAGGCGCAGTCACCGCGACGCTCGCTGTCGGCGCTTATCTGTATATTCTTCTGCAGGTCGTCAACGTCGCAGTCGATATTGCCGTGCTCGTAAAGGGCATACCCGTAACCCACAGGCAGTGCTACGTCGGCGGCATTCCCATCGAGGAGTATTTCGAGCTCGAAAAAACGCTCACCCCCGAAGAGATAAGGGCGGAGCAATACAGGCGCCTTACCGCCATACAGCAGGAAAAAGAACGGCAGATAGCCGAAGATGAAGCCAAAAAACACCACGAACAGCTTTCCGGGCAAACGCAGGGGAAGGAGGCGGAAAACGATGGATGATGAAAAAATCAGACAGTCGGATGAAATAGAACTCAACCGGGCTTATATGAACCGCTTCTTCTGCACCACAAAGGAGAGAATCGCCTACATTGCCACAAAGGCGTTCGGCTCGCTTACTCTCGGCAAGTTTGAAGTCGGTTCGGATATATGGCTTTACAAGATTCTCGGCATAGAGCCCAAGGGCTACGCAAAGGCAACGGCCGCCCTCGCCGTTTATGATATGATAAACGACCCCGTTTCGGCGGCGATTATCGACAATATGCGCACCCGCTGGGGCAAATTCAAGCCCTTCCAGTATCTCTCGCTGATTCCGAGCATCATCGGCGGACTTTACAGCTGTTTCATCCCGTTAATCACAACGGCTCTCGGTCTCAATGCGGGGCAGAGGCTCATCGCCTATATGATTCTGATGTATTTCAACGAAACGGTCGGCGCCTTCTTCGGCGGCGGCGGATACATTGACAACGTTTTCACACCCAACCCCAATGAGAGAACATCGCTGCTCGTCTCCGCAAACTTCGTCGGCGACCTTGTCGGCAAACTGCCGGGGCAGATAATGGGCGTGCTCTATGACCTTATCGGCAACGGCTATATGAAAACGAGCATCACAAAAACTTTTGTAACCTTCAAAACAACAATCTGGTTAATTACGATTATTTCAAATGTGTTCTGGATTCTTGTCAGCCGCGAGCGCGTTCCGCAAAGTGAAAAGCCCCCGCACCCCGTCAAGGGCGTGCTCTCCGTCTTCCGCAACAGGCCCCTGCTCATCTACACGCTCACGGGGCTTATCGGCGGCATAGACATCGGCTCGGGCGAAGACCTCTACTACAACGACGTTCTTCACTTCAATATGCTCCCGACGGTAGCGGGCATCCCCGGCATGCCCATGTCCTACGCCTCCTATGCGCTTGCGCCTAAATTCCGTAAAAGATTCTCAACCAAAGCGCTCTGGTATTTCTCCAGCGGCTCCATTTTCTTCAGCGAAGCGCTCTTCTTCTTCACCGGTCTCATCGGCGGCAGAGAAAACGGCTTTTATCTCAAAAAACTGCCTATGTCCCTCGCCTTCGGCACCGGCAATATGATTGAAATGGTTTTCTACGCCACAAAAGGCATAGTAGGCAAAGAGATTGAATATGAAGTTCTCGACTACTGCGAATGGAAAAACGGCTTCCGCGTCGAGGCAACCATAAACCTTATGAACGGCTATTTCACCAAGGCAAAGGATGCAATTCTGAGAATCGTCAATGCGCATCTGCTTCAGGACTGGGCGCAGTATGAAATCGGCGAAACCGC